>JANQRL010000013.1 GCA_028284605.1 Paracoccaceae bacterium | reverse complement strand
GGCGGGCGCGCTGGCGCAAGCGCGCGATCACGGCCCGTCGACGGGCCGTCCCCCCGGCGCGAGCGACACCCTAGCCCGGCTGCCGCTCCGCCCAGCCGGCGAAGATTTTCTCAAGCGCCACAACGACGTAGTAGAGAACGATCCCGAGGAAGGCCAAGGCGATCAGCACCGCGAACATCAGCGGATAATCCGAGTTCGTCTTGCCGCTATCGAAAAGCGCGCCCAGGCCGCGGCCATGGGGGCTGACGATCTCCATCAGGTTGGTGCCGATGAAGGCCAGCGTCACGGCCACCTTCAGCGCCCCGAAGAACTCCGGTAGGGTCTTCGGCAGAGCGATCTTCCAGAAGATCGTGGCCTGAGAGGCGCCGAGCGAGCGCAGGATGTCGCGGTACTCCGGCTCCAGCGTCGAGAGGCCGATGGAGACCGAGACGGCGATGGGGAAAAACGAGATCATGAAGGCGATCAGCACGGTGTTGAAATCGTGCGCGCCGACGAAGAGCAGCGCCACGATGGGCACCACCGTCGCCTTCGGGATCGCGTTGAAGCCCACGAGGAGCGGATAGAGCGCGTCCCGCATCGTCCGCGAAAAGCCCATGACCATGCCGATGGCCACGCCCACGGCGACGGCCAAGAGCAGCCCCACCACGGTCCGCCATAATGTCTGCCAGCCCATGACCAGAAACAGGTTCCAGTAGCGGATGTAGGAGTCCGGCAGGTCGGACGGCGAGGCCATCACGAAATCCGGCCAGTCGTTGATCCAGACCAGGGCTTCCCAGAAGACCAGGAAAACGATGACGGCGGCGATTGGGGCAACGACGGCGCGGCTGGTCAACGCGGCGATCAGGCCGGAGCGCGGGGCCTGAGCGGCGGCGGGCGCAGGGGCGGTCTCGGCGGGAGTATCGGTCATGGCTCTCCCCTCAATGGGCCGGTTCGGCCGGCGCGCCGGCATCTTCGGGTGGCGGGCTGCCTTCCGGAGCGCGGCCCTGGGCGATCTCGATCTGGTGGCGCAGGATCGCCAGCATCTCCGCCGCTTCGGGCGTGTAGAGATGTTCGAGATCGCGGGGGCCGGTCTGCGGCACGTCGAGGACGTATTGCGTCCGCGCCGGGCGGCCCGACAGCACCACGACCTGATCGGCGAGGAAGATGGATTCGCGCAGATCGTGAGTGATCAGCACCCCGGTGAAGGGCTCCTTCTCCTTAACCTTGTGCATGGTCTGCCAAAGATCCTCGCGGGTGAAGGCATCGAGCGCGCCGAAGGGCTCGTCGAGGATAAGCACTTCCGGCTGATGGACCAGGGCGCGGCAGAGCGAGGCGCGCTGGCGCATGCCCCCCGATAGCTCCGAGGGGCGCTTGTCCTCGAACCCTTCGAGCCCGACGAGGGAGAGGAGGTAACGCGCGCGGTCCTCCTGCTCGGCCTTGGAGAGCTTCGTCGGCACGATCTCGAGCGGCAGCGTCACGTTCTTCAGGATCGAGCGCCATTCCAGCAGAACCGGGTTCTGGAACGCCATGCCGACCGTGGCGCGCGGCGATTTGACGATGTCGCCATGGAGCCAGACCTCGCCGGTATCGGGCCGCATGAGCCCGGCAATCAGGCGCGTGAGCGTGGATTTGCCACAGCCCGACGGGCCGACGACGGCGACGAACCCGCCTTCATCGACCGAAATCTCCAGCCCGTCGAGCACCGGCAACGGACCGGTCTCGGTTTGGTAGGCGTGCCTCACGTCTTTGATATGGATGAGATTTTCCAAGCAATATCCCCCGAAGGGGCGGGCGCCCGGCCGGACGCCCGCACGCACCTTAGTTCAACGGAAACCCGCCCTCGGGCAGATAGGCGTCGGTGAAGTAGAGCGCCGCGTCGGGCGCGTTCTCGAACTCGTAGGTCAGCTTGATCTGCTCAATGGCGTTCGCAAGACGCGCCTCGTCGATACCGCCCATGCCATTCGCCGTCGTCCAGTCGGTGACCACGTTGGCATCGATGGCCAGTTGCAGGCGCCGCTGCTCCAGCTCGGCATCGGCCGCCGGATTGCGGCTCATCAGGCTTTCGACCGCCGTTGCGGGGTCGGCGATGGCATCGGTCCAGCCCATCGCCACGGCACCGAGGAAGCTGCTGATCACCTCGGGGTTCTCGGCGGCGTAGTCGGTGTTGACGATGATCGCGTTGCCATAGAGGTCGACCCCGTGATCGGCCATCAGGATGGTGGAGATGTCGTCCTCCGGAATGCCGAGCCGCACCAGGTTCAGGTAGGAAGAGAAGGAAAAGCCGGTGATCGCGGCGACATTGCCCTCGGCCAGCATCGGCTCCCGCGTCGGAAAGCCAACGGGCTCCACAGTGATCGCATCCGCATCGATCCCGGTTTCGGCGGCGAAGATCGGGAATTGCGCCCAAGCGCCGTCCGGCGGCGGCGCGCCCAGGACCTTGCCCTCGAGGTCCGCTGGCCCCTCGACCCCGAGCGACCGGCGCCCGATGATGGCGAAGGGCGGCTTGTCGTAGATCATCATCACCGCGGTGACCGGCGCGCCGGGGTTTTGGTCGAGGAACTTGATCAGGCTGTTGATGTCGGCGAAGCCCACCGGAAAGGCGCCGGTGGCAACCTTCGGGATCGCGTCGAGCGAACCCTGGCCGGCGGAGATTTCCACGGAGAGCCCGGCCTCGGCGAAATGGCCGTTATCGATGGCAGCAAAATAGGGCGCCGAGGGGCCCTCGAACTTCCAGTCGAGGGCAAAGGGCAGATCGGTCTCGGCAACGGCCGCTCCGGCGACCAGCGTCGCGGCGGCGGTCAGAATGGCTCGGGTGAACACGGGATACCTCCTTCATGTCAGATCTCGATCGCGCCCTGAGTGGCGCAACGGACGGCGGACTTCACCTCACCGGGCGGAGATGGGCCGAGTCAAGGGGAGAGTGCCGATTAATTGGTCGCGTGAACGGCGCTTTGCCGCTTCCTTGAGCAGGGCGGCAGGCCCCGCGCGCTCAGCTCTGCCTGGCGCGCCAGCGCTCGAAGAGCATCAGGAAGATGACCCAGTTGGTCAGAAAACCGACCAGCCTGGCGCCGACCGCGACAAAGGCCACTGCAAGGGCCGGATCGCCGAGATCGGCCAGCCAGAACGCGGTGGCCGCGGAGACCGCCATGCCCATCGCCACATAGACCATGGCAAGAGGCGCGTCGGGCTTTCCGGTGGCCCAGTAGGATGACAGCTGCGTCACGCCATCGGGACGCAGCACCGCGACAGCGACGGTGAGCGTCGCGATCCCCAGATACCACAGTGCCCAGAGCTGCACAGCGGCCATGCCGCTCTGGTGGAGCAGCAGGGCGACAAAGCCGATTCCGGCCCAGGCGGCCGCAAGTAGATCAAGCCGCTTGCGCCGATCGGTCAGCGCGACGCGCCAGCGCACCCGCAAGATTCCGTTGCGAACCAGCGACAGGGCGACAGAGAGCGCTACGGCGAAGGCCAGGGGCTCGGCGCCGAACGGGGCACCGTGGACGTTGGCCGCCATATAGGTGCAGAGCACGATCAGCGCCTGAAGCCAGGCAAGAAGCGAGACCCGGGGGACGTAGCGATATGAGCGCAGATATCTCACGAGTTAAGGATTCGTCCGCAAAGATGGCGGCTCCATGGCCCGATTGGCCCTTTTCCTTGTTCCGCGCCCTTGGCAATCTCGTTCCGGTTGCAGGGGGCAGGGGCCATGCGCAAGACATGTATCGGCGTGATCGGCGGATCGGGCGTTTATGAGATCGGCGGGCTCGAAAGCGCCGAATGGGTGGAGGTGGAGACACCTTGGGGCACGCCGTCAGACGATGTTCTGACCGGCACGCTCGACGGTGTCGCCATGGCCTTTCTGCCGCGCCACGGACGCGGCCATGTCCATAGCCCGACAACAGTGCCCTACCGGGCAAATATCGATGCGCTGAAACGACTTGGCGTGACGGACGTGATCTCGGTCAGCGCCTGCGGTTCGTTCCGCGAAGAGATGGCGCCGGGGGATTTCGTTGTCGTCGACCAGTTCATCGACCGCACCGTGAACCGCGAGAAGAGCTTCTTCGGCACCGGCTTCGTCGCCCATGTCAGCCTCGCCCATCCGGTCTGCCCGAGGCTCGGCGCCGCCTGTGCCGAGGCGGCGGAGGCCGCGGGGGTCACAGTCCATCGGGGCGGCACCTATCTTGCCATGGAAGGGCCGCAATTCTCGTCTCTGGCCGAAAGCAGGCTCTACCGAGAGGTCTGGGGCTGCGACGTGATCGGGATGACCAATATGCCGGAGGCGAAGCTCGCCCGGGAGGCGGAGCTTTGCTATGCGAGCGTGGCAATGATCACCGATTACGACAGCTGGCACCCCGACCATGGCAGCGTCGATATCGCCGAGATCATCGCCACCCTCGGCGCCAATGCCGACAAGGCCCGGGCCCTGGTGGCCGGTCTGCCGGCCCGGCTCGGGCCCGACCGCGCGCCCTGCCCTCATGGCTGCGACCGGGCCCTCGACTTCGCCGTTCTGACCGCCCCGGAGAAGCGCGACCCCGCCGTCCTGGCCCGGCTCGACGCGGTGGCGGGACGGGTTCTCTAGAACGGACCTGGCCTGTGCAGACGGCGCAAGCCCCGTTGTTCCGGTCTGGCCAGCGCGGAAGGCGCGTCGACGCGCCTTGTTGAAGCGCCGTCGACGGCGCTTTTTGGACGCGCTTTCGAAAGCGCGTCAGCACGGCCCGTCGACGGGCCGTTGCCCTGCCCTCCCCGGCAGAGCACGGGCCTGCGCGTGTGGAGCACCAGCCGAAGGGACAATGCACGGAACGGCATCCGCGCTCAGCCGGTCTTCTTCAAAAAATCCCGGATGAAGCGCCGCACCTCGCGCGCCGCGCTGGTGTCGAGTTCCTTGCACCGCGCGATGAAGGCATCTCGGTCTTCCTTGTCGAGGCGCAGGATCAACTGACTGTCCTTCTTGCCCTTTTTCTTCTCGTCCTTCGCCACGTCCTTCGATTGCCCCTTGACGTTCTGTCAATCATTTGTATATACATTGCCTATACGAGGCCGCAGTACCTGTAAAGGTGTGCCAAAAAGAAGGAACAATGAAATGCAACTGATTGCCGCAAAGACGTTCTTCACCCGCGACCGTCTCGACTGGCGCCGGCCTCGGCTGGCCTGGCTCCTGCGCCGCCGGCGCCGCGCCTGACCGCCGCAGACCGGACACTTGCAATAGTGGTAGCCTCTGGGCAATGACGGGGAAACCCCCGATGTCGCAGAGGCTGCCATGCACAACCACCTGACCGTCAAGGACTATATCCGCACCATCGTGGATTTTCCCCATGAGGGGATCATGTTCCGGGACGTCACCACGCTCTTCGCCGATCCGCGCGGCTTCCGCATGGCCATCGACCAGATGCTGCACCCTTATGCGGGGATGCGGATCGACAAGGTGGCGGGGCTGGAGGCGCGGGGTTTCATCCTCGGCGGGGCCATCGCCCATCAGCTCACCGTCGGTTTCGTGCCGATCCGCAAGAAGGGCAAACTTCCGGGCGCGACCCTGTCGGAAGCCTACACGCTCGAATACGGCGAGGCGGTCATGGAGGTTCATGACGACGCGATCCAGCCCGGAGAGACGGTGCTTCTGGTCGACGATCTGCTGGCAACCGGCGGCACGGCGGAGGCCGGGATCAAGCTGATCGAGCGGCTCGGCGGCGAAATTCTCGGCGCGGCCTTCGTCATCGACCTGCCCGATCTCGGCGGTCGGGCAAAGCTCGAGGCGCTCGGCGTCGATGTGGAGGCACTCTGCGCCTTCGACGGCGAATAGGCGCCTTGGCGGGCCGCCCCGGTCCGTTTTAGACCGGCCCGTTCGGGGCTGAGGCGGCCGCCTGAGGAAGGCACCTTTTGTGCGTGCGATGCTCCTAGCACCGCGACCCTGAAAAGCCGGTTAACGGCAGCGCCCCTCCCGGTCCTTCATTTGGCCAAAAATACTCAAATCCGCCGGTCAGCCGCGCAGCACAGCGCCGGGGTTGAGAATGCCCAGCGGATCGAGCGCTGCCTTGATCGCCCGCATCGCGGCGAGCTTCGCCGGATCGCCGTAGCGCTCCAGGTCCTCCACTTTCAGCCGCCCAACCCCGTGCTCCGCCGCGACCGACCCGCCCATGGCGTGGGTGAGATCGTGGACGGCGCGCTTGATCGCCGCGCGATCCCCCTCATGATCCTCCCGCACCCGCCCCGGCAGGGGAAAGACGTTGTAATGCAGGTTGCCGTCGCCGAGATGGCCGAAGCAGTTGATCCGGAACGCCCCGATCCCGGCGATCACCTTCGCGCCCTTCTCGATGAACTCAGGGATCGCCGAGAGCGGCAGGGAAATGTCGTGCGACGACACCGCCCCGATCCGGCGGTTGGCTTCGGGGATGTTTTCGCGGATGTCCCAAAACGCCCGGCGCTGCGCCTCGGACCGGGCGATGACGCCGTCCGAGGTCAGACCGCGCTCCACGGCCGCATCGAACAGCGCTTCCAGCACCGCGTCCGGTGCCAACCCGGCGGGCAAACCCACCTCGATCAGCACCATCCAGTCCGGCACCGGATCGAGCGGGACGGCTGTCTCCGGCCCGACCTCGGCGAGGAAATCGAGCCCCTGCCGCCCGCTCAGCTCGAAGGCAGAGAGCCCGTCACCCACCCGGTCCCGCACCAGCGCCAGAAGATCGAGCGCGGCGGACGGGGACGGGATCGCGAGAAGCGCGGTTCCGTCCCCCGCCGGGACCGGCGCCAATTGCAATGCGGCGGCGGTGATGATCCCCAGCGTCCCCTCCGACCCGATCAGCAGATCGCGCAGATCATAGCCCAGATTGTCTTTCCGGAGCCGCGTCAGCCCGTGCCAGACCGACCCATCGGCTATCACCGCCTCAAGCCCCAGGCACTGTGCCCGCGCATTGCCGTAACGCACGACGTTCACCCCGCCCGCGTTGGTGGCCAGAAGGCCGCCGATGCGGGCGGACCCCTGGGAGGCGAGGGTCAGCGGAAAGAGCCGGTCGTGGCGTGCTGCCTCGTCCCGGATATCGGCGAGGATCGCCCCCGCCTCGGCCACCAGCACGTTTTCCGACGGGTAGACCTCCCGGGTCGCACTCATCCGCTCCAGCGACAGGATCACCGGCGCGGGCCCCTGGGCCATGAGCTGCCCGCCGACAAGACCGGTGCCGCCGCCATAGGGCACGATCCCGACCCGCGCCGCCGCGCAGGCCCGCACAATAGCCGCCACCTCGTCGGTCGATCCGGGCGCGAGAACCCGGCCCCGGCCCTCCCAGCGGCCCCGCGGCTCCCGCAGATAGGCGTCCGTCGTCTCGCGGAACACCGGCGCCGGCAGATCGGCACGCAGGCCGTCGACGAAGGCGTCGGAGACAGGAGTGAGGGTCATGAAATGTCAGTCGAGGCCGAGAAACCGCGGTTCGAGGACCACGACCGTGGGCCGGTTCGGCAGCGTGCGCAAGGAGATTTCCATCCCCGCCGCGCCGGGCCGCTCGATGGCGAAATCCTCGGACATGCCGTCGAGGAAGAGCTCCAGAGTGCTGCGCCCGAACCAGTGGATCGGGATCACCACCGAGGACCGGAACCGCTGAAGGATGCGGATCATCGTCGGCAGATCGACGGTCAGCCCGCCATCCACCGCCGCCATCACGACATCGAGCCGCCCGATGGCGGCGTATTGCTCGGGCGTCGGCTCGTGGTGGAGATGGCCCAGATGCCCGATGCAGAGCCCGGCGACCTCGAAGACGAAGATCGAATTGCCGTCGATCCCCTCGGGACCCCGGCTGCGGATATCGGTGGTGACGTTGCGCACCAGCATCTCGCCCAGGTCGAGATGGTGGTCGGCGGGTTCCCCCTCCTGCCGCCAGCCTTCCAGCACATGGGGGATCGCCGGGTCGGGGAACGGGGTCCAATGCGTGGAATGAGCATTGTTCATCGTGACCAGATCGGGCGTGAACTCCACATTGCCGATCCAGCCCGCGAAATCGGTCACCGCCGAGAGCCCACCGGCGGTCTGGATCAGGACCATGGAATGGTCGACATAGGTCAGCCGGACACTGTGCTCGTCCAGCGGCGCCTGGTAATTGGCCGGTGTCAGGACCGCGAGGCCGGGCGTGTTCTCCACCAGTGCGATGCAGTGGGAGGGGCGGCGGTCCTCGGTCTGCGCCGAAGCGAGGGCCGGGATGAGGAGCAGGAGGACGGCAAGGAGGCGCATGAGATCGAAGTTAGGGCAAGGCGGCATGTCGTCGAACGAGTGGCGCGAGTTTTCGGCCTCTTTCCAGCCCAGCAGAACGCAAGCCGGGTATCGACAGACCGGGGGATGGCGATCCTTCCCCTGAGCTAACGCAATTTATGGCAGCCAGATACATCTTCGCCCCGAGCTTCGCGCTCACGATAACCCAATCGCCAGCCCGCCCGGACGGTCTGTCGATGCCCGGCGCCTTCGGCGCTATTCGGGCGGGGAAGCAGAACAACCGTTGTTCATCTGTTCTGAATGGTTCGCGGGCGCGCGGCCATCTCACCCCGCATCCGTCCGCCCCCGCCGATCCGCCCGGAGGTTCGCGTAGAGCACATGGTTGCGCCAGCGCCCGTTGATCTGGAGGTAGCTCTGCGCCACGCCCTCATACTTGTAGCCGCAGCTCTCCAGAAGCTTCCGCGACGGCGTGTTCTCCGGCAGGCAGCCGGCCTCGATCCGGCTCAGGTCGAGGACGGTGAAGGCATGGTGAACCACCGCCGCGATCGCCTCGCGCATGAAACCCTGCCGCGCATAGGTCGCGCCGATCCAATAGCCGGTCGTCGCCGCCTGGGACGGGCCGCGGCGGATATTGTCGAGGGTGATCGCCCCGACCAGCGCCTCGTCCTCGCGCCGGAAGAGGAAGAGCGGCACGGCGGTGCTCTGGGCCACAGAGCGCTGCGCCCAGTAGACCCGGTTGGTGAACGCCTTGCGGGTCAGGTGGTCCTCGGCCCAGGTCGGCTCCCACGGCGTCAGGAACGCCCGACTCTCCCGGCGCAGGGAGGACCAGGCGGTGTAATCGTGGTGTTGCGGCGGGCGCAGGGTGAGGCGCTCGGTCTCGAGCCGGAGCCTGCGCCGGGCCCTGAGCATCAGGCCGCGAGCCGTTCTTTCAGCGAGGTGAGGTCCGGGGCGCGGTCGATGGGGCCGTAGAGCGTGAGCGCAGCGGCGGCGCGGGTCGCCATGGTCTCGCCGAAGGCGCGGATGTCGCCGGTGGTGACGGCGTCGATGCGCTCGATGGTCTCCTCGATGCTGGGCACCTTGCCCCAGATCGCCGTCATCCGCGCCAACCGCTCGGCGCGCGCGGAGGGGCTTTCGAGACCCATGAGCAGCCCGGCCTTCATCTGCGCCCGGGCGCGGGCCACTTCGGCAGCATCGATATCGCCGGCGGCGCGTTTTAGTTCATCCGCCGTCAGCATCGCCAACTCGCCGATCTGATCGGCGGCGGTGCCGGCATAGATCGTCGTCATGCCGCCATCGGCATAGGCGCCGAACTGGGCGAAGATCGTGTAGCAGAGCCCGCGCTCCTCCCGGATGGTCTGGAAGAGCCGCGAGGACATACCGCCGCCGAGCGCAATGGAGTAGATCTGCGCGGTGTAGATCGCCGGATCGCGGTAGTCGGGCCCGTCGAGGGCGAGGGCGAAATGCACCTGTTCGAGGTCCCGCACCTCGCGACGCTCGCCGCCCAGGAACCGCGCCGGCTCCGCGGTCAGCACCGGGCCCGGCACCTCCATGGCGCCGAAATGCGCCTCGGCGAGCGCCACGATGGCGTCGTGATCCACCGCCCCGGCGGCGGCGAGGATCATCTCGCCGGGCGCATAATGCTCGGCCACGAACCGGGCCAGATCGTCGCGGCCGAAACAGCTTACCCGGTCAGGCGCGCCGAGGATCGGGCGGCCGAGGGGCTGGTCGGGATAGGCGGCCTCCTGCAACCAGTCGAAGACGATATCGTCCGGCGTGTCATGGCACTGGCCGATTTCCTGGAGGATCACGCCGCGCTCCACCTCGATCTCGCGCGGATCGAAGACCGGATTGAGAATGATGTCGGCGATGATGTCGAGGCCGAGTGCGATATCGTCCTCGAGGACCCGCGCGTAATAGGCCGTCATCTCCCGCGAGGTATAGGCGTTGATATAGCCGCCGGCATCCTCGATCTCCTCGGCGATCTGCCGGGCCGTGCGGCGCTTGGTGCCCTTGAACGCCATGTGTTCGAGAAAATGGGCAATGCCGTTCTGGTCGGCCCGCTCATGGCGCCCCCCGGCCTTGACCCAGACGCCGATGGAGGCGCTTTTCAGCCCCGGCATATGTTCGGTGACGATGCGAAAGCCGTTGGGCAGCGTGTGCGACTGGACGGTCAAACTGCGGTCCGTTCCCTGATGATCTCCTCCACGGCGGCGAGGTCCCCGGGGGCTCGCGTCACCCGTTCCGGACGCTCATACAGATCGGCCATGCGGGAGGGAAGAGGGGGCCGCAGGCCGGTGGCCGCCTCCACGGCATCGGGGAACTTCGCCGGGTGGGCGGTGGCAAGCGTGACCATGGGGGTGTCGGTCAGGTGCTGCTCGGCCACGGCGACGCCGACGGCGGAATGGGGGCAGAGCACCTCGCCGGTCTCCTCGGCAATCCGCGTGATGGTGGCGGAGGTGTCCGCCTCGCTGACACGGCCCGAGGCGAAGCCCTCGCGCAGGGATTGCAGCGCGCCTTGCGAAATGGTGAAGCCGCCGGTGGCCTTCAGCTCGTCCATCTGCGCCGCCACCACCGGCCCGTCCCGGCCATAGGCATCGAAGAGCGCGCGCTCGAAATTGGAACTGACCTGGATGTCCATCGACGGGCTGATCGAGGGCTGCACGGCCTCGGTCATATAGGCGCCGGTGGAGAGCGCGCGGTGCAGGATGTCGTTCTGGTTCGTGGCGACGACGAGCTTGTCGATGCCAAGTCCCATGGCCCGCGCCACATGGCCCGCGAAGATGTCGCCGAAATTGCCCGTGGGCACGGTGAAGCTGACCTTGCGGTGCGGCGCGCCGAGGCTCACGGCGGCGGTGAAGTAATAGACGACCTGGGCCAGCACCCTTGCCCAGTTGATCGAGTTCACCCCCGCCAGCCGCACCTCGTCGCGGAAGGTGAAATCGTTGAACATGTCCTTCAGGAGGCCCTGGCAGGTGTCGAAATCCCCGTCCACGGCGAGGGCATGGACGTTGTTCTCGCGCGCCGTGGTCATCTGCCGGCGCTGCACCTCAGAGACGCGGCCATGGGGGTAGAGGATGAAGACATCGACATTGGCGAGACCCCGGAACGCTTCGATGGCCGCGGAGCCGGTGTCGCCGGAGGTGGCGCCGACGATGGTGATGCGCTCACCGGAGCGTGTGAGAGCGGCCTGGAACATCTGGCCGATGAGCTGCATCGCGAAATCCTTGAACGCGAGCGTCGGCCCGTGGAACAGCTCCAGCAGGGAGTGGTTGGGCCCGAGCTGCTTCAAGGGCGCCCGGGCCGGATGTCCGAAGCCGGCATAGGCGGCGTCGATCAGACTGCGGAATTCGGCCTCGCCGAACGTGTCGCCGATGAAGGGCGCCATCACGCGGTAGGCGGCCTCCTCGTAGGGCAGCCCGGCCAGCGCGGCGATCTCGGGCGGGCTCAGTTCCGGCACGGTTTCGGGCACATAGAGGCCGCCATCGCGGGCGAGCCCGGTCATCATCGCCGCCTCGAAGCCCAGAACCGGCGCGGCGCCACGGGTGGAAATGTAGTTCATGCCTCGCCCTTTCGGCGGATCGTGCGCAGGATCAGCGCTCCTGACATGATCGCCCAGACCAGGGCAAGCCCGAACCAGGTGATCGCGTATTCGAGATGGTCGTTGCGGATGCCCTCGGTGCCCACGGGCAAGGGCCGGGGGACCAGATCGGCCCCGTCGATCCGGCGCGCGACAATCAGGACCGGTTCGGTGCCGAGCGCCTCCGCCATGGCGGGCACGTCGCGGGCGAACCAGAGTTCCCCGTCCGGTTCCGGCGTCCAGCGGTCGACCTCGTCGGGCCAGTGCAGGTTGCCGGTGATGCGGAGCGGGGTTTCGGGCAGATCGAAGGCGGGGATTTCGTCGCGCACGAAGCCCAGATCGGCCAGGAGCGCCCTGCCCCCGCTCTCCACCGGTGCGATGATGCGGAATCCCGCCCCCTCGTCCCGGGTGGACATCAGGACGCGCAGGGGTTCGCCGGTGACCCGTGCATCGATGGCCACGGGCAGGTAGCGGTCGGCCCCCGGGTCGGGCGTCTCCGGCACGGCCACCGGCGCCCCACCGATCCGGCCTTCGATCTCGGCCAGAATGCCCTCTTTCCAGGCCAGCCGCTCCACCTGCCAGAAGCCGAGCCAGAGCAGCACGCCGCAGCCCGCGAATCCCAGCAGAACCGGAAAGATCAGCCGCATCACGCCCCCGGGGCGGGGCTCAGATGCCCCAGATGTAGACCGCGAAGAAGAGGAACAGCCACACCACGTCGACGAAATGCCAGTACCAGGCCGCCGCCTCGAACCCGACATGGTTGTCGGCGGTGAAATGCCCGGCCCGCGCCCGCATGTAGCAGACGAAGAGGAAGATCGTCCCGATGATGACGTGCAGCCCGTGGAACCCGGTGGCCATGAAGAAGTTCGAGAAGAACTTGTCGCCGCCGAAGGTCCAGTCCTGCTCCACCAGCAGATAGCGGTACTCGTAGCCTTGCAGGAAGGTGAAGGCGACGCCGAGGATCACGGCGATGAGCAGCCCGTTCTCGATATCCTTGCGCGGGCCGCCATGGACCAGAGCGTGGTGCGCCCAGGTCACCGCACAGCCCGAGAGCAGCAGGACAAGGGTGTTCATCAGCGGCAGATCGAAGGCGTTGACCTGATAGAACTCCGCCGGGATGTAGGTCGAGCCCACATATTCGTTCATCGGGTAGAGGGCGTGTTTGAAGAACGACCAGAACCAGGCGGAGAAGAACATCACCTCCGACATGATGAAGAGGATGAAGCCGTAGCGCAGGCCGATCCGCACCACTGGCGTGTGGTCGCCGGCCCCGTTCTCGACGATGGTCTCGCCCCACCAGGCCCACATGGAGTAGAAGATCGCGACAAGGCCCATCAGGAACAACCAGGGCCCGGAGCCGTGCATCCAGAGGACGCTGCCGAAGAGCATCGTGAAGGCCCCGACCGCGGCCACCAGGGGCCAGATCGAGGGGTTCAGGATGTGGTAATCGTGGTCTTTTGCATGCGCCATGTCAGTCGGTCCCGATGGTCAGGTCGAGGGCGGCCTGCTCGGCGTTCTCCGGCAGGTCGATTTCGTAGAATGTATACCCGAGCGTGATGGTGTGGATGTACTGGCCTTCGCGGTCGTCCACGATATCCGGGTGGACGAAGAAGCTCACCGGCATCAGCACCGTCTCGCCCGGTTGCAGCACCTGCTCCTCGAAGCAGAAGCAATGCACCTTGTCGAAAAAGAAGCCGGCATCGTAGGGCGCCACATTATAGCTCGCCGAGCCTGCGATGGGCCGGCTGGTGGGATTGTGCGCCTCGTAGAAGGCGAGCGCCGTTTCGCCGATCCGCACGGTCATCTCCCGCTCCACCGGCGTAAAGCTCCACGGCATGTCGCGTTCGAGCGAGGCGTCGAAGCGGATCCGGATGGCGCGGTCGAGGATGTCGACATCGGTATCGGTCGCCACATTGGTGGTGCCACCGAAACCGGTGACGCGGCAGAACCAGTCATAGAACGGCACCGAGGCCCAGGCGAGCCCGCCCATGAAGACCACGACTGTCACCGCCTGTGCGGCGGTGCGCACGGGCCCGTCGGGGAAGATGTTGAAGAGGCGCATCATTGGCCGGTCTCCTCCGCCGCTGCGGCCGGCGCTCCCGTCGCGGCGCGCATCGCCTCCTGCACCTCGGGGTCGAGCAACGGGCGCGGCGCGTGGTCGAAACGCTCGAACTGGGCGATATTGTCGAGATTGGTGACCTTCACCACCGTGAGGCCGAAGACGATTGCCACCAGCGCCAGCAGAACCCCCAGCATCCCGAGATTGCGGCCCCGGCGGCGCTCATGCAACTCATGTTCGACCCGGATCGCCATCACCAGCCCCCCAAGCCCCAGGGGCGCAAAGCGGCCTCGGCCAGAAGCGCCCCGAAATGCAGGAAGAGATAGGTGAGCGAGAGTTTGAAGACCTGTTTCTCTGTCCGGTAGCTGTCGGCCTCGGCAACCTCTTCGGACCGGCGCCAGATCGCCCAGGCGCCCTTCAAGAAGAGCACGTTCAGCACCAGTGCCGTCGCCAGATAGACCGGCCCGCCGATGGAGGTCAGGGCGAGACCCAGAGAGACCGGCACCAGCAGCAGGGTGTAGGCCAGAATGTGGTTGCGCGTTGCGCGCCGGCCATGGGTCTCGGTCAGCATCGGGATGCCCGCATCGCCGTAATCGGTCTTCACGAAGAGCGCGAGCGCCCAGAAATGCGGCGGCGTCCACATGAAGATGAGCGCGAACATCAGCCAGGCTTCCAGGCTCACAGCACCTGTGGCGCATGCCCAGCCAAGGAGCGGCGGGAAGGCCCCCGCGGCGCCGCCGATGACGATGTTCTGCGGCGTCGAGCGTTTCAGCCACATGGAGTAGATGACGGCATAGAAGAAGATCGTGAAGGCCAGGATCGCGGCGGCGAGCCAGTTCGCGGCCAGCCCCAGCAGGATCACCGAGAAGCCGGAGAGCGCGAGCCCGATGCCCAGCGCCTCGTCTGGGGCCACCCGGCCCGAGGGGATCGGGCGGCGCTTCGTGCGCCGCATCACCGCGTCGATATCGGCGTCCCACCACATGTTGAGCGCGCCCGACGCTCCGGCGCCCACCGCGATGCAGAGGATCGAGACGAAGGCGATATAGGGATGCACCGTTCCCGGCGCGACCAGAAGCCCGACCAGCGCCGTGAAGACCACGAGCGACATCACCCGGGGCTTCAGCAGGGCGAAATAGTCGCCGAACTGCGCCTCCTGCGGGATCGTCTGGGCGGTCTGGTCGGTCATCCTTGCTCCCCGGGACAGGGCCGGATCAGGCCGGGAATTCCAGCTTCGCGGTCTCCAGCCAGGCGTCGTATTCCTCCTGGCTCACCACTTTTACCGTGATCGGCATATAGGCGTGGTCCTTGCCGCAAAGCTCCGAACACTGGCCGAAATAGATGCCTTCCTGCTCGGCGGCGAACCAGAGCTGGGCGAAACGCCCAGGCACCCCGTCCTGCTTCACCCCGAAGGCCGGGATGGTCCAGGAATGGATCACGTCCGCCGCGGTGACCGTCATCACCACCGTGGCGTTCACCGGAACCACAACCGGGTTGTCGGTGGCCAGCAAGAATTCGTCGGCGGTATAGCCCGCCTCGACGAGCTGCGCCTCGATCTCCGGGTTCAGGTTCCCCTCGCCGTAACCGATCATGTAGCTGTCGAAGAGGATACCCTCGTCGACATATTCATAGCCCCAGAACCACTGATAGCCGGTCACGGTGATGTTGACGTCGGCGACCGGGATCTCCTGCTGCTTGAACAGGATCGGCAGCGAGAACGCCCCGATGAAGACCAGGATGACGATCGGCACCACGGTCCAGGTCACCTCGAGCGGCGAATTGTGGGTGAAGGTCGCGGGTTCAGGGTTCGAGCGCGAATTGTAGCGCAGGATCACGATGGCCAGCAGGGCGACGACGAAGAGCGTGATCACGGTGATGATGATCAGCAGCATCCCGTCGAGCCATTGCAGGTCACGGGCCAGTTCGGTCGCGGCCGGTTGAAAGCCGAGCCCGCCGGGCTCCGGCGCGCCGATCACTTCGAGCCCCTCGAACGGCTGGGCTTGTGCCGCGACAGCGCTCAACAGCAGAAGCGGAAACGTGGCAAGCGTGCGCAAGAGCGTCTTCGGCGATGCAAATAAGGCCATCTCGAACCCTGTCTGACTGGCGTCCCGGCCCGAGGCGCAGGTAGGGCGCGTGGCGCGGGCGACACCGATCCTATGGGGCTCGATGCCCCCGTTGTCTTCGCCCGTGCTCTTCCCATATCCTTGCGCGAGCCACAAGACGCGCAGTTGCGTCAAACCGTCTTTTTCGATCCCAATCCAACCGTTTCCCAGACGCCCGAGGAGCCCACCATGGCCGCCGAACCGTTCCGACCCTTCGAGACCGCCCTCGATCAGGACCGCGCGCTTGCCCTGGTGCGCGAGGCGGTGGCCGGCGCCGATGACGGCGAGCTGTTTCTGGAGCGGCGGCGGTCCGAGGTGCTGGCCTATGACGACGGCCGGGTGAAGACCGCGAGCTACGATGCGTCCGAGGGGTTCGGCCTGCGCGCCGTGCGCGGAGAGACCGCGGGCTATGCCCATTCAACCACCATCGACGAACATGCCCTGAAGCGCGCGGTAGCGACGGCCCGGCTTGCCGTGGGCGATGGCGGCGGCGTTCTGGCCGAGGCGCCGGTTGCGACGAACCGGAAGCTCTACACCGATGCCGACCCGATGGAGGAGGCGGAGTTCCCGGTGAAGATCGAGCTTCTGCGCGAGATCGATGCCTTCGCCCGGGGTCTCGACCCCCGGGTCGTGCAGGTCTCCGCCACCCTCGCCGCCTCCCATCAGGAGGTGGTGATCCTGCGCCCCGAAGGCCGGGTCGTCAGCGATATCCGCCCCATGGCGCGGCTGAACATTTCGGTCATCGTCGAGGGAAACGGCCGCCGCGAATCGGGCGGCACCGGCGGCGGCGGGCGGATGGGGCTCGCCGGGCTGATGGCGCCGGACCACTGGCAGCCGGTGGCGCGCGAGGCGCTCCGCGTGGCCCTGGTCAATCTCGACGCGGAACCCGCCCCGGCGGGCGTGATGGACGTGGTGCTCGGCCCCGGCTGGCCGGGCGTGCTCCTGCACGAGGCGGTGGGCCATGGGCTTGAGGGCGATTTCAACCGCAAGGGCGCCTCGGCCTTCGCCGGGCTTATGGGTCAACAGGTGGCGTCCAAGGGGGTGACCGTTCTCGATGACGGCACGATCCCGGACCGGCGCGGCAGCCTCACGGTGGACGATGAGGGCACCCCCTCGGGCAAGAACGTGCTGATCGAAGACGGCGTGCTCGTGGGCTACATGCAGGACCGCCAGAACGCCCGGCTGATGGCGGTGGCGGCCACCGGCAACGGGCGGCGCGAGAGCTATGCGCATATCCCGATGCCCCGGATGACCAACACCTACATGCTGGGCGGCGACGCCGAGCCCGAGAGTCTCGTCGCCGATCTGAAGGACGGGATCTATGCCGTGGGCTTCGGCGGCGGACAGGTCGATATCACCAACGGCAAGTTCGTCTTCTCCTGCACCGAAGCCTACCGGGTGCAGGACGGCAAGGTCGGCGCGCCGGTGAAGGGTGCGACCCTGATCGGCGACGGGCCCACCGCACTGAAACAGGTGCGCGGGATCGGCAACGACATGGCACTCGACCCCGGCATCGGCAATTGCGGCAAGGCCGGGCAATGGGTGCCGGTCGGGGTCGGCCAGCCCTCGCTGCTGATCGGCGGGCTGACCGTGGGCGGCGCGGCGGCCTGATACGGGGAGGAGCGCGATGCCGGCGATATTCGGAAGCTGCCTCTGCGGCGCGGTGCGCTGGAAGGTGCCCTATGCCCCGCAATGGCTGGTCTCCTGCAACTGCTCCGCCTGCCGCCGCTACGGCGCGCTCTGGGCGCATTACCGGGTCGACGAGGTGGTGCTGGAGGGGGAAACGCGGGGCTATATGCGGGGCGACCGCTCGCTGGCCTTCTGCGCCTGCCCGATCTGCGGTTCCGTCACCCATTACCGGTCCGTGCCAGGGACAGACCCTTCGGAACGGCTTTCGGTGAACATGCGCATGGCGCCGCCGGAGGTCTGGCGGGATATCCGGATCCGGCATTTCGACGGGGCGGACAGTTGGGAATTTCTGGACTGACCAGGGGAATTCGACGGCGATTCACGACTCGTTAACCCCAAGCACCTAATGCTGATTCTGTAGCAGGTCGGAGCGAAGGATGGCTGGAGTACCCACTTCTTCCACTCACCCCCCACTCCCACCCACCACGGAAGATGACCGGCTGTCCCGTCTCCGCCTGCTGCGCTCTCGCCGCGTTGGACCCACGACCTATCGCCGCCTGATGGCGGAGCATGGCTCGGCCGCGGCCGCCCTGGCCGCCCTGCCGGAGGTCGCGCGTGCCGCTGGCGCCAGTGAGTACGAGCCCTGCCCCGAAGGCGTGGCGCGTGCCGAGATGCGCGCCGCCGCCCAGGCCGGGGCCCGGCTGGTCTGTTTCAGCGAGGCCGCCTATCCGGAAACGCTGGCCGAGATTGAGGATGCCCCGCCGCTTTTCTGGGCCCTCGGAAAGATCAGTCTGCTGCAACGGCCCATGGTCGCCCTTGTCGGCGCGCGAAACGCCTCGTCGCTCGGCACGCGGATGGCTGCGGCGCTGGCGAAAGGGCTTGGCGAGGCGGGTTATGTCGTGGTCTCCGGCCTCGCCCGCGGGATTGACGCAGCCGCCCACGACGCGGCGATGGGATCCGGGACCGTGGCGGTGCAGGCGGGCGGGGTGGACGTGATCTATCCGCCGCAGAACACGGCGCTAGCGGGCCGGATCGGGCGCGACGGGCTGCGGCTCAGCGAGCAGCCCATGGGCCTCACGCCCCAGGCGCGGCATTTCCCAGCCCGCAATCGGATCATTTCGGGCCTGGCGAAGGCGGTGGTCGTGGTCGAGGCCGCGGCGCGGTCCGGCAGCCTGATCACCGCCCGTACCGCGCTCGACCAGGGGCGCGAGGTGCTGGCGGTGCCGGGCCATCCGTTCGACGGGCGGGCCTCTGGCTGCAACATGCTGATCCGCGATGGGGCGCGACTGGTGCGCGGCGCCGACGACGTGCTTGAAGTGCTGGGAGAGGCGCGGGAACCGGTCCAGCGCGACCTGCCGCTCGCGGCAGAGCCGGCGCCGAACCCCGCGCTCCCCGCTCCGCCCCGGCCCCAGCGCGACGCCCACGCGCTGCATCGGCAGATCCTCGACCGGCTCGGCCCCTCGCCGGTGGCCGAAGATCAACTTCTGCGCGATCTCGCCGCGCCGTCGGCGGATATCTCTCCGGTCCTCCTCGACCTCGAACTGACCGGCCGGATCGAGCGTCAGCCGGGCGGGTTGCTTGCCCGGGTCGGCTGAGGGCCGAACCGCAGCGCCGGCGCCCGTGGCAGGCCGAGAAGTCGCACGCCCAAAGGGCGTGATGGCCACATCGCCCCACACCCTCCGACCTGTGCATTGACAATCCCCGGACACCCCCCACATCTTTCGCCGCCAACGGCCCTGCCCTTTTCCAGCGAAAGCCCCCATGCCTGTCGTCGTCGTCGAATCCCCTGCCAAGGCCAAGACAATCAACAAATATCTGGGCCCCGATTACACGGTGCTCGCCTCTTACGGCCATGTCCGCGACCTGCCGCCCAAGGACGGCTCGGTGGACCCCGACGCCGATTTCGCGATGACCTGGGAGGTCGCCAATGACAGCAAGAAACACGTCAAGGCGATCGCCGACGCGCTCAAGGACGACGACACCCTGATCCTCGCCACCGACCCGGATCGCGAGGGCGAGGCGATCTCCTGGCACCTTCAGGAGGCGCTCACCAAACGCCGGTCGATCAAGAAGGACACGGCGGTCAAACGGGTCACCTTCAACGCGATCACCAAGGATGCGGTGACCAAGGCCATGGCGGAGCCGCGCGAGGTCGACGCGCCGCTGGTGGAGGCTTATCTCGCCCGCCGAGCCCTCGACTATCTCGTCGGCTTCAACCTCTCCCCCGTGCTCTGGCGCAAGCTGCCGGGCGCGCGGTCGGCGGGCCGGGTGCAATCGGTCTGCCTCAGGCTCATCGTCGAGCGCGAGATGGAGATCGAGGCCTTCGATCCCCGCGAATACTGGTCGGTCACCGCCGCCCTGCAAAGCCCCCGGGGGCAGGATTTCGAGGCCCGCCTCTTCAGCCTCGCCGGCAAGAAGCTCGACAAGTTCGACCTCGAAGACGCGACCCAGGCCGAAATGGCGGTGCAGGCGGTGACCTCCCGCGACCTCACCGTCACCTCCGTCGAGGCCAGGCCCGGCAGCCGCAACCCCTCGCCCCCCTTCATGACCTCCACCCTGCAACAGGAGGCGAGCCGCAAGTTCGGCATGGGCGCAAGGCAGACCATGGGCGCGGCGCAGCGGCTCTACGAGGCCGGCCACATCACCTATATGCGCACCGACGGCATCGATATGGCGCCCGAGGCGGTCCATGCCGCACGCGACGCCATCGCCGCCCGCTATGGCGCGGATTACGTGCCCGGCAGTCCCCGGATGTACAAGAACAAGGCCAAGAACGCCCAGGAGGCCCATGAGTGCATCCGGCCCACCGACATGGCCGCCGATACCGAGAGCCTCCGGATCGCCGATGCCGACCAGCGCAAGCTCTACGATCTGATCTGGAAACGGACGCTCGCGAGCCAGATGGAGGCCGCCCGCCTCGAACGCACGACAGTGGAGATCGGCAGCGATGACGGCCAGGTGGGCCTGCGCGCCACCGGGCAGGTGGTCCTCTTCGACGGGTTCATGAAGGTCTATGAGGAAGGCCGCGACGATGCCGGCGAGGGTGACGACGCCCGCCGCCTGCCGCAACTGGCCCAGGGCGAGGCACTGACCAAGACATCCGTGCGCCCCGATCAGCACTTCACCCAGCCCCCGCCGCGCTACACCGAGGCGACGCTCGTCAAGAAGATGGAGGAGCTCGGCATCGGCCGCCCCTCCACCTATGCCTCCATCGTTACCACGATCCAGGACCGCGAATATGTCCGCAAGGATCAGGGCCGCCTGATCCCCGAGGACAAGGGCCGGATCGTCACGATCTTCCTGCTGAACTTCTTCCGCAAATACGTCGGCTACGAGTTTACCGCCGATCTGGAGACGATGCTGGACGATGTGAGCGCCGGGTCGCGGAACTACAAGGAATTGCTGGCGAGCTTCTGGCGCGAGTTCCACAAGGCGATCGAAGAGACCTCGGAACTGAGGATCACCGAGGTGCTCGACGTGCTCGACGACGCGCTTGCCCCGCAGCTCTATCCCCCGCGCGAGGATGGGCTTGACCCGCGCACCTGCCCGCTCTGCAACGTGGGCCGGCTGCATCTGAAGACCTCGCGCACCGGCGGGTTCGTCGGCTGCAACCGCTACCCCGACTGCCGCTATACGCGGCCCATCGGCGGCGAGGCGGCGGAGACCGGCGACCGGGTGCTGGGGGTCGATGAGGGCGACGAGATCAGTCTGCGCTCCGGCCGGTTCGGTGCCTATGTCCAGCGCGGCGAGCGGACCGACGACAATCCCAAACCACCCCGCGCCAGCCTGCCAAAGGGCTGGCTGCCCGACGAGATGACCCTTGAGAAGGCGCTGACCCTGCTCAGCCTGCCTCGCGAGGTCGGCGCGCATCCCTCGGGCGGCATGATCTCCGCCAATTTCGGGCGCTACGGGCCCTACCTGATGCATCAGCTCCCCGGCGATGCGAAACCGGTCTATGCCAATCTCAAGGAACCGTCGGAGGTCTTCGAGGTCGGCATCAACCGGGCCGTGGAACTGATCGACCACAAGCGCGCCAATCCGGGCCGGGGCCGCACGGCGGCGAAGGCACTGAAGGAGCTCGGCGAGCACCCCGATGAGGGCGGCCCGGTCCAGGTGCTCGATGGCCGCTACGGGCCTTACGTCAAATGGGGCAAGGTCAATGCGACGATCCCCAAGGGCACCGAGCCCGAGGCGGTGACGATGGAAATGGCCGTCCAGCTCATCGCCGAAAAGGCGGCGAAGAAGGGGACGCGGCGCAGGAAGGCGTCCTGAGGCGGCGCCATGCCGATGCCGCCGGAATACCGCCACGCCACACGCGACTACGACGCCTTCATCGAGGACCTGCGCGACCGGCTCGGCGCCCATAGCCGGAACGTGGCCTATACGACCGCTCAAGCCGTTCTGATCGTGTTCCGCCGGCGCCTCACCGTGGCTGAGGGCCTGACCTTCGCTGATGCGTTGCCGACGGTCCTGCGCGCGATCTTCGTGGCGGGCTGGGACCCGGACGCCGCGCCGGAACCCTTCGCCGACCGCGACACCCTCACCGCCGAGGTGCTGGCTGTCCGCCAGGCCCACAACTTCGCCCCGCCCAGCGCCATCGCCGATGTCGCCGGCGCGCTCCGGGCCCATGTCGATCAAGCCGCCTTCGACCGGGCGCTGGCCAAGCTGCCACCGGACGCCCGGGCCTATTGGGCCCCGCCCGCCCCTTCGCCGCGGCGCAGCGATTGACTCCCCGCCCGACCGCCCGCATAGAAACGCAAATCAGATGGGAGAGAGCGATGCAGAAGGTCTACGGCTCCGCAGAAGAGGCGCTGGGCGGCCTCCTCCATGACGGGATGACGATCGCAGCCGGCGGCTTCGGCCTCTGCGGCATTCCGGAACTGCTCATCGACGCCATCGTCGAGAGCGGCATCAAGGACCTCACCATCGCCTCGAACAATTGCGGCGTGGACGGGTTCGGGCTCGGCAAGCTGCTCGACACCCGGCAGATCAAGAAGATGATGAGTTCTTACGTCGGCGAGAACGACGAATTCATGCGGCAATACCTTTCCGGCGAGCTGGAAATCGAGTTCAACCCTCAGGGCACCCTGGCCGAACGGATGCGGGCCGGCGGCTGCGGCATCCCCGGCTTCTACACCCGCACCGGGGTCGGCACGGTCATCGCGGAGGGCAAGGAACACAAGGACTTCGACGGCGAGACCTACATCATGGAGCGGGGCATCTTCGCCGACCTCTCCATCGTCAAGGCGTGGAAGGCCGATGAGACCGGCAATTGCGTCTTCCGCAAGACCGCGCGCAACTTTAACCCGCCCGCGGCAATGTGCGGCCGGACCTGCGTGATGGAGGTGGAGGAGATCGTGCCGACGGGCTCCCTCGATCCTGACACGATCCACCTGCCCGGCATCTACGTGCACCGCCTGATCCAGGGCGAGCACGAGAAACGGATCGAGCAACGCACCACCCGCGCCGCCTGACCGGATGACGACCCGGGACAGATATGCCGACGGGCTCGCCAGGCTGGCCGAGGTCGATGGGGAGCAGGGCCAGCGCGTTATCGATGCGCTGCAGGACGTGGCCCCCGATCTGGCTCGCTACATCATAGAATTCCCGTTCGGCGATATCTATCAGCGGTCGGGGCTCGACCTGCGTCAGCGCCAGATTGCGACCATCGCGGGACTAACCGCGCTGGGCCACGCCCAGCCTCAGCTGAAGGTCCATATCGGTGCCGGCCTGAATGTCGGGCTCACCCCGAATGAGATCGTCGAAACCATCATGCAGATGGCCGTCTATGCGGGCTTTCCGGCCGCGCTGAACGCCATCTTCACCGCGAAGGAGGTGTTCTCCGAGCGCGGCCTGCTACCCGTCGAGGAGGACTGAACATGCCCTGGGACCGCAACGAAATGGCCGCCCGCGCCGCCGCCGAGCTTGAGGACGGGATGTATGTCAATCTCGGTATAGGCATCCCCACCCTGGTCTCGAACTACATCCCCGAGGGCATGACAGTGACGCTCCAGTCGGAGAACGGGATGCTCGGCATGGGGCCGTTTCCGACCGAGAACGAGGTCGATGCCGATCTGATCAATGCCGGCAAGCAGACCATCACGGAACTGCCCAACACCGCCTATTTCGACAGCGCCACCAGCTTCGGCATGATCCGGGGCGGCAAGATCGCCATGGCCATCCTCGGCGCCATGGAGGTGAGCGAACACGGCGATCTGGCGAACTGGATGATCCCCGGGAAGCTCGTGAAGGGCATGGGCGGCGCCATGGACCTCGTCGCCGGTGTGGGCCGCGTCGTCGTGGTGATGGACCACCAGAACAAGCATGGGGCCTCGAAGGTGCTCAAGGAGTGCACCCTGCCGCTGACCGGCAAGGGCGTGGTGGACCGGATCATCACCAATCTCGGCGTGCTCGATGTGGCCCATAAGGGGCTCCAGATCGTCGAATGCGCCCCCGGCGTCAGCCACGAAGACCTGCGCGCCGCCACCGAGGCCCGCATTGTCTGATGCCGCGCCGGACACCGGACCGGAGATCGCCTTTGAGCGCGAGGGCTCCAAGGCGCGCTACGTGATCCGCACCGAGGCGGGCGAGGCGGAACTCACCCTCTCGATCCTCTCCCCGACCCTGGTCATCGCCGACCACACCGGCGTCCCGAAGGCCCTCGAGGGCAAGGGCTACGCCTGGGCGCTCCTCCAGCGCCTCCTCGCCGATGCCCGCAGCGAGGGCTTCAAGATCGTCCCGCTCTGTCCTTACGTGAACGCCCAGCGCGCGCGTCACCCGGATTGGGCGGAGCTCTTCGCCACCTGACCCCCGCTTCATTTGGCCCAAAATACTCATGCCCCGGCCGCCAAAGGCGCGGCGCCGGGCCCGATGCGATCACCGGCCGCTGGCTGAGTAAGAGCGGCGCGGCAGCGCCTCAATTTGGCTCCGCCCGCCCACGGAGAAATCGTTTCCGTATGCGCAACAGCACCATATTGTCGCCCTATTGTTTCGCTAGTCGCAGGCCCAATGACAATGAGCAGTACCGACCCCCAGGCCCAGGCGGAGAAGTCCCGGCGCTGGCGCGACATCGCGCTTCTGGCCGGGCTCTTCGCGGTGGTGCTTGCCGGGCTCTTCGGGCTCGCCGCGGCCACGGGCTGGGAGGAGACCCGTGCCCAGATCGCCAAACTCGGCTGGGCACAGCTTGCGATTCTGCTCGCCCTCAGCCTGATCAACTACGGCTTCCGGGGCCTGCGCTGGCACCTCTTCGCCCGCACCCTCGGCCTGCCCACCGGGCTCTTGCAGGACATCCGCCACTTCCTCGGCGGCTTCGCGATGTCGGTCACGCCCGGCCGGATCGGAGAGCTCATTCGGATGCGCTGGCTCCGCCGCGAGACCGGCTGGGCCTTTGAACGCACCGCGCCGCTGGTCCTGGTCGACCGGGCCTCCGATCTCGCCGCCATGGCCCTGATCCTGGCGATCTCGCTGGCGCTCAGCGCCGGGGGGATTGCCTTTGCCGTTCCCGTGGTCATCGCCGCGCTCCTCGCCGCCTATATCGCCACCCATCCCCGGCTGCTCGCGAAGGTCACCACGCTGATCTATCGCGGCCTCGGCCTCTTCCCCCGCATCATGGCCCGGATCCGCGCCGCCGCGCGCTCGCTCTCGGCCTTCACTTCGGCGCCCGTCATGGGCACCGCGATCGCGCTGGGCCTGATTGGCTGGGCGGCGGAGGGCTATGCCTTCCACCTGCTGCTGATGTGGATGGGCGCCGATATCGGGCTCTTCATGGCCATGGCGATCTTTACCTTCGCCACCCTCGCCGGCGGGCTGACCGGCGCTCCGGGCGGCGTTGGCGGGGCGGAGGCGGCGATGGTCGCACTGCTGACGCTCGAAGGCGTGCCCCTCGAAGTGTCGATCCCCGCCACCGCGATCATCCGGATCACCACGCTCTGGTTCGCCATCGCCATCGGCCTGATGGTCTTCCCGATGGCCGAGCGGATGTCGATGCGGGCGAAGGGCTGAGGCGATGACCGGCTGGCGCAGTGAAACGGTCACCGGCTGGGGCCGGGCCAAGCGGAGCGAATGCCAGGTCGCGCGGCCCGAGACCCAGTCCGGCCTCCCCGACCTTTCCGTCGCCGCCCCGGCCATCGGCAACCGCCGCTCCTACGGGGACGCGGCGCTGAACGATGGCGGCAAGCTGATCGACATGACCGGGCTCGACCGCATCCTCGCTTTCGATCCCGAAATCGGCGAGGTCGAGGTCGAGGCCGGCATGCCCCTCGGCACCCTCGTCCGGCTCTACGCGCCCCGCGGCTGGCTGCCGGCGGTGCTGCCGGGCACCGGCTTTGCCACCGTGGGCGGCGCCGTCGCCATGGATGTCCATGGCAAGAACCACCACAAGGCGGGGTCCTTCGGCGATCACCTCACCGACATCACGTTGATCCAGCAGGGCAAGGCGCGCAGGATCACCCCGAAATCCGGCGCGATCTGGAAGGCGACCCTGGGCGGGCTCGGCCAGACCGGGCTGATCGCAAGGGCGACGCTGCGGATGAAGCCCGTTTCGGGGCGCGCGATGCTCGTCACCGAACGGCGCGCCATGAACTGGGCGGAGCATCTGCGCCTCCTCGATAGCTCCAAGGCCACCTATGTCGTCGGCTGGATCGACTGCACCGCCACCGGCTCTGCCCTGGGCCGTGGGATCGTCGAGGAGGCGGAGCTGACCCCGGGCCTGACGCCGCCGCCGAAGACGCCGCGCAAGGTGCCGTTCGACGCACCGCCCGCCGCCCTGTCGCCGCCCGTCGTGCGCGCCTTCAACGCCGCCTACTACACCCGGGTCCCCGCCCATGGCCGCACGCTCGTCCGGCCACTCGACGCCTTCTTCTTCCCGCTCGACAAGATCCATGACTGGAACCGGCTCTATGGCAAGCGCGGCTTCCACCAGTTCCAATGCGTGGTGCCGCTGGCGCAAGCCGACGCGCTCCGCGCCATGCTCGACCGGATCGCGCGAACCGGTCAGGCGTCGCCGCTGGCGGTGCTGAAACGGATGGGGCCCGGCAACGGCAATTACCTCTCCTTCCCGATGGAGGGCTACACGCTCGCCGTCGACCTGCCGAACCGGCCCCAGGCCGAACGGCTGATCGCGGCGCTCTACGCCATGACCGCCGAGGCCGGCGGGCGCATCTATCTCGCCAAGGACGCCCTCGCCGACGGCGCGGTGATCAAGGCGATGTATCCCGACCACGCCAAATGGCTGGGGCAAGTGGAAAAGGCAGATCCGGAGGGCCGGCTGGCCACCGATATGATCCGCAGGCTGGATTTGAGGAGGCTCCCATGAGCGACACCTGGATCGTGCTCGGCGCGACATCGACCATCGCCGGGGCCTTTGCCCGCAAGCTGGCGGAGCGGGGGGACGGGCTGATCCTCGCCGGGCGGCGGATGGACGCCCTCGACGCGATGGCGACGGACCTCACCGAACGCGGCGCGTCCCGCGCCGAACCGGTGAGTTTCGACGCCCGCGACCCCGGCAGCTTCGCCGCCGTGCTCGATGCCGCGCAGGCGGCGGGCGGGACGCTGAATGTCGCGGTCTTCGTGGGCTCGATGCCCGAGCAATCCGCCATCGACGCCGATCCGGCCCTGGTCGACGGGGTGATCGCCGACAGTTTCACCGGCCCGACCCGGTTCCTGACCCTGGCGCTGCCGGTGCTGGAGGCCCAGGGCAAGGGGACGGTTGTGGGGGTCGGTTCGGTCGCAGGGGACCGCGGGCGGCTCGGCAACTACGTTTACGGGGCGGCGAAGGCAGGCTTCGCCACCTATCTCTCCGGCCTGCGCAACAGGCTGGGCCGCGCCGGGGTCCATGTGCTGACGGTCAAACCCGGCCCTGTGGACACCGCGATGACGCGCGGCATGGAGGGCCTGCCCTTCATGGCCCAGCCCGAGGCGGTGGCCGACGACATCCTCCGCGCCGTCGCGAAGGGGACGAACGTCCTCTACACCAAGCGTATCTGGCTGCCGATCATGATGGTGATCCGCGCGATCCCGGAGCGGGTTTTCAAGAAGATGGAGATCTGACGGCGCGCTCGGGCGGTCCCGATTTGCTCGATCGGGCCGGGGGTCAGACCCTTCGAAGGGTCTGACGAAACTCTTCGAAGAGTTTCGGCCCCACCGGTGCCGAGCCGGACGATCCACACCATTGACCCCGGATGACCGGGCGCGCTCCGGACCCTTCGAAGGGTCTGGTAAAACTCTTCGAAGAGTTTTACCCGCTCTACCCTTCAGATCAGCCCCAGCCGGATCATCCACTCCTCCCAGAGCCCGGCGGCATAGAACATCATTGCGAGCGTGATGAGCAGAAGCCCGACCCCGCGCTTGTCCTTCAGGGCAAAGACGATGGGGTCGTAATCCTGCTTGCCGAACCAGCCGAGCCGGATCATCCGGGTCAGCCACCATGTGATGGGAATGAGCGCCAGCCACAGGATCCACTGATCCGGATAGAGCATCAGGGCCTGTTCGGAGAACGAGTAAAGAAAGAAGATCACCAGCGCCCCGACCATCCCGAGGATCGCGACATTCAAGAGGTCCGGGCGGTCCGGGCGCCCGTAACCCCGGCCCGGCAGGCGGTCGTCGCCGGAGGCGAGGGTCAGCTCCGTCAGCCGCTTCACGCAGCCGAGCGTCACGAAGATCGGGAAGATGAAGATCAGCATGAAGACCGAGGCCTCGACCCCCGTCGCCGCCGCCCCCGCGACCACGCGCAGGGTGTAGAGCGCGGCCAAGGTCGCGATGTCGATCCAGCGCAGCCGCTTCAGCCGCAACGAATAGGCGAGCGACAGCAGCATGTAGAGCACCACAACGCCCAGGAAGGCCGGGCCGAGGAGAGCACCGAGCCCCAAAGCGATCACCGCCAATGCCACCGTCGCTGCCATCCCCACCCCGATCGGCACCGCGCCGCTGGCGAAGGGGCGGCGGCATTTGGTCGGGTGCAGACGGTCCGCTTCGAGATCGAGCAGATCGTTGACCAGATAGATGCAGGAGGCGGCGGCGGAGAAGGCGGCCATGCCAAGGGCCACCAGCGCAAAGTAGCCGAGGCCGAACTCGTGGGCCGCAAGGACCGGAAGGACGAGGAGGATGTTCTTGACCCATTGATGGGGCCGGAGCGCGCGCATCAGGTCGCGCCAGGCCCAGCCACCGGGGATATGGGTCACGGTGTGGTCCGGCGCCAGCCGCGCCGTGGCCCCGGCCGGGTCGCCGACCACGATGGCATCGGCGCCGCGCTCCCAGATCGCCAGATCGGAGGTATCGTTGCCGGCATAGTCGAAGCCGCCTTCGCCATAGGCCGCGACCAGCGCCTCGGCCTTGGTCGTTCCCTTCAGATTGGTGTCCCCGTCCGAGGCAAAGCTGCGGGAGAGGCCATGATGGGCGGCGAGCGGCTCGACAAGGCTGGCATCCGAGGCCGAGGCCAGGGCAACCTCGCGGCCTTCGGCCTTTGCCGCCTCCGCGAGGGCAACGATTTCGGGTTCGACGGGGAGCAGATCGACCCGCAGCGGCGCGATCCGCGCCAGTTCCGCCTTCAGCGCCGCGCGGTCGCCGAGATGGCTCAGGGCGGCGCGGATCGTGGCCCAAGGCGCCCGCCCCAGACCGGCCCAGAGGCATTCGAGCAACATATCGGTGCGCAGGAGCGTCCCGTCGGCATCGAGCACGAGCGGCCGATCGCTCATCGCCTAGCCCCTGCCCGCCGCGAAGACGCAGCCGTCGCTCACCAGTTCCGGCGGCGTCAGGCAGAGCCCGCGGGCGACGGTCCAGGCGGCGAGCACCTTCGGCACATAATCCCGGGTCTCGGCGAAAGGCGGCACACCCTCATTATCGCGCACCGCCCCCTCGCCCGCATTGTAGCCGGCCAGGACCAGGATCGGATCGTTCTCGAAATGGCCCATGAGCCAGTCGAGATAGGCCACGCCGCCGGCGATGTTCTGCGCCGGATCGAGCCGGTCGGTGACGCCGAACCGCTCGGCGGTGGCGGGCATGAGTTGCATCAGGCCCTGTGCCCCGGCTGAGCTCACCGCGTCCACACGCCCGGCGCTCTCCACCGACATGACCGCAAGAACCAGCGCGGGAGACACGCTGGTACCCACCGTCTCGCGCAGGATGTCGCGGCCATAGGCCTCGGCGAGCCCCTGCATGTGCTGAAGCCGCGGTGTCTGCACCTTCCGACCGGACGGCCCGCTCGACAGCACCGCCAAGGCGGGGGTGAGCCGTCCGGGACCGCTGGCCTCGATCCCCGGCGCGACGGCGTCCCAGAACCAGTCATAGGCGGCCGCGCGGCGCGCCGGCGGAGTGGTCGCGGCTCCGGACAGCGAGGAAGACCGAGGGGTCCCGGCGACCGGCGGACCGGACGGGGCCGCGGGTGCCGCCGGCGCGACCTGCACGGTGATCCGGTTCCGGTCACCCGGCTCGGGCACCCCGACCATACGGAAGGTGAAATCGCCGTCCCAGGCGGATTGCGCCCAGAGCCCGGGCGCCCAGAGCCCGATCGCCGCGGCCAGAGCCGCCCGCCTTGCCAAACGCGCATCCATCGTCAACTGCCCTGCCTAGGAGGCATTTTTTCTTGACCGAAGATGTCGCAGAATTCCCGACGCTGGGCCAGCCCGGGCGACGGCATCCCTTCGGATTTGGTCCGGGCAAGCGGCTCTTTCGCAACGCGCGGCCAGATCCCGCGAGAGTCGCAGGGGATTCTTTTCAATACCAAACAGAGACTTAAGCAAAGCACCCAATCAGATTCAGACAATTACAAAATTGCACGAAACCGGCCACAGTGTTGCCTGAATTGGATGGCCATATCCGCTCATCCAAGTCGGGGATCGGGCCACATGAGAGGCCGGCCCGTGGTGATCCGGCGGGGACAAAATATGCAAGCGAAACCCTGAGGAGTGATCACATGCTCAACTTCATCAAGAACTTCAGCCGTGACGAAGACGGCGCCGTGACCGTCGACTGGGTCGTCCTGACCGCCGCCATCGTGGGCCTCGGTATTGCCGTTCTCACCTCGGTCGGCAACAGCACGACCGCGCTCGGCACCGCGATCAGCTCGCAGCTGACGACCGACAACATCGTGAACTACCAGTAATCTCGATCGATCGATCACGAAGCAAAGGGGGCCGCGTCCAGTGCCGCGGCCCCCTTTCCTATTGCGACGGCCGGCTGGACGTCGATGACGAGAGATTGCCCGCTTGCTTCCGCAACGGCGCCACAATGACGCGCTTTTATGGCGACAGCACCTGGCGACGTCCAGGATCACGGAGCGATGGAGACAGACGATGCTGAAGCGCTTTCTTTCCGGGTTTCGCCGCTGCGAGAGCGGTGCCGTAACCGTCGATTGGGTGGTCCTGACCGCCGCCCTGGTCATGCTGCCGATCGCCATCGGGTTCATCGTCGGCCAGAACACCGCCGATGTGAGCGAAGGTGTCGGTGCCCATATCGAGAACGAATCCACAATTACCTACAACTGAGGACGATTCCCGTAGACGGCGCGCCGGCGGCGTCCCCCGAGGGCACGAAATTGCCACAATCGGGCGGCAAGATGGAGACAGAACGCGGATTTCGGGGGCATTGTTCCCCGCTCGGGAATTCGAAAGGAGCAGGCTATGAGAGCGGTGTTTGGGTTGGTCCTGGTGGTCGGTGTCGGCCTCGCAGGATTTGCCGTCTACATGGCACAAGGGCATTTCCAGCAACAGGAACTGGCGCTGCAGCAGGAACGCGCGAACGCGGCGCGGATCATCCCGACCGTCGACGTGGTCGCCCTGACGCGGACGATGGAGTATGGCGAGGAGATCACCCGCGACGACATTCAGTTGATCCGCTATGTCGAGGCGCATCTGCCCGAAGGCGTCTTCCGTACCGAGGAGGAGGTGTTCTCCCAGGGTGACGACGAGCTCCGCGTCGTCCTGCGGCGGATGGAAACCAACGAACCGATCTTGGCGTCGAAGGTCACCGCACCGGGCGAGGAGGCGGGCATCACGTCGCGGCTGAGTTCGGGCATGCGGGCCTTTGCGATCAGCGTCGACGTGTCGAGCGGGGTCTCGGGCTTTCTGCGCCCCGGCGACCGTGTCGATATCTACTGGACCGGGCAGCCACCCAATGGCAGCGGCGACATCACCCGACTGATCGAGACCGGAATGACCCTTGTCGCCGTCGACCAGAGCGCCAATGCCGACCGGTCCGAGGCAAGCATCGCCCGCACGGTGACCGTCGAGGCCACGCCGCAACAGGTCGCCGCCCTGGCCCAGGCGCAGACCAGCGGCAAGCTCTCGCTGGCACTTGTCGGCGCCGAGGATGACACCGTGGCCGAAGCGATCGAGGTCGATCAGCGCTCTCTCCTGGGTGTCGAGGCCGAGATCATCGTGCAGCAGGAGGAGGAGCGTGTCTGCACCGTCCGGCAGCGCCGCGGCGAGGAAATCGTGGATGTCCCGATCCCGTGCACGAATTGACATATTGCGATCGCGGGAGGGGCGCGCCGGAGCGGACCGGCGCGCCCCTTTTGCGTTCGTGAGCTTCTGTTGCCGGATATCCACATGAAGCAAATCGCCCAATGCATTGATTCTTGAAAAAAAGAAAGAAGAAGTGCAGTCTCCGCGCAAGATCGGGCAAAGACCCGGCAACGCATGTGGCGATAGAGGCAGGTCACAATGACATATCGAAATACGATTAATGCGATTCTCGCGGGCCTGGCGCTCGCGTTGTCGAGTGCCCCGGCTATCGTTGCGGCTGAAACCCTTCAGGTGATGCGCGGCGCGCCGTCCAGTTCGCTCAACGTCCCGATGAACCGGGCCGTCGTCGTGGAGAGCGATACCGCCTTTGCGCAGCTTTCCATCGCCAATCCGAACATCGCCGACATCTCGTCCCTGTCGGATCGCACGATCTACGTGCTCGGCAAGCTACCGGGCCGGACGACCCTGACGATCATCGGCGCCGATGGCCGGCTGATCAGCAATGTCGACGTCCAGGTCACACCCGACGTCGCCGAATTCAAGGAACGGCTCCAGCAGATCCTGCCGGGCGAACATATCGAGGTTCGCACCGCCAATGACGGCATCGTGCTGTCCGGACAGGTCAGTTCGATCGTCAGGATGGACCGGGCCCTGGAACTGGCCGAACGCTATGCGCCCGATCGGGTGTCGAATCTGATGAGTGTCGGCGGCACCCAGCAGGTCATGCTCAAGGTGCGATTTGCGGAAATGCAGCGCTCCGTCTCGAAATCCCTCGGGTCCTCGCTGGCCCTCGGCGGCACCGTGCTCGACGGCGATCTCGGCCTGAATTTCGAGACCGGCACCTGGCTTCAGGGCACTAACAGCCTCGCCTCGCCCAATGTCACTGTCGATGGCGACCAGAGCGGGGCGTTCCTCTTCGGCTTCAACTCCGGCGCTCTCGAAGTCGGTATCCTGCTCGAAGCGCTTGAAAGCAATGGCATGGTCCGGACCCTCGCGGAGCCGAACCTGACCGCGCTGAGCGGCCAGGAAGCGACATTTCTCGCCGGCGGCGAGTACCCGGTGCCGGTCGCTCAGGAAGACGGGGTGATCACCGTCGAGTTCCGCCCGTTCGGTGTCGAACTGAACTTCGTGCCGCGGGTGCTCGACGACGATGTGATCAACCTCGAACTGGAGGCGGCGGTGTCTTCCATCGACCCGGCCAACGGCATCACCCAGGGCGGCTTCACCATCGACGCCTTCCGCCGCCGCGAGACCTCCACCACGGTGGAGATGCGCGACGGCGAGAGCTTTGCCATCGCCGGCCTGCTGTCCGACGATTTCACCGATCTCACCGGCCAGGTGCCCTGGCTCGGCGACGTGCCGGTCCTCGGCGCGCTGTTCCGCAGCGCCGAATACACCCGGCAGCAGACCGAACTGGTCATCATCGTGACCCCGCATCTCGTCACTCCGACTCGCGGCGAGGCGCTGGCCCTGCCCACCGACCGTATCCAGCCGCCCACCGAACGCGACCTGTTCCTGTTCGGCCGGGTCGCCCGGACCGCCGACACGCCCACCACGGGCGGCGCCGGCGAAGTCGCCCGCCAGGACTTTTCGGGGTCCTACGGCTACGTCATGGAATAGCACCCGGGAGGGCCTGAGATGATCAAACCAGTCCTTACACTCTCCGCCGCGGCGCTCGCCCTGATGGGCTGCGCGACGGAACCCGGCGGTGTCAGCACCTTCGACAGCGAAGCCGGCTCGATCGTGGATCGCGGCACCTTCGGCAACGCGACGATGAACAACACCCTGGTGCAGACCGGCGCGCAATCCTATCGGATCAGTCTCGCACGTCGATTCGACGCCGAGGTGCCCTCGACGGTGAACTTCGCGTTCAACTCCACCGCGCTCGACGCCGAGGCGCGGGCGATCCTGCGCCGTCAGGCCGATTGGATCCGACAGTTTCCGGAGGTCCGGTTCAGGGTCTATGGCCACACCGATCTGGTCGGAACCCGCGCCTATAATCGCGGGCTCGGCCTGCGCCGCGCCCAGGCCGTGGTGCTCTACCTGACCAGTCAGGGCATCGACCGGTCGCGGCTCGAGGCGGTGGCCTCGTTTGGCGAGACCCAGCCGCTGATCGTCACCGAAGGCCGCGAACGGCGCAACCGCCGGACCGTGACCGAGGTGTCGGGCTTCGTGGAGCGGCATCCAACGGTGCTGAACGGCAAGTATGCCGAGGTGATTTTCCGCGAGTACATCGTCAGCGCGGTGCCGCCGCCGGCCATCCAGGAAACGGTCGCGGGCCAGGCCACCGGCGCCGAATAGGCGCCGACGGGGCGCATCGCGGCGACAGGACCGGCCCGGAACGGCCGTCAACAACCCGCCCGCTCCGCGCCCATCGTCGCGAGATACCGCACAATTTCGGCTTTTCGGCCCCAATCTGGCCAAGATTGTCCGTGAGTTTTCCCACAATGGGAGAAGCCGCCCGGATGGTCCGGGCATGGGTGACGACGGGACAGGACGGTCTGCGCAGAACGCGCCGGCCCCGTGACGACCCCCGACCGATCCCGTCTCGAAGGACATGAGGCCGATGAGTAGCAGTGCTCTTTTGCAACCCGAACCGCAGCCTCTGGAGGCCTGCACGATCTCCCGGGACGTTCAGATCTTCGATCTCCTGATCGAGGATATGGAAGCATCGCTCGGGGAGAGTTGGGGCGATCTGGGCTTCGGCGAAGCACTGGCCTTTCTCGAGCAGCCCGACGCCGAGACCCTGAAATTCGTCGCCATCGCGCTTGACGCCGAAGACGAAGCCGACCTGTCGCTGATCACCGACATCATTGCCGCCGCAAAGGGCCGCGACATCAAGGTGATTCTGATCGCCGAAGACCTCAGCCCGGCCTCGCTGCACCAGCTGCTTCGCGAGGGAGGTGACGAATTCGTCCCCTACCCGCTTCCGGAAAACGAACTCGCCAATGCCATCGAACGGGTGCTGAGGAAGGCCGAGGAGCCGCCTCTGCCCCCCGAGATGCAGAACAAGCTGAAGGCCTCCCATGACCGCGACGGGGTGGTACTGCCGGTTCACGGCATGGCCGGCGGGACCGGATCGACGACGCTGGCGGTCAACCTCGCCTGGGAGCTCGCCACAATCGACAAGAAGGCGCCGCCGCGTGTCTGTCTGCTTGACCTGGATCTGCAATTCGGTTCCGCATCGACCTATCTCGACCTGCCCCGCCGCGAGGCGGTCTTCGAGCTCCTGTCGAACACCGAAGGCATGGATGCCGACAGCTTCATGCAGGCGCTGCTGTCCTACGAGGACAAGCTCCAGGTGCTCACCGCGCCGACCGAGCTGATCCCACTCGACCTGATCGGGTCGGAGGATGTCAGCCGGATCATCGAGTTCGCCAAGCGCAACTTCGACTATGTGGTCATCGACATGCCGACTACCGTGGTGGAATGGACCCAGGCGGTGCTGGAACAGGCCCATGTCTATTTCGCCACCATCGAGATGGATATGCGCTCGGCCCAGAACACGCTCCGGATGAAGCGCACGATGCAGGCCGAGGACCTGCCCTTCGAGAAGCTCCGTTTCATCCTCAACCGCGGCCCGAAATTCACCGATCTGAGCGGCAAGGCCCGGGTCAAACGGCTCGCCGAGAGCCTCGGCATCGGGATCGAGGTGCAGCTCCCCGATGGCGGCTACGCGGTCGCACAGAACGCCGATCATGGCGTGCCGATGGCCGAGGGCATCGCGAAGAACGCGCTGCGCAAGGAAATCGCCAAGCTCGCCAAGTCCGTCCACGAGATTAACCAGCGCGCAGAAGCCGGCGCCTGATCCGCGAAAGGGTTCTCGATGTTCTCCAAATACAAGAAGCAGGCCCCCGGCAAGCCCGCCGCCGCCCCGTCCGAGCCGTCGGCGGTGACCAAGCTTCAGCCTGCGGCCACAGCGCCGAGGCGGGCGGCCCAGGCCGCCCCCGTCAACAAGGAGAAGAAGCGCAAGGAACGCCTGGCGGAGATCAAACTGGAACTCCACAAGGCGCTCCTCGACAATCTCAACCTGGCCGCCCTGGAGAACGCCGCCGAGAACGACCTGCGCCAGGAGATCAACGCGATCTCCGCCGAAACGTTGGAAGAGATGGGCGTTGTCCTGAACCGCGAGGAGCGTCAGACCCTCAACCAGGATCTGTTCTTCGAGGTCACCGGTCTCGGTCCGCTGGAGCCGCTCCTGAAGGATGACGACATCAACGACATCCTGATCAACGGCCCGCAGCAGATCTTCGTGGAACGGCTCGGCAAGCTTGAGCTCAGCGACGTCACCTTCAAGGACGAGCGGCATCTTCTGCGGATCATCGACAAGATCGTCTCCGCCGTGGGCCGCCGCGTCGATGAATCGAACCCCTATGTCGACGCCCGCCTCGCCGATGGCTCGCGTTTCAACGCGATGGTGCCGCCGGTCGCGGTGGACGGCTCGCTGGTCTCGATCCGGAAGTTCAAGAAGGACAAGCTCGGGATCAACGATCTCGTCAAGTTCGGCGCCTTCACCGAGGAGATGGCCGCCTATCTGGAGGCCGCCGTCTCGACCCGGCTCAACGTGATCGTCTCGGGCGGGACCGGCTCCGGTAAGACCACGACGCTCAACGCGCTCTCCTCCTTCATCGACGACAGCGAGCGCATCCTGACCATCGAGGACACCGCGGAACTCCAGCTCCAGCAGACCCATGTCGGCCGGATGGAATCGAAGCCCGCCAATGTCGAGGGCAAGGGCGCGGTCACCCAGCGCGACTGTCTGAGAAACGCGCTCCGGATGCGTCCCGACCGGATCATCGTCGGCGAGACCCGCGGCGAGGAAGTCATCGACATGCTCCAGGCCATGAATACCGGCCATGACGGCTCGATGACCACGATCCACGCCAACTCCGCGCGGGACGGGATCAGCCGTCTGGAAAACATGATCTCGATGGCCGGGATCGAGATGCCGATGAAGGCGATGCGGGCGCAGATCGCCTCGGCCGTGAACCTCATCGTGCAGGCCAGCCGCCTCCAGGACGGCTCGCGCCGCATGGTCTCGATCACCGAGATCACCGGCATGGAGGGCGACGTGATCTCGATGCAGGAAGTGTTCCGCTACCAGCGCATGGGGATCGGCCCGAACAACAAGATCATCGGCCATTTCACCGCCACCGGCGTGCGGTCGCATTTCTCCGAGCGCTTCAAGCTCTGGGGCTACGACCTGCCGCCGGCAATCTTCGAACCCATCGCTGCGGAGTGATCTGACATGACGATCTCAGCAGAACCGATCATCTACGGCCTGATCTTCGTTGCCGTCCTGGTCCTCGTCGAGGGCATTTACCTCACGGTCTTCGGCAAATCGATCAGCCTCAACAACAAGGTCAACCGCCGCCTCGACCTGATCGAAAAGGGGTCGGGTCGCGAAGAGGTGCTCGAACAACTCCGCAAGGAGATGAGCCAGCACATGAACTCCCAGGGCATCCCGCTCTATGCGATGCTCGCCCAGAAGGCGCAAAAGGCCAATATCGCGTTCACCCCCGGTCAGCTCATCATGATCATGGGGCTGCTGGCCGCAGTGGCCTATGTCGGCCTGACCTTCGGCACTGCCGCGAGTACGCCGGTCCGTCTCGCAGTCGCGATCGGCATGGGCGTCGGCGGGGTCTATGTCTGGATCAACAACAAGGCCAAGAAGCGGATCGGGATGCTCGAGGAGCAGCTTCCCGACGCAGTGGAGTTGATGGTCCGATCCCTGCGTGTTGGCCACCCCTTCGCCTCGGCGATCGGCATCGTGGCCAGCGAGGTGGCCGACCCGCTCGGCTCGGAGATGGGCGTGATCGCCGATGAGGCGGCTTACGGTCGCGACATGGGCGAGGCGCTCAAGCACATGGCCGAGCGGATGGACATGCAGGATCTGCGCTTCCTCGCCGTCGCCGTGACGATCCAGCAGACTGCGGGTGGCAACCTCGCCGAAATCCTCGATGGCCTGGCCAAGGTGATCCGGTCCCGTTTCAAGCTGTTCCGCAGGGTCAAGGCGATCACCGCGGAGGCGAAGTGGTCCGGCATGTTCCTTTCGGTCTTTCCGCTCTTCGCCCTGGTGATGATCAACGTCATCCAGCCGAACTATTACGACGAGGTGAAGGAGACGCCGGTCTTCATCCCGGCCTGCCTCGTCGTCGCCGCCTTCCTCGTCGCGAATGTCGTGGTGATGAAGCGGCTCGTGGACATCAAGGTCTAGGAACACAGCGATGGAAATTCTCAACCAGATCAACGGACTCCTGACCGAGTATGTCGGACCCTTCGGCCCGGTCATCGCGATCGGATTTCTCGGGCTGATCATGGTGCTCCTGACCCTTCCGGCGCTCTTGCAGAAGCGGGAGGACCCGCTCGACAAGCTGAACCGGACCAGCCGGGCCTCGAACCACGCCAAGGCCGGCCAGCAGCTCCGGGAGAACAGCGGCGCAGCCGACAAGCTGGCGAAGTACTCCGACTTTCTCGAACCCAAGGACGAGGAGGAGTACTCCGCCAGCCGGCTGAAACTGATCCAGGCCGGTTACCGGTCGAAGAACGCGGTGCGGATGTTCCATTTCGCGCAGTTCGCCCTTGGTTCGATCCTGTTGCTCGTCGGCCTGGTCTACGTGATCTATGCCTCGGCGACCGGCGATCCGACCACCCAGACGATGATCATGGCGAGCCTCGGGCCGGGCATCGTCGGCTACATGGCGCCGAAATACTGGGTCAACCGTCGCCAGACCCAGCGCCAGGAAGAGATCACCAACGGCTTTCCCGACAGCCTCGACATGATGCTGGTCTGCGTCGAGGCCGGGCAATCGCTCGACCAGTCGATCATCCGCGTCGCCGAGGAGATCCGGGCCGGCTATCCCGCTCTGGCCGACGAGTTCGACCTCGTCGCCCATGAGATGAAGGCCGGCAAGGACAAGACAAACGTGCTGCGCGACATGTCCGAACGCGCCGGGGTGCAGGACGTGACCTCCTTTGTCACCGTGCTGATCCAGTCGCAGCAATTCGGCACGTCAATCGCCGAAGCGCTGCGGGTCTATGCCTCGGAAATGCGCGACAAGCGGGTGATGCGGGCCGAGGAGAAGGCCAACACGCTGCCCACGAAGATGACGCTGGCGACGATGATGTTGACGGTGCCGCCGCTTCTCATCATCCTGATCGGGCCGTCGGTCTACGGGATCGCGGAGACGCTGAGCGGAAGCAACTTCTAGGGGCAGATGCAGCTCTTTCGGGTCGGTGCGTTGCTGGCGGCCCTGGCCGCCCTGGCCGCCTGTTCCGCGGGCGGCCTGAACCGTGGCGACGGGGTCTTCGCTCCGGGCGTGGCCGGTCAATCGGATATCGACGGTCTCATCGTCGGGCACCGTCTGATGGCAGCGGGCGAATACGAACTTGCGCTCGAGGCCTATACGCGGGCCGCCGGGCAGCAGGGGCTCAATGTCGACACGCTTTCCGCGCTCGGCTCCGCCAACCTCAAGCTCGGCCGGCTCGGTCAGGCCGAACGGCTCCTGCGCCGCGCGGTCGACGAGGATCCGAGCTTCGCCGCAGCCTGGAACAATCTCGGCGTGATCCTGATGGAGCGCGGCAATACCGGCGAAGCGGTGCGCATCTTCCGTCGCGCCTTTGCAACGGATAGCGGCCAAAGCGAGCAGATCCGCGACAACCTGCGCTTGGCGCTCGCAAAATTCGACGATCCGGGCTATAGCGAGGCAAACGAGAACGAACCGTTCCAATTGGTGCGCAGGGGCACGGGAGACTACGTGATCCTTGCTGCGCCGTAAGAGGCCAGAGCAGCAAAGGACGCAGGAATATGCGCCACCCCATCGTCTTCAGCCTGGGCCTGACCGGGGCCCTGTTCCTGGCGGCCTGCGACCAGTCCGGTAGCGCCCAGGTCGACCGCGCCCTGCGCGACGTCAACGTCGTCGATGAAACCAATCTCAACGACGTCATGCTGACAGTCGCCGATCCGGATGAGGCGGTGATCTACTTCACCCGCGCCGCCGCGAACGATCCCGGCCGGATCGACCTGATGCGGGGGCTGGCGAAGTCGCTCATCCGCGCCGGACGCGCGCCCGAGGCGGTGTCGGCCTGGGACGCGGTGGTGGCCCATGACGAGGCCACCGTGACCGATGAAGTCGATCTCGCCGATGCGCTGATCCGCAACAACGACTGGGAGCGGGCCGAGACGGTGCTCGACGCCATCCCGCCGACCCACGAGACCTATAAACGTTACCGGCTCGAGGCAATGGTCGCCGACAGCAACGAGGAATGGGAGCGCGCCGACAGCTTCTACGAGATCGCCGCCGGACTGACCACGAAACCCGCCGGTGTGTTCAACAACTGGGGCTTCTCGAAGCTGACCCGGGGCGATTTCGCCGGCGCCGAACGGCTCTTCGGCGATGCGATCCGCAACGATCCGCAGCTCTTCACCGCCAAGAACAACCTGGTCCTCGCCCGCGGCGCGCAACGCAATTACGACCTTCCGGTGGTGCCGATGAACCAGGTCGAGCGGGCGCAGCTGCTGCACACGCTTGCCCTGAGCGCCATCAAGCAGGGCGACGTGACCATGGGCAAGGGTCTCCTGCGCGAGGCCATCGACACCCATCCGCAGCATTTCGAGGCCGCCGTGCGCGCGCTCCGGGCGCTAGAAGACAACGTGACGAACTGACCGCGCGATGGAGATGCCCGACGCCGCCGCGGCCTGGTTCCTGATCCCGGTCGTGCCGATCTGCCTCTATGTCGCCTGGTCGGATCTCTCGGACATGACGATCCCGAACCGGGCGGTCTATGCCCTGGCGATCGTCTATATTGTTCTCGGCCCGGTTCTGCTGCCGCTCGAGACCTATCTGTGGCATTTCGGCCATCTGCTCGTCGTGCTGGTCCTCGGCATGGTGCTGAATGCCGCCGGAGCCCTGGGCGCGGGCGATGCGAAATTCATGGCCGCGGCCGCGCCCTATATCGCGGTCGGCGATCTGAGCTGGCTGATCTTCCTCTTCGCCGCGATCCTGCTGTCCGGCGTTGCGGCGCACCGGATCGTGCGCGCCACGCCGATCCGCCGGCTCGCCCCGGACTGGAAGAGCTGGGAAACCGGCAAACGCTTCCCGATGGGATTTCCGCTATCGGGTACGCTGATCGCCTATCTGGTGGTGAAGGCGAGCGGGGGGTAACGGGTTCCGCGCGGCCTATACCCGTGAGGTCAGACCCTTCGAAGGGTCTGGCAAAACTCTTCGAAGAGTTTTAGCGGCTCCCGGTCCCTGGCCGAACTTGGCCGGTCCCCGGGGGGGCGACGGCCGGCGGGCACGCAGACCTTTCGAAAGGTCTGGCAAAACCCTTCGAAGGGTTTTGTCGCGCTCGCGCGCCCTATCCGGGCTTGCCGTAAAGAACGTAGAGCGGGGTCCGCCGCAGTTCGACAAGCTCGGTGCCGGCCTCGGTCACCGCCTCCAGCACATGCCCCTGCCCGCTCACCGAAAGCGGGCAGAGCGGCACGATCAGATAATCCGCCATCGCCCATCCGGGCAGCCCGCCATAATACCAAGGCGCCCCGCCCGGCAGCGGCTCGAGCCCGCCGAAGAGCCAGTACGAGTTGAACAGATCGGCGGCAAAGGCGGTGCGCCCTGTATCGAGTCCGGCCGCGGCGATATCGTCGGCGATGGCCTGGAAATGCGCGGTGACACCCAGCTCGATCTTGCAATAGGCAAAGCGCTCACCCCGGAACGTGTTCGGCTCATCGCGGTCAGCGGCCTCGACGAAAGCCTCCAACCCCGATCCCGGTCCGTCGCGCGCGACCCGCGCATCGACCCGCATCGCCCGCACCTCGGGAATTTGCAGATCGGCGAGCCGGGGATCGCCGGGGATGACCGGGGCGTATTCCTCCACCTCCTTGCTGAAATGCCGGAACGGCGAGAAGGCCAGATTGAAGAAGGACGGCATCGCAAAGGCCATCGCCATCGCGCCGGCGATATGGGTCGCCTGCCGCAGGTTCCAGCCGGCCCCGTTCACCGCCTCGGGCCCGGGGCGGAACGCGAAGAGCAGGATCGCCAGCAGGTAGAGCCATTGCGGATCGTTGCCGAAATTCTGATAGGTTACATAGAAGAAGCCGGGCAGCAGCAGTAGAAGTACCAGCCCCGCCACCGTCTGCCCCGCTTGCCTGAGCAGGATCACCGCGACCACGGCGAGCAGCGACGCCCCCTTGTAGAGCGGCGCCACGATCACCGCCTGCAAATCCTCCCCGGGCGCCGGCCGGACTTCGGACATCGCCACAATCAGCAAGTCGCCCAGATAGGCCGTCCAATAGCCGAAGCCGAGCCAGAGCGTCAGCCCCGCGAAGACCGCCAGCCCGGTGAGCAGCGCCACGCCCAGCGCCGCGCGCTGTCCGGTGCCGAGAAGCGCGACCAGAACGGGGATCGCGAAGGCCGCGAAATAGGTCGCCTTGATCATCGCCAGCACGGCCATCATAAGGCCGATCAACACACCGTCGATCAGCGCGCTGCGCGGCCGCTCCGGGACGATGAGCGCTGTCAGGATCGCCAGAAACGCCGCCGCCCAGGCCCAGCGATTGTAGTGCATCGAGATCGAGATCGCCCGCTCCGCCTCGCCATGGACCAGGGCCAGCATCAGCACCATGATCACGAGGCCGAGAAGCGCGCCAAGCCACGGGCCCATCCGCGTCACCGCCACCCACCAGACCGCCGGCAGGATCAGCAGCGCGGCGAGGACCTGCGCCCAGAGGATCGCCATCCCCGCCGAAAGCCCCTGCCCGATCAGAAACGAGAACGGCGCGAAGGCCAGCGCCCCGATCGGCGTCATGAAGTGGAGATGCGGGATCTGCCCGGCCTCCATCCGCAACACGATCTGCATGAAATGCAGCGTGTCTCCCTCATGTTTGCCGAAATAGAACCCGCCCTTGAGAAGCGCCGCACCGCCGAAAAGAGCGACCATCGCGACGAGAAGACCCAGCATGCGCGCCGGATTTACCCTTTTCATTCCTGCCTCTTGACCATGGTTTGCCCACTTGTGGCCACATTAAGTTGGCAAACCCTGAAAGGCAAAACGGTCCGCGGCGCGGTGCGGGGTCGGCTGGCCTCTGCGGCGCAAAGGCCACGGACTGCGGACGGACTCAGACGTGGGGTGCTGCAAGATGAACATGGAACCGATGTCGGTCCTCGCACCGCCGGCGCCGAAATCCCTTGCCGCCATGCGGCTGCCCGTCGTGATGATGCGCGACATCCTCATCAAGACGATGTTCCGCAAGAACCTCGACACCGTGAGCGATCTGGCCAAGGCGATCTGCCTGCCGATGCCGGTGACGCAGGAACTCATCGACATGGCCCGCACCCAGCGGATGGTGGAGGCAACCGGGACGCTGCACGCCAATTCCGGCGGCGAGATGGGCTATCAGCTCACCGAGAACGGCAAGGCGCGGGCGCTCGACGCTTTGGCGCAATCGGAGTATTTCGGCGCCATGCCGGTGCCGCTCGAGGTCTATTCCGAGCAAGTCAAGCGGCAGTCGATCCGCAACATCCAGATCACCCGGAACCAGCTCACCTCGGCCATGGGGCATCTGATCCTGCCCAATGACCTGCTGGACCAGCTTGGCCCCGCGGTGGGATCGGGCCGCTCGATCCTGATGTACGGACCGCCGGGGAACGGGAAATCCTCGATCTCGAACGGCATCCGCGACGCGCTCGGCGACAAGATCTATGTCCCCCGCGCCATCGAGTACTCCGGCCAGGTGATCACCGTTTACGACCCGATCGTGCATTCCGCCGCCGAAGCGGACGAGGACGATCCGAACTCGCTGCGCCGCACGTCGGGGCGGTTCGACACCCGCTATGTGCGCTGCGAGCGGCCGACCGTGATCACCGGCGGCGAGTTGAGCCTCTCGATGCTCGATCTGGTCTACAACCCCACGGCGCGGACCTATCAGGCGCCCTTGCAGCTCAAATCCACTGGCGGCGTCTTCATCGTCGACGACCTCGGTCGCCAAGCGGAACCGCCCCAGGCCCTGATCAACCGCTGGATCGTGCCGCTGGAGGAATCGAAGGACATCCTCGCCCTGCAATCGGGTGAGAAGTTCGAGGTCCCGTTCGACACGCTGGTGATCTTCTCCACCAACTTCCACCCCAACGAGATCTTCGACAAGGCGGCGTTGCGCCGGATCTTCTACAAGATCAAGATCGACGGACCGGATCAGGAGGATTACCTGAAGATCTTCGCCCTGGTGGCCCGGAAGAAGAAGATGCCGCTCGACGAAACGGCGCTGATTCACCTGCTGAACAAGAAGTACCCGCTGATCGACAACGTCTACGCGAATTATCAGCCGGTCTTCCTGATCGACCAGATGATCTCGATCTGCGAATTCGAGGGCATTCCGAACCAGATGTCCCCGGAACTGGTGGACCGAGCCTGGTCCAACATGTTCGTGCGCGAAGAGGCCATCATTCACTGATACTCACCTGCCCGGCGCCTGATCTTCGCGAAGATCAGCGCCGAGTTTTCGACGAAAACTCGGATGCCGCCCGGACGGCTTGCCGCGCACCTGGTTCCGGGCCAGTTAAGCCGGCATGGCCGACCTCCCAACTCCCATCACAGACTGGTTCGCCGCCCGGTCCTGGGCGCCGCATCCGCACCAGCTCGATATGCTCACGCGGTCCGGCGATCCTGCCTTGCTCCTCATCGCGCCCACCGGCGGCGGCAAGACGCTCGCGGGGTTTTTGCCGAGCCTCGTGGAACTGGCCGACGGGACGCATGAGGGCCTCCACACGCTCTATGTCTCGCCGCTGAAGGCGCTGGCCGCCGACATCAAGCGCAACCTGACCGGACCGGTGCAGGAGATGGGCCTGCCGATCCGCATTGAGGACCGGACCGGCGACACCTCGGTCACCCGGAAGAAGCGCCAGCGCGCCGACCCGCCGCATATCCTGCTGACCACGCCGGAGAGCCTCGCGCTGCTGACCTCCTATGAGGATGCGCCGCGGATGTTCGCGGGCCTCAGCCGGGTGATCGTCGATGAGATCCACGCGCTGACGGAATCGAAACGCGGCGACCAGCTCTTCCTCGCCCTCTCCCGGCTCGAGGCCATGGCCCCGGGCCTGCGCCGCGTCGGGCTCTCCGCCACGGTGGAGGACCCCACGGCCATCGCCGCCCTGCTCGCCCGTCACCCCGATCCCTGCCCGATCCTGACCGCCGATCCCGGGCCGGAGCCCGACATCTCCATGTTGGTCACCGAGGAACGCCCGCCCTGGGCCGGCGGCGGCGCGAAACACGCGATCCCCGCCGTTCTGGACCTCGTGCGCCGTCACAAGACCACGCTGATCTTTCACAACACCCGCGCCCAGGCGGAGATCTTCTTTCATAATCTGTGGCTTGCCAATGACGAGGACCTGCCCATCGGGATCCACCACGGCTCCCTCGCACGGGAGCAGCGGGAGCGGGTGGAGGCCGCCATGGTCCGCGGCGAATTGCGCGCCATCGTCTGCACCGGATCCCTCGATCTGGGCATCGACTGGGGCGATGTGGACCTCGTGATCCAGATCGGCGCACCGAAGAACGTCAAGCGCCTGATCCAGCGCATCGGCCGCGCCAACCACCGCTACAACGCCCCCTCGAAGGCCATCCTCGTCCCCGCCAACCGGTTCGAAATCGTCGAATGCGTCGCGGCGCTCGACGCCGCCCGCGAGCACGATCTCGACGGCGATCCGCGCGGGCGCGGCCCCCGCGACGTGCTCTGCCAGCATGTTCTGATCCGGGCCAGTGCCGGCCCCTTCGCCGCCGATGACCTGTACCGGGAAATCAAGACTGCCGGCGCCTATACCGATCTCACCCGAGCCGAATTCGACGCTTGCCTCGACTTCTGCGCCACCGGCGGCTACGCGCTCCGCGCCTATGACAAATGGCAGAAGCTGGTCGAGCGCGACGGGCTCTGGCAGCTCCGCGATCCGCGCGCCGCCCAGCGCATCCGGATGAATATCGGCACGATCCAGGACACCGATACGCTCAAGGTCCGGATGCGCGGCAGTCACCGGCAACTGGGCGAGGTGGAGGAGAACTTCGCCGCGACCCTGACCCCGGGCGAGACCTTCCTGATCGGCGGTCAGGTCGTGCGCTACGAGGGCCTGCGCGAGATGATTGTCGAGGTCAGCCGCCGCGCCGACAAACAGCCCAAGATCGCCACCTTCATGGGCACCAAATTCGCCACCTCGACCCAGCTCTCCCAGCGCATCCTGCGCATGTTCCGGCAGCAGGATTGGCCGGAACTGCCCGCCCATACCGCCGACTGGCTGCGGATGCAGCGGGAGATGTCGAAACTGCCGGAGGCGGACCGCATCCTCTCCGAAACCTTCGAGCGGGATGGCCGGCATTATCTCTGCACCTACGGATTTGCCGGCCGCAACGCACAGCAGACGCTCGGGCTGCTCCTGACTCAGCGGATGGAGGAGACCGGCCTCGCCCCCCTCGGCTTCGTCTCCACCGACTATGCGACACTGATCTGGGGCCTGGAGCCGGTGACGGACCCGGCGCCGCTCTTTGCCCCCGACGCCCTGCGCGAGGATTTCGAGAGATGGCTGAAGGGGAACGCCGTGATGAAACGCACCTTCCGCGCGGTGGCCACCATTGCCGGGCTGATCGAGCGCAACCTGCCGCAATCGGCCCGCAAGACCGGTCGGCAGGCCACGTTTTCGTCCGACATCCTCTACGACACGCTGAGCAAATACGACCCCGACCACCTGCTCTTGCAACTCACCCGCGAAGAGGCCCTGCGCGGCCTCGTCGACTTCGGCCGGATCGAGGAAATGCTGGAACGCACCGCCGGACGGATCGACCATCTGGCAGTGGCCGGGATGACACCGCTCTCCGCGCCACTCTTCCTGGAGCCCGGGGTCGTGCCGGTGAAGGCCACCGGCGCCCAGCGCCTGCTCGAAGAAGAGGCTGAGGCGATGATGGCGGAGGCCGGGCTCGACACACTCTGAGCCGACCCAAAGGCCCGTCCTGGCGGCTCAAGCAAAGGCTGCCTGGAGGACGAAGCTTCGGGGCTCCTCCACCCGACGGAAAGGCGGACCTCCGGCGCGTCGTCGCAGACCCAGAACCGACCGGGACAACCAGCCTGCCACGGGCCCTTGCGTTCGGGCTTTGGTCCTGACATGGAACAGACCATGAACGGCCATGCCCTGTCCCTCGCCGGCGTGGATCTGACCGCCCTGCCCTCTGGCGGATTGTGGTGGGCGGCGGAGCGGCTGCTCTGCGTCTCCGACCTGCATCTGGGCAAATCCGAGCGTCTCGCCCGGCGCGGCGGGGCGCTTCTGCCCCCCTATGAAACCGCGGCGACGCTGGATCGGCTCGACGCGCTGATCGACGGCCTGAAACCCCGGACCCTCGTCTGCCTCGGCGACAGTTTCGACGACCGCGCCGCGGCCGAGGCCCTCGACGAGGCCCATCGGATGCGGATCGCGCGGATGCAGGCCGGACGGCGCTGGATCTGGATCGAGGGCAACCACGATCCGGGGCCGGTCGATCTCGGCGGCGCGCATCGCGACGAATTGCGGCTTGGCCCCCTCACCTTCCGACATATCGCAGCGCCGGCGGCGGATGGCGAGATATCCGGGCACTACCATCCGAAATGCGGGCTGGCGCGGTCCGGCCAGGTCCGCCCCGCCTTTCTCGTCGATACGGCACGGATCATCCTGCCCGCCTTCGGCGCCTATACCGGTGGCCTGCGCGCGACTGATCCGGTCCTGCAGGACCTGATGATCGACCCGGCGCTTGCCGTACTTACGGGCCCGCGCGCTGTCCCCTTGCCGATGCCGCGGCCGGACTCTGCTCCGGCTCGGGCAGGAAACCCGCGTCCACCAATTCGGCACGGTAGGTTCGGCTGACCGGCACCTTGGCGCCGTCGAACATCACCAGAACGTGGCGCCGCCGCTCCCGTCCGACCTCCCTGATCTGCTCGAAGTCGACCCAGTGCGAACGATGCACATAGGCGCCCCAGACGCCGTCCATCTCCCGCACCGCATCCGCGAGCCGCATCCGAAGTCGGTGCCGGGTGCCGTCCGAGGCGAAGACGATGACATGGTGGTCCTCGGCCATCAGCCGCACGATCCGGACATCGCCCGCCAGATCGAGCCGCTCGTGAAGGCGCGGGTGCCGGAGCGGCTCGGTCGCCGGGACGAGCCATTCCCGCGAAATCCACACCAGCGAGAAGGCGACGAAGCAATAGAGCCAGATCTGCAAGATCGGATGGCTGGGCGGCATGGCGGGATCGTCGGGAAAGAGCTTCACGAAGCCGAGCAGGACCGGCGTGAAGAGCGAGGCAAAGCCGGTGGCCTCGGCCGTCATGACGGGAAACCGACCCGGCAGCGGCAGCAGGGCCCGACCGAGCGCATGGACCGTATAGGCGGTCAGGATGCCGAGGGCGCAAATCCCCGTCCAGAACAAGGTGCGCTCCCAGAGCGTCATGTCCTCATAGGTTCCAAACGGTCCGGCGAGCGCCAGGAAACACGATCCCACCGCCCAGCCAATGAAGGTCTGGCGCGACATCATCCGCTCGACAAATACGTCTCGAACCTGGCTGTGAATTCGTCCTATGAGAGACAGGCGCATTGTGACAAACGTTTGGGTTGTGGGCGGTTCGCCCGTGATAGCGGTCACTGTATCGTCCGGCCAGTCCCCAAGCTTAACCTTTGCCTCAACCTGTCCAAAAAGACAGTCTGGCCCCATGCACGATCCGATTCCCCAGCGCATCCGGCAGAGCTTCGACGCCCAGGATATGATGCGTACGCTCGGCGCCCGGCTGCTGCAGGCCGCGGACGGCCGATCCGTCATCGAGGCGCCGATCGTTCCTGGCGCCCGGCAGCAACAGGGCTATGCCCATGCCGGTCTCACCTTTGCCATCGGCGACAGCGCGGCGGGCTATGCGGCGCTGTCGCTGATGCCCGAAGACCATGAGGTGCTGACCGTGGAGATGAAGATCAACCTCCTCGCCCCGGCCCGCGACGGGCCGCTCCGCGCCGAAGGCCAGGTGATCCGCGCGGGTCGCAGGCTCAGCGTCGTGCGATCCCGCGTCCTGGAGGGTGAGACGGAGATCGCGATCCTTCAGGGGACGATGATCCCGGTCCCGCTCTAGGCTCCGCTCGGCCCCGGCGCCTCGAAACCGATCCCCTTGTGGCTGCCATCGCAGAACGGCTTGTTCTTCGACGCGCCGCAGCGGCAGAGGAACGCCCGACCGCCGCGATGCACCCGGGTGCCGGTGCCGGTGGTGATCTCCAGCGGGCCCCGCATCTCCAGGGGGCCGTTCTCGCAGGGGATGATCTCCAGCATTCCGCCCGGATCCTCCGGTGGCGCCTCCTTCTCCGCCGCGGGCGGCTCTCCGGTGGCGGTGAACGCGGCCTTCACATGGGCGTAGTCGCAGAATGGCTTGTTGGCCGAGGCGCCGCAGCGGCAGAGCGTGGCACGTGCCATCTCTTCGCCGTCGACCTTCAGCGTGCCGGCCACGGCCAGCGGTCCGTTCTCCAGTATCGCCGCCCGGTTCTGCGGCGCGGGCGTCTCGTCAAGGCCGCCATCGAGCCGGCGGAAGGTCAGCGCGCCGGAGGGGCAGGTGCGGATCATCGCCGCGATCTCTTCGGCCGGGGCCGCGTCGGGATCGACCCAGGGGCGGCGCTCCGGGTCGAAGACCTGTGGCAGCTTCAAAAAGCAGTTCCGGGCGTGGATGCAGCGGGCCATATCGAAGGTGATCTCGATATCGTCACCGACATAGCTGCGGGGTTTGGCCATGGGGGTGGCTCCTTTCCGTGGCTGGTCCGGTCATCGGGCCACGGGGCGGAACGTTGGTCAAGCCGTCAGGCCCTCGGGCTCGATCAGACCATTGGCGCGGCAACAGGCGGTGATCGTATTGGCCAGAAGGCAAGCGATGGTCATCGGCCCGACGCCGCCCGGAACCGGGGTGATGGCCCCCGCCACCTCCCGCGCCGAGGCGAACTCCACGTCGCCGACAAGCCGGGGCTTCTTGTCGCCCGGCACCCGGTTGATGCCGACGTCGATCACCGTCGCGCCGGGCTTCAGCCAGTCGCCCGGCACCATCTCGGGACGGCCCACGGCAGCGACGACGATATCCGCCCGGCGCACGACCTCCGCCAGGTCCTTCGTCCGGCTATGGGCGATGGTGACGGTGCAGCTATCGCCCAGGAGGAGCTGCGCCATCGGCTTACCCACAATGTTCGACCGGCCGATCACCACCGCGTCGCGCCCCGAGAGGCTCCCCAGCTCCTCCCTGAGCAGCATCAGGCAGCCCAAAGGCGTGCAGGGCACCATCGCCTTCTGGCCGGTCGCCAGCCGGCCCACATTGGAAATGTGAAAGCCATCGACATCCTTGGCCGGATCGATCCGATTGATCACCAGATCTTCATTCAGATGAGAAGGGAGCGGCAATTGCACTAGAATGCCATGGACTTCGGGATCGGCATTGAGCTGATCGATGAGCGCGACAAGATCGGCCTCTTCGGTCTCAGCCGGCAGCTTATGTTCGAAAGAGGCCATTCCGACCTCCACAGTCTGCTTGCCCTTGGAGCGCACATAGACCTGGCTCGCCGGGTCCTCGCCGACCAGCACCACGGCCAGCCCCGGAGTGATCCCGTGCTCTTCCTTCAGCCGCGCCACATGTTCCGCCACCTTCGCCCGGACCTCGGCGGCAAAGGCCTTCCCATCGATTGTCTTCGCCGTCACCTTACGTCCTTTCGTTTGAGCGGAGTGCCGGAGCCGCCGCGCGGCGACCCGGGCGAGCGGGGGCTCGATGCCCCCCGAGACCGGGCCCCGTCAGCCGCCCTAGAACAGCCCCTCGATCTCGCCCGCGTCGTTGAGCCCGATGCTCTCCGCCGCAGGCATCCGGGGCAGGCCCGGCATCGTCATGATCTCGCCGCAGATCACCACGACAAACCCGGCCCCGGCGGAGAGCCGCACCTCGCGGATCGGCACCGTATGCCCTTCCGGCGCGCCGCGCAGGTTCGGATCGGTGGAGAAGGAATACTGCGTCTTTGCCATGCAGACCGGCAAATGCCCGTAGCCCTGCGCCTCCCAGTCGCGAAGCTGATCGCGCACCTTCTTGTCCGCGATCACCTCGCCGGCATGGTAGATCGACACCGCCACCCGCTCGATCTTCTCGAAGAGTCCCATCTCGTCGGGATAGAGCGGCGCGAATTGCGAAAGCCCGCCATCGGCGATCTCCGCCACTCGCCGCGCCAGCGCCTCGGAGCCCTTCGACCCATCCGCCCAGTGCTTCGACAGGATCGCCTCCGAGCCCTGGCTCTCCACATAGTCACGGACCGCCTGCACCTCGGCCTCGGTATCGCCTGCGAAATGGTTGATCGCCACGACGACCGGCACGCCGAAGCTCTTCACGTTGCGGATATGGCGGCCGAGATTGGCGCAGCCGGCCTCTACAGCCGCCACATTCTCGGCCCCAAGATCGGCCTTGGCCACGCCGCCATTCATCTTCATCGCCCGCACCGTGGCCACCAGCACCACGCAATCGGGCGCCAGCCCCGCCTTGCGGCACTTGATGTTCATGAACTTCTCGGCGCCCAGATCGGCCCCGAATCCGGCCTCGGTCACCACGTAGTCGGCGCATTTCAGGGCCGTCGTCGTCGCGATCACCGAGTTGCAGCCATGGGCGATATTCGCGAACGGCCCGCCATGGACGAAGGCGGGGTTGTTTTCGAGCGTCTGCACCAGGTTCGGCTGCATCGCGTCCTTCAGAAGCACGGTCATCGCCCCGTCGGCCTTGATATCGCGGGCATAGATCGGCGAGCGGTCGCGCCTATAGGCCACGATCATGTCGCCGAGCCGCGATTGCAGGTCGGCCAGGTCCTTGGCGAGGCAGAGGATCGCCATCACTTCCGAGGCCACGGTGATGTCGAACCCGGTCTGGCGCGGGAAGCCGTTGGCCACGCCCCCAAGGGAGACCACGGTATCCCGCAGCGCCCGGTCGTTCATGTCGAGCACCCGGCGCCAGCTCACCCGACGCTCATCGATCTCAAGCTCGTTGCCCCAGTAAATGTGGTTGTCGAGCATCGCGCTCAGCAGGTTGTGGGCGCTGGTGATGGCGTGGAAATCGCCGGTGAAGTGGAGGTTCATATCCTCCATCGGCACGATCTGGGCATAGCCGCCGCCGGCCGCGCCGCCCTTCATCCCGAAATTGGGGCCGAGCGAGGCCTCGCGGATGCAGATCGCCGTCTTCTTGCCGATGGCGTTGAGCCCGTCGCCGAGGCCCACGGTGGTGGTCGTCTTGCCCTCGCCCGCCGGCGTCGGGTTGATCGCGGTGACGAGGATCAGCTTGCCGTTCGGGCGGTTCTGCACGCTGTCGATGAAGCTCTGGCCGACCTTGGCCTTGTCATGGCCGAAGGGCACCAGATCGGCCTCCGAAATGCCGAGCTTGGCGCCAATCGCCTGGATCGGCTGCTTCTTCGCGGCGCGCGCGATTTCAATGTCGGTGAGATGGCTCATGGCGGCGCGGCTCCGGCACTTATGTCTTCGTCTACGAGACCGCCTAGCGCGGAATCGCCGCGAGGCGTAGCCCAATTTCGACATGGTGCGCGCCGGGGGCGTCGCCCGTGGAAAAAGCCGTGTCGAGAGGCGGAAACGTCGACTTAAACGCGAGGTTCGGTGGGCCACACCGCGACGGCCAGAAGCAGGCAGACGAAGAGGGCGAGTTCTCCGACCTCTTCGGTGACGCTGGCCAGAACCGCGCCGAAGCTCGACAATTCGGGCCCGAGCCGGGCCGGCAGGCCGTCGAGCGCGACCGACAGGATCACCAGCGCACCGCCGAGCGCGACCAGCCATGGCCAGCCCTGCCCGGCCCGGAGGGCGGCGAGGAGCGGCCCCGTGCCGCGAAGGGCAAGGTCCACCAGAACCAGCAGGATGCCGGCCATCACCACCCCGGACACCGCCTTCTGCCAGAGCGGCGCATCGCTCGAGAAGATGGCCAGATGCAAGAGGCCCGGCTCGAACCACCAATCGTGAAAATCGAGCTCGCGCAGCGCAAAAAGGGCGAAAACCAGCGGAACGGCCAAGATGCCCCGGTCGTGGCGCAGGGACAGGACCAGAGCGAGGATCGACGCGAAGGCCGCGGTCAGGAAGGACGCGCGTTCGACGCCGCCATGCTCAGCACGCAGAGCCACATCCCAGCCCTGCTGAAAGACGCTGACGGCAACGAGCACCGCCATGGACGCCAGGAACAGATAAGTCACCCGTAAAGCGGAGTTCTTGCGGGACTGGTAAGCGATATCGGCAAACACGACGATCCTCCCGGACAGGGCGGGAAGATATCGCGCGCGGCATGGTTTGTGAACGTTTTATGATAGTTTCATTGCATCGAGATGACGCCCCGCGAAGGCTCTGCCAGTTCGGCGCCACGCCAGGGCCGCTGGTCCGGGACGTGCAGCCGGAGCCGGTCGCCAAGCGTCAGCGTGCCGGGCCGCTCCACCCAGGCCGTGACTCCGCGCCGGTCCCTTGCGGCTGCACTGAACCCCTTACCCTTACCGGGATGCACCGCCTTGATCGCCATGCCGGGCTGGTGGCAAGGGCGGTTCTCCATATCGACGACCAGCGTCGTGCCGTTCTCGGCCTGCAATCGCGAGGACGGCGGGACATGGGTGAAATCGGGAATGCCCTCGATCACCAGGTTCACGCCCGCCCAGGCCGGATCGAATGGCGCCAGAGCCAGCGCCGCGCCGATCTCCGCCATCTCCTCGGCGCTGACGATGGTGAGTTGCCGGACATTGGCGATCTCGGTGCCCTTGGGGTGCTGTGCGCTCACCCGCGAACAGGCCGGCCGGGTGCGCCCGGCATAGGGCGATCCGAGCTGCCCCTCAAAGCCGAGCGCCATGTCTTGCACCGGCCCCGCGACCGGGGCCAGCGTCTCGCGCGGCGCCATCAGGCCAAGCCAGGTCACGGTGGCGGTGAAGTCGGTCGGCGTCAGGGCGGGCATTCGTGCTGTCTCCGGTAAGAATGCGAAGTCGGCATGTCGGAAACGAGGTAGCCCGGCCCGCAGCCGGTGTCACCCTGAAACCCGCGCAATGGAGGAGGAGCGTGATGGACATAGAAGCTCTGGCCGGGGCCTATCGGCGCGACGGCTATGTTTCGGGCGTGCCGATCATCTCCGAGGCAGAGGCCGCATCCCACCGCGCCCGCATGGAAGAGGCGGAGGCCGCCTTCGGCCCGCTGCATTTCCGCAGCAAGGCGCACACGATCCTCACCTCACCCTGGGAACTGGCCACGCACCCGGCGGTGCTCGATCTCGTCGAGGCGATGCTCGGCCCCGACATCCTGCTCTACAACGTCACCTATATCGTGAAGGAGGCCGGCGCGGCCTCCCATGTGAGCTGGCACCAGGACCTGACCTATTGGGGGCTGAGCCACGACGATCAGGTCTCGATGTGGCTGGCGCTGTCGGCGGCGACGGAGCTTTCGGGCTGCATGCGGATGGTGCCGGGCAGCCACCTGAAGGCCCGGCTCGATCACGAGACCACCGAGGACGCCAGCAACGTGCTCTACCAGGGCCAGACGGTCCATGGCGTGGCCGAGGACAGTGCCGTGATGTGCCCGCTGAGGCCCGGCGAGGCGTCGTTCCACCATGGCTGGACGCTCCATGCCTCGATGCCGAACCGCTCGCCCGACCGGCGCATCGGGCTCAACGTCCAATACCTCGCCACCCATGTCCGGCAGGAGAAGGACCCCAACGATACCGCGCTGCTGGTGCGGGGCGAGGACCGATTCGGGCATTGGGGCGAGGATGTCCCGGCGACCGCCGATCTCAACCCGGCGGCGGTGGCCAAACAGGCGGAGCTCGAGGCACGCTACAAGTCGATCGCCGGCACCGCCTGAAGCCCCCAAACGGCAACGCCCCGCGACACGGCGGGGCGTTGAATCGGGATCAGACCTGAGCCTTAGCCGGTCGGTTCCGGCTCCAGCTCGCCGTCGCCGGTCTTCGGCTTGCGCGGCTTGGTCTTCGGGATCGCGGTGACGGAGCTGCCGCTCGGCGGCGGCGCATCGTCGGCATCGTCGCCCCGGTTCAGCGGCTCCCCGGCAATCACCTTCTGAATCTCGGCCCCGGTCAGGGTCTCGTATTCCAGAAGCCCCTGGGCCAGCCGTTCCCACTCTTCCTCATGCTCGGTCAGCACGCGCTTGGCGGTCTCGTAGCCCTCATCGATGATCTCCTTGACCTTCTCATCGATGATCCGCTGGGTGTCTTCGGAATGGTTGGTGCCGCCGCCATAGGTGCCGAGAAAGCTCTGCTGCTCGTTGGCGTAATCCACATGGCCCAACTCCGGCGCGAAGCCGAACTGGGTGACCATGGCGCGGGCGATCTTCGAGACCTGCTGGATGTCCGAGGTCGCGCCGGAGGTGACGTTCTCGGGTCCGAATTTCAGCTCCTCGGCCACCTTGCCGCCCATCGCCATGGCGATCTTCGACTTGTACTTGGTGTAGGTCACCGAAAGCTGGTCGCGCTCCGGCAGGGACATGACAAGGCCGAGCGCCCGGCCGCGCGGGATGATCGTCGCCTTGTGGATCGGGTCGTGCTGCGGGACGTTGAGGCCGACGATGGCGTGACCGGCCTCGTGATAGGCGGTCAGCATCTTTTCCTCCTCGGTCATCACCATGGAGCGGCGTTCGGCGCCCATCATCACCTTGTCCTTGGCATTTTCGAAATCGAGCATGGTGACGAAGCGCCGGCCGACCCGGGCGGCCATCAAAGCCGCCTCGTTGACGAGGTTCGCAAGATCGGCGCCGGAAAAGCCCGGCGTGCCGCGGGCAATGATCCGCAGGTCCACATCCGGCCCCAGCGGCACCTTGCGGGCATGGACGCCGAGGATCTTCTCCCGACCCTTGATGTCGGGGTTCGGCACCTGGACCTGACGGTCGAAGCGGCCCGGGCGCAGGAGCGCGGGGTCGAGCACGTCGGGGCGGTTGGTGGCCGCGACGATGATGATGCCCTCATTGGCCTCGAACCCGTCCATCTCGACCAGGAGCTGGTTCAGGGTCTGCTCGCGCTCGTCATTGCCGCCGCCGTAACCTACGCCACGGGACCGGCCCACGGCGTCGATCTCGTCGATGAAGACGATGCAGGGCGCGTTCTTCTTGTCCTGTTCGAACATGTCGCGGACCCGGCTGGCGCCGACGCCCACGAACATCTCCACGAAGTCGGAGCCGGAGATGGTAAAGAACGGCACCCCGGCCTCGCCCGCAATGGCGCGGGCCAGAAGGGTCTTACCGGTGCCCGGGGGGCCGACCAGAAGCGCGCCCTTGGGGATCTTGCCGCCCAGGCGGGAGAATTTCTGCGGGTTGCGCAGGAACTCGACGATTTCCTCAAGCTCCTCCTTGGCCTCGTCGATGCCGGCCACCTCGTCGAAGGTCACCCGGCCGTGTTTTTCGGTCAGCAGCTTGGCCTTCGACTTGCCGAAGCCCATGGCGCCACCACGCCCACCGCCCTGCATCCGGTTCATGAAGTAGATCCAGACCCCGATCAGCAGCAGGAAGGGCAGGAGGCCGAGGATGAAGGTGGCGAAACCGCTCTGCTCCTGGCTGCGCGCGGTGACAGGAATGTCGTTCTCGATCAAGAGGTCGGTAACCTGGGCGTCCTCGGGCTTGATCGTCACGTAATCCTGGCCGGTGCCGGTGCGGTAGCGCACCTCCTCGCCGTCGAGCGTCACCTGGCTGACCTCGCCGGCCTCCACTGCTTCGACGAAATCCGAGTAGCTCTGCGAGGTGGATTGCATCGTCCCCTGCCCGCCGCTGAACAGGTTGAAGAGCGCGAGGATCAGCAGGAAGAGAACGACCCAGAATGCGAGGTTGCGTGCGTTGCCCAAGGGAGCGGCTCCTTATCAATAGCTCATCGCCGGGCCCGGGCGCCGGCGGAACCCCCCTAAGATAGAGGCTTGGGGGCAATCTTCAACGCGATAAGCACCGCTCATGGGGCCTAAATCGCCGGGTTTGCGGGAAATTCTCCGTGCGGCGGGCAAAGGGCGATGTCATGGGCGGGGCCGAAGCCGAGGGCGGCGCAGGCGACGAGGCGGTCGCCGTCCCAGAGCGCCGGTCTGGCATGGAGCGCGGCGGCGGGCAGACCGCCCCGGTCCTCGGCCGCGGCCTGGTGCAGACCCTCGGGGCCGAGGGCACCGATGGTCAGTCCGTCAGTCACCGGTCCGGAGAGCTGCCAGCGGCGATCCCAATGGGTGCTGCGCCCGGTCTCGACGGCTTCCTCTCTGACCGCAGCATATTCCCTGAAAATCAGCAGTTTGGCGCCTTTCGGCACGATCTGCGCGCCGTGCAGGGTGACGCCCCCGCCGCCGAGAACCCGGTCGAGCGCGGTATCAAGCGACGGCCCGCGCGGGGCATAGTCGGCGGAAGTGACGAATTGCAGGGCGCCGCGCAGGAGGCGGAGCTGGGTGTCCTGCTCCACATCCGCGAAGCCATCGCGGTCGAGCGCGATGTCGCCCAGCCAGAGCGCGGCCCTGGCGGGGCTGTCCGGTGGAACGGCGAGACGTGCGGCGACGTCGGCGGCCCGGGCGTGCAGTGCCGTGCGCGCCCGGCCGAGGCGCAGCGCCGCGCCGGCCAGGGCAGCGCGGTCGAGCCCCTCCTCCTCCAGCACCGCCAGAAGACGCCGCATCCGGGACCGGTCGAAGCGCAGGTCGTCATTGGTCGGGTCGTCGATATAGGGAATGCGGAGCGTATCGGCATAGTGGCGCAACTCGGCCCGGCTCTCGTCGAGGAGCGGGCGGACGACCCGCCAAGGCGCAGCGCCCCCCTCCCGCATCTCCCGGACCGCCGCCATGGCGGCGAGCCCGTCGGCCCCGGCGCCGCGCCGCACCCGCATCAGGAAGGTCTCGGCCACATCGTCGCGCGTATGGGCCATCAGCACATCGCGCGTCTCGCCGCGCCAAGCGCCGATCAGGTCGTGCCGGGCACGCCGGGCGGCGTCCATGACATTGCCCTGCCCGTCCCAGCCCTCCCAGTTCAGAACGTCATGGGAGAGACCCAGCCCGCGCGCCTCGTCCGCCACCAGCGCCGCTTCATCCGCGCTTTCGGGCCGCAGCCGATGATTGACCGTCACCACCCGAAGCGTGATCCCGTAGACCCGCGCCCAGCCCGCCGCCAGATGCAGCATCGCCATACTGTCGCCGCCACCGGAGACGGCAAGGCCGAGGCTTTGGGGAAAGTCGGGGCCCAGCAGCGCCCCCATCCGGTCCGCGAACCGTTGGGTCAGGGCCGGTCGGCCGGGCGCGGCCTCGTTCACGGGCAGGCGAGGCTGCGCATCGCGGTTCCGGCATCGACGGACGCCTCGGAGCCCGGGAACCGGACCCCGACCTCGCCGAGGGTGATGCAGGCGTCCTGGGTCTGGCCCAGCGCGGCCAGCGCCGAACCGAGCTTGAAGAGCGCATCGGGCGCCCGTCCGCCCACCGGCGCGCCGGAAAAGGCATCGAGATAGGCCCGGGCGGCGTTCGACATCTCGCCCAGGCTCTCGAACGCCTCACCGCGCAGGTAGTTCGCATCGGCCGAGAGCGGGCTGCCGGGATAGGTCTCGGTGAAGGCGGCAAAGCCATCGGCGGCGGCGCGGAACTCGCCGGCCTCGAAGGCGGCCTGGGCGGCGTCGAAATCGGCCCGTTCGCCCACGGCCAGGGCCGGCCCGCCCGGTTCGGGCGCCGGCTGCGGCACCGGCACCGCGACCTCGTTGTCGATGCCGCCGAGCGAGGGCGTATCGCCGAGCGCCGCGATATCGCAGCCTTCCTCCAGATCGCAGAGCCGGAACTCCAGATCCCCGATCCGGTTGGTCCCGTCCCTTGTGATCCGGTCGATGCGGAATTCCAGCTCCTCGGTCTTCGAGGTGAGCCGCTGCAACTCCGCCTCGATGGCCGCCAGTCGCTCCAGCGGTGTGTTGCCGGCGACGGTCAGGTCCGGGGCCGCGGTGGTGGACAGCTCGCGCCTCAGCCGCTGCACCTCGACGAAGAGCACCGTCAGTTCCTGGCGGATATCGGCGAGGGTCTCGTCCCCCTCCTGCGCCGCCAGAGGCGCGCCGAATGCCAGCGCGATGGCCAGCACCGATGCCGCAACTACCCTCATCGCTCTTCCCCCGTGGTTCAGCCCAGCGCGCCCACGGACAGGATCGTGACCGCCCGGCGGTTCTGGGAATAGCACGATTCGTCGGAGCAGACAGCGACCGGGCGCTCCTTGCCGTAGCTGACGGTCTGGAGACGGCTCGCCGGGATGCCGCGGGAGATCAGGTATTCGCGCACCGCGTTGGCGCGGCGGGCGCCCAGGGCGAGGTTGTACTCCCGAGTGCCCTGCTCGTCGGCATGGCCCTCGATCACCGCGAGGTAGTCGGTATTGGTCAAGAGCCAGCTCGCCTGCCCGTCGAGCGTCGCCTGCCCGGCGGCGGTGAGGGTGGACTGGTCGACGGTGAAGAAGACCCGGTCGCCGATGGTCTGGGAGAAATACTGCGGCGTCGTCGGATCGCTCGCCGGATCGAGACCCGCGCCCGCACCGGCGCCGGGGTTCAGGTTCACCGTATCGTCGGCGCCGAACCGGTTCGGGTTGGTGCAGGCGGAAACCGCGAGCGCGAGGGTCAGAAGACCGGCCTTGGCAAGGAGGTTCATGGGATGCGTCCTGTGTTTCTTGTTATGCTCGTTTTCGGCAGCATAGCAGGTCGGGGGGCACGAGGGAATCGCTCGGATGGGCCCCCGAAAAGGTGCCGAACCGGAGGCGTCGGACGTCGGTGTTGTCGACCACGCGTTATTCTCCTTCCCCGCCCGAATAGCGCCGAAGGCGCCGGGGTCGTCATAGGTTGCGCCATTGGTCCGAGCGACCAATGACGACGACAGACCGTCCCGTCGCACCGGAGGTGCGCCACATAGAGTCGGCACGCCTGCGGCGTGACGGGCTGGCGATTTGGCTGGGTTGGGCGCGGAGCTCGAAGTGAAGATGTACCGGCCGCCACAAAGCGCCGCCGCTCAGCCGTCGGATCGCCATCCCCCGGTCTGCCGATGCCCGGCTTACGGCGCACCAATGTGGGTTGCCCTCACAAATCGATTGAGCCGCTCCCCATCTCACGGCTGCAACGGGCCCCAGGACGGGTCCGAGCCGCCATCGGGCGTGGCGACCCGGCGCAGGTTGCGGCCCGAAACATCCACCGAATAGAGCGCCGCGGCGCCCTGGGCGCCCTGGGTTTCCCTCGTGAACATGATGACCCGGCCATTGGGCGACCAGGTCGGGCCCTCGTCGAGGAAGGAGGCGGTCAGCAGCCGTTCCTCCGACCCATCGGTGCGCATCACGCCGATATGGAACCGCCCGGCATTCTGCTTGGTAAACGCGATGAGATCGCCCCGCGGCGACCAGACCGGCGACCCGTAGCGCCCCTCGCCGAAGCTGATCCGGCGTGGCTCGCCGCCTGTCGCGGACATCACATAGAGCTGCTGGGTGCCCGACCGGTCGCTCTCGAACACGATCTGCGACCCGTCCGGGCTGAAGGACGGCGCGGTCTCGATCGAGGGCGCATTGGTCAGCCGCTGATGCTGGCCGGTGGCCAGATCGGTGCGCCAGATATCGGTGTTGCCGCCATTGGCGAGACTGTAGATCACCTGCGCGCCATCGCGGGCGAAGCGCGGCGAGAACGCCATCTCGCCGGCCTGCGTGGTGATCTGCTGCCGCCCGATAGTGGCGACGTCGAGCACATTGATCCGGGGAAATCCGGTCTCGTAGCTCGTATAGAGCACCCGGTCGCCGCGCGGAGAGAAGCGGGGGGCGAGGACGATGGCCCCGCTATCGGTCAGGTACTGCACATTGGCGCCGTCGTAATCCATGATCGCGAGCCGCTTGCGCCGGTCGTCCTTGGGCCCGGTCTCGGCGACATAGACGACGCGGCTGTCGAAGTAGCCCGCCTCGCCGGTGATCCGGGAATAGACCTGATCGGCGACCTTGTGCGCCATCCGCCGCCAGCCCTGCGCCGTGCCGACGAGTTGCTGGCCCGCGCCCATCTCCTGGCCCGAAAAGACGTCGTAGAGCCGGAACTTCACCACGAGCTGATCGCCATTGACCGTCACCGCCCCGGTGATCAGCGCCTGAGCGTTGATTGCGCGCCAGTCGGTATAGGCCACGGGCTGGGCGAAGCTGGTGACCTGGCTGATGAAGGCGTCCGGCGAGATCTGCCGGAAGAGCCCGGTGCCGGTCAGGTTCTGCGCCACCAGCGCGCTGATCTGCGCGGCCATCTGCTCGGACCCCGCGGTCTCCGCCTCAAAGGTCGGGAGGGCGAAGGGCAAGGGCTCGATCACCCCCTCGGTGATGGTGAGCCGCAAGGGGCCGCTCTGGGCCGTGGCGGGCGCCGCCGCGAGGCCCGCCAGGGCCAAAGCCATCATCAAAGCCAGACAGTATTTCAGCATCGCGTCCTTACCTCCCGGGCCCGCGGCCCGCAGATATGTTGAGCATAACGGCATTGTCAGCCCGCGCGGTCACAAACGCGCGAAACTCTGCCCATTCCCGTTCGCCCGCACCGCTCATCGGGTCTGCATCCTGGATGGATCGAATGTCAGCGCCATCTCGCGCCACCGGTCGTAAAGCGCTGGCGGAAGCGGGTAACCCTCGCCCTGGCAGGCGAGGATCGCGCGGCGCGCGGCATCAAAGGCGGCGTCGCGGTCCGCCTCCGTGCCCCCGTCGGCGGAGAGCAGGCGGATTTGGTCATCGACACGACCGTCCTCGGTGAACGACACAAGGACGGTGACCCTCACCTCATCATCGGGCCTCACGTTCCAACACGCTGCGACAGCGGACGGGAAAGCGGCCAACTCCAGCTCGGCCGCCTCGTCCGATCCCTTGTCGAGCGGGCTCTCCTGCCCGGTCCCGAACCAGACAGGCGCGATGTCCGAGGCCGGCCCGCGGGGGTCCTCAGCCCATACCGGCAACGGCGCCAAAGCCAGCCAGATCGCCGCCACCCGCCTCATCTGAGCCGCATCCCGCTGGGATCAAAGGTGATCTCCATCTCGCGCCACTGGTCGTATTTCTCCGGCGGCAGGGCAAAAGCGCCCTGCCGGCTCGCGGCGATAATGGCAGTGCGGGCGCTGCGAAAGGCGGCACTCACCGCAGCCGGATCGCCCCCCTGCGAGGAGATCAGCTCCGGCGTGGAGGTCAACCGCCCCTCCGGCGACAGTTCGAACGCGACCACGATGGTAACGTCGGCGGACCGGCTGCCGACATCGACGCCCCATTCCCGGCTGATCGCCGAAATCACCCCGCCGACCTCGCCCCCGGTGAGAGGCGGCCCGGCCGGTGCCTCAGGCGCGGAGGTGCCCGTCGCGGCATCGGCCAGCGCCGCGGCCACGGCATCCTCCACCGGGTCCGC
>JANQRL010000048.1 GCA_028284605.1 Paracoccaceae bacterium | reverse complement strand
TCGGCCACCATCGCGACGATGGCGGCCGACGAGGCTTCGAGCGACACGGTTTCGGTGCCTCCGTCTCCGGCGGATTGCACGCCGTCCACCGCGGGGCGCAGCCCGAAGGCCGCGAGGTGCAGCGCGACCGCGACGGCGAGGGCCACCGGAAACTCCAGCCGCGCCATCATGGCAGCGCCGTCACGATCTGCGCCTCGGCAAAACCCAGGGCGGTGAGCTTCGGCAGAATGCCGGCAAGCGATGCCGCGGGAGTTTCGGCATCGGCGCGGATCGACAGCGGCGGCGGCTCCGCGCAAGGGGCGCCGGCGCAGGCGGTGTCGATCCGGGTCCGCAAGGCGGCCAGCACCGCGTCGGTCCCGGTCCGCTCGCGGAACCCGAGCGTGCCGTCGGCGCCGATATAGAGAACCAGTTCCGCCGCGGCGGGGCTCTCCGCCTCGGCCTCGGGCGGCGTGACCTCGAACGGTTCGGGCGGCGCGATCCGGGCGGTCATCAGAAAGAAGATCAGCAGCAGAAACACCACGTTGATCATCGGGATGACGCTCTCGCGGGGCCGGGCGACCTGATCGCTGCCCAGATCCACCGTCATTCCACCAGAACGAGGGTGGTGAAACCGGCGGCGCCCAGTTCTTCCATCACCGCGATCACGCGCTGCAACCGCGCCTCGTCCCGGGCGCGCAGGATGATCGTGTCGGCGGGCGTCTCGGTCATCCCGTCGAGCCGTGCGGCAAGCTCCTCCAGCTCGATTCCGACGCCGTTGATCCACAGCGCCTCGGGGCCGATATCGACCAGCCGCGGCGGGCCGGAATAGGCGCTGCCGCCCTGTCCGGCCAGTTGGAGCGGGACCTGCATGTCGATCCCGAACCGGGAGGCCAGCATGAAGAAGACCAGAAGCAGGAACACGACGTCGATCATCGGCGTCAGGCTCGGCTTCCGGCTCCGCCGCTCCGGTTCGAGCGACAGGCTCACTCGGCGGCCTCCGCCAGCGATGCCGGTGCCGCGCGGGGCAGAAGGATGCGGGTGGCCACATCCTCGATATCGCGGCGCAGGCGATCCACCAGGCTCTCGAACCAGCTCAGCGCCATCGTCGCGGGGATCGCCACCGCCATGCCGGCGGCGGTGGTCAGAAGCGCCTCCCAGATGCCGCCGGCGAGGGTGGCGGGATCGGCCCGGGCGCCGGCCTCCTGGAGCGCCTGGAACGCGGCGATCATCCCGACCACGGTGCCCAGCAGGCCGAGAAGCGGCGCGATGATGGAAATCAGCTCCAGCAGTTTCAGTCCCCGGCGCGCGTCCGACAGCCGCGCCTTGGCGACCCGCGTGATCTCTTTCTCGGCGTCTTCGGTGGTGAATTCCGGGGCGGTTATGGCGTCGAAGGCAACCCGCGCAATCGCCGCCCGGGCCGACTCACGTCCCGCCACGAGGGCCCTCGCCGCGGCATCGTCGCCGGCCCGCCAGGCCGCGACCGCCTGGTGCGTGATCCGCCCGCCGGACCAGACCCCGATCCGGGCCAGGGCCATCGTCTTCCAGAGGATCACGGCCAGGGTGAGAACCGAGAGGGCGCCGATGGCCCAGACGATCGGCCCGCCCTGATCCATGAACTCCACCGCCGAGGCGACCCCGTCTGTCAGAACGGTCTGAGCCTTCTCCATTCCTATCTCCCCAGCCGGTAGAAGCTGAACCCGCCGTCAGGTGTCATTGGGCCGGTCCGAGCCGGCCCCTGTCAGGGCCATGACGGTGTCGCTTATGCCGCGCAGAGGCCCCGCCTCTCGCCAGGCGGGGCGGTTCAGCCTGAAGAGGAGCCGCAGGACACCGTGTTCCGTCGCCTCTCTGTCGCGATCCACGTGCCGCCTGAGACAGTGCCGCACGCCCTCGATCCGAGGTTTGCGGTTCTCGGGGGCGAGTATCGCGCCGAGACTGTCGGGCCGAGGCAGTGCCGCCGGGAGCCGACCGCCTCATGGCTGACCCCGACGGCCCGAATCGCGAATGGGCCGCGAACACCGCGCATTACCGACAGGCGGGTGATCTCGGGGTTCGCCTTGACGTGCTTGAGAGGGGCCGGGTCTGGTCATCGGGAAACGCTAGCCCGCCCCCAAACCCACCTCAAGCCGAGTCTTTCTGACGGTGCTCACGGTAACGGTCCGCATCGGCCCGCGCCATGTCGGGCAGAATGTCGCAAGTCCGGCGCTTGATTTCCCGCCCATACTGTATACAATAGTATACTAAAATGAGCCGAGGTGCTTGCGCCAACTCAAGTACTGTCCAGCACACTGCCCGACATGGAAGAGAACATGAGCCTTTACGATGATTACCTGGCCGAGATCGAAACCCGCAAGGACCAGGGTCTCAGCCCCAAGCCGATCGACGATGGCGCCCTGATCAAGGAGGTCATCGGCCAGATCCGGGACGTCGCAAGCCCGCATCGCGCGGACTGCCTGAATTTCTTCATCTACAACACCCTCCCCGGCACCACGAGCGCCGCGGGCGAGAAGGCGCGTTTCCTGAAGGCGATCATCCTGGGCGAGGCAGATGTCGCAGAAATCGCGCCCGCCTTCGCCTTCGAGCTTCTGAGCCATATGAAGGGCGGTCCGTCGGTTGAGGTGCTGCTCGATCTCGCCCTTGGAACCGATGCCGAGATTGCCCGCGATGCAGCCGAGGTGCTCAAGACGCAGGTTTTCCTCTACGAGGCGGATACCGACCGGATCAAAGAGGCATATGTGGCCGGCAATGCCGTCGCTGCGGACCTGTTGGACAGCTATGCCAAGGCCGAGTTCTTCACCAAGCTTCCCGATGTCGATGAGGAGATCGAAGTCGTCACCTATATTGCGGCCGAAGGCGACATCTCCACCGACCTGCTCAGCCCCGGCAACCAGGCGCATTCCCGGGCCGACCGCGAGTTGCACGGCAAGTGCCTGATCTCCGAAGAGGCGCAGCAGGAAATCGAGGCGCTGAAGCTCAAGCACCCGGACGCCCGCGTGATGCTGATCGCCGAGAAAGGCACGATGGGCGTCGGCTCGTCGCGGATGTCGGGGGTCAACAATGTCGCGCTTTGGACGGGCAAACAGGCCTCTCCGTACGTGCCCTTCATCAACATCGCCCCGGTCGTGGCGGGAACCAACGGGATTTCGCCGATCTTCCTGACCACGGTGGGCGTCACCGGCGGGATCGGGGTCGATCTCAAGAACTGGGTCAAGAAGATGGGCGAGGACGGCAAGCCGATCCTCAACAATGACGGCAATCCGGTGCTGGAGCAGAAGTACTCGGTCGAGACCGGCACCGTCCTGACGATCAACACCAGGGACAAGAAGCTCTACAGCGCGGAGGGCGACGAGCTGGTGGATATGGCCGGCTCATTCACGCCCCAAAAGCTGGAATTCATGAAGGCCGGCGGGTCCTACGCCATCGTTTTCGGCAAGAAGCTCCAGACCTTCGCCGCGGAAACTCTCGGCGTCGAGCCGCCGCGGGTCTTTGCCCCGTCGAAGGAGATCAGCCACGAAGGTCAGGGCCTGACGGCGGTCGAGAAGATCTTCAACGCCAATGCCGTCGGCGTCACGCCGGGCAAGGTGCTCCATGCCGGCTCCGACGTCCGGGTCAGGGTCAATATCGTGGGCAGCCAGGACACCACCGGCCCGATGACGGCACAGGAGCTGGAGGCGATGGCGGCGACGGTGCTGTCGCCGTCCGTGGACGGGGCCTATCAGTCGGGGTGTCACACCGCCTCGGTCTGGGATGCGAAGGCCCAGGCGAACACGCCGAAGCTGATGGCCTTCATGAACAAGTTCGGCCTCGTCACCGGGCGCGACCCGAAAGGCGTCTACCATTCGATGACAGACGTGATCCACAAGGTCCTGAACGATATCACGGTCGATGACTGGGCGATCATCATCGGCGGCGACAGCCACACGCGGATGTCGAAGGGCGTGGCCTTCGGCGCGGATTCCGGCACCGTGGCGCTCGCACTGGCGACCGGCGAGGCGTCGATGCCGATCCCCGAATCCGTCAAGGTGACGTTCAAGGGCACGATGGCGGACCACATGGATTTCCGCGACGTGGTCCACGCCACCCAGGCCCAGATGCTGCAACAGCATGGCGACAATGTCTTCCAGGGTCGGATCATCGAGGTGCATATCGGCACGCTTCTGGCCGACCAGGCGTTCACCTTCACCGACTGGACGGCCGAGATGAAGGCCAAGGCCTCGATCTGCATCTCCAACGACGACACCCTGATCCAGTCGCTGGAGCTGGCCAAGCACCGCATCCAGATCATGATCGACAAGGGGATGGAGCATGACAACGGCATGCTCGAAAGGCTGATCGGTCTGGCCGAAAACCGGATCGCCGAGATCAGGTCCGGTGAGAAGCCGGCGCTGGCACCGGACGACAACGCGCAGTACTTCGCCGAGGTCGTGGTCGATCTCGATGAGATCGTCGAGCCGATGATCGCCGATCCGGACGTCAACAACGCCGATGTTTCGAAGCGCTACACCCATGACACGATCCGGCCGATCTCGTTCTATGGCGCGGAGAAGAAGGTCGATCTCGGCTTCGTTGGGTCCTGCATGGTCCACAAGGGCGACATCAAGGTCGTCGCACAGATGCTGCGCAACCTCGAGGCCGCCCATGGCGAGGTGACGTTCAAGGCGCCGCTGGTCGTGGCGGCCCCGACCTACAACATCATCGATGAATTGAAGGAAGAGGGCGACTGGGAAGTGCTCCAGAGATACTGCGGATTCGAATTCGACGACGCGGCGCCGAAAGTGAAGGCCCGGACCGAGTACGAGAACATTCTCTACCTCGAGCGGCCGGGCTGTAACCTCTGCATGGGCAATCAGGAGAAGGCGGCCAAGGGGGATACGGTCCTGGCGACCTCGACGCGCCTGTTCCAGGGCCGGGTCGTGGCCGATTCCGAGACCAAGAAGGGTGAGTCGCTGTTGGGATCCACCCCTGTCGTCGTCCTCTCGGCGATCCTCGGCCGCACGCCGACGCTGGACGAGTACAAGGTTGCTGTCGAAGGCATCGACCTGACGAAGTTCGCACCGCCCGTTCAGAAACCCCTCGACAGTTTGTCGGTGCATTTCTAGCCAGCTCGACCTCCATGGGCGCTCTCGATGAATGCGGCTCCCATCGAGCGTGTCGCAAGCCGCCGGCGGAAGAGTTCAAACCGGTCTCGGTCCGAACAATTACGCGATCCCTCCTCGCGCCGAGAGACCACGCCGTTCGGTCGTTGCCGCGATGCGGTTCGGCCCGAAGGCGTTTCCGCAAGGGGGGCCGCGCTCGCGCAGCAGGCACCTTCCGGTTCGGGGCGACAGCAGAAACCGGAGGTGGCGTGTCACCGCCGGCCGGACCGTCCGGGCACAGGCCCCGCGCCACTTGAAGGGGTCCGGTTTGGACATGACCGAACGCCGGTGCCCGGCCCGGTCTCAGCCCGAGCTCGTCTGACAGCGCCGCCCCAGAGCCCGGAATTTTGAGCAGTTTCAGACTCGTACCGTCCTTGCAGGGCTCACGTGCCTCGCAAGTCATGTCTCGCGGGCTGGAAGCGCGCCTCGGATCGCCCGTGATTGTCTCGTATATCGGAATAGCGACAAGACCGTCAGTCGACCGGCATCGGACGCGCGATCATGTTTATCTCCGGGAGTCCACCAAGAATCAAGCGATAGGGAGGAAGATCATGAGGCTCTTTCGGATAGTTGCGCGCGGGTCTGCCGCGGCACTCTTGCTCGGTGCATCGGCCGCCTTTGCCGAGGGTGACACAATCAAGCTGGGACATCTGTCGCCCCATACCGGGCCGTTCAGCCATTTCGGTCCGCATTTCGACGGCGCGACCGATTTTGCGCTCGGCTTTGTCAATCAGAACCCGCCGCTCGGGCGCGAGATCGAAGCGATTCACGCCGATTTTGCGGCACTCGGCGAAGGTCAGACCGCCCGCCGGCTGGTCGAGAGTGAGGGGGTCGATATCCTCTACAACTCCGCCCATGCCTACGAATCCTATCGCGACTGGATCATCGGCTACATCGCCGAGAACGGTCGCCCGATGATGCCGTCGGTCCATGCCGGATCGCAGAAGCAATCCTATGGCGGCACCGCCGTCGAACCGTTGTTCCGTGGCTCGCCGATGGACACCGCACAGGCCACCGCGGTGGCGCTCTATGCCAGGCAGTTGGGTGCTGAATCGGTCGTCATCGTAGCCTCCGAGGATGCCGGCATGCAGATGTCGCAGGACGCCGCCGCCGAGGCCGCCGAACTGCTCGGGATGGAGGTGATGGCGACCATCGACATCCAGACCGAGCAGACCTCCTACCGCTCGGAAGTCGCCCGGGCCAACAATCTCGGGCCCGACGCCATGCTGGTCTTCTCGCAGGCCGAGGAAGGCGGCATCATGGTCAAGAACGCCGCAGAGATGGGCATGTCCTCGATGTGGCTCGGCGAACCGAACTGGCTTGCGGATGAGTTCCCACGCACCGCGACCATGGGCGCCGTCAATACCCAGGACGGGATCTACATCGTCGGGTATTCGCATATGGACGGACCGGCCTGGGATTTCTTCCAGACGGCCTGGGAAGCGTCCGAATTCGCCGATCTGTCGCCGGCGGGCGATTCCTACACGATGCAGATGTACGACATCATCAACATGACAGCGCTCGCCATCGAGGCGGCCGGCACCTCGGATGCCCGGGACTGGGCCGAGCATGTTCGTGAGGTGTCGATGGCCCCGGGGACCAAGGTCTACACCTACGAACAGGGCATCGAAGCCCTGCGGAACGGCGAGGACATCGACTATGAGGGCGTGACCGGGAGCTACGACTACAACGACACCGGCGTGGTGTCCGGCCAGTTCGCGGCGTTCTCCTGGCTCGATACCACCGAATGGGAGCAGGTCGAGGCGATCAACGGCTCCGAAGTGCTGGATCTCAACAGCCAGCTGACCATCGACCCGGTCTGAGTCACAGCCGCCATCGCGCCAGGGGCGCTGACCGGTTGGAACTCCGCCGGTCAGCGCCTACCCTCGGGCGCCACGCAATTCCTCCGAGAACGGGCCTGGAACAATGTCACTTCTCACGAGCGCGGTCGTGCTGGGACTGATCGAGGCCGCGCCGCTGATCCTTGCTGCGATGGGTTTCACGCTGATCTTCTATCTCAGCGGCTTCATGAACATCGCCTTTGCCGAGAACATCACCATCGGCGCCTTCTGCGCGGTGTTGCTGACATCGGCCCTCGGCCTCAATTTCTACATGTCGATCATCCCGGCATCGCTCGTCTCCGGCGTGGTCAGTGTCCTGACCTACCTCTTGATCTTTCGCCCCGCGGAGCGTCGCGGGATCGGCCCCGCCGAGATGATCATCCTTTCGGTCGGCGTCAGCTTCGTGATGCGATACGGGCTCCGGCTGATCGTCGGCCCCGAGCTCTACTTCTTCGACAACGTGGCGCCGGACTACTACCGGTTCATGGGGATGGGCGTGACCAGCTTTCAGGTCACCGCGATGGCGCTTGTCGTCGTGCTGGCCGCGGCGCTCTATCTGTTCATGTTCCGCACCCGGCTCGGCGAGATGATGCGCGGCCTGGCCGACAACCGGGATCTGGCCCTGGTCAGCGGTGTCGATCCGACCCGCATCTCCGCATTGATCTGGTTCATCGCCGGGGTCGCGGGTGGGCTCGCCGGGGTCTTCTTCGGGGTCTTCTCGTTCGTCAACACGCTGGTCGGATGGAACCTGATCCTGATCATCATCATGATCTCGATCATCGGCGGTGTCGGCAATATCCGGGGCGCGATCCTGGCGAGTATCGCCGTGGGCGTCACGACGTCGTTCATCGCGCTGGTCTCGACACCGCTCTACGGCGAGATCCTGCTGCTGATCTTCTTCATCGCCTTCCTCAAAGTCACCAACCGGGCGACGTGACCGATGTTTGATCTGCTCACCAGCTACACGCTCTTCTCGCTCTCCACGGTGATGGGCTTCGTCGCCCTGGCGACGCTGCTGCACCTGCAATTCGGGCTGGCCGGGATCGTGAATTTCGGCGTCGTGGGGTTCTGGGGGCTCGGCATGTACGCGTTTGGCGTGCTGCTGATCCAGTTCGAGGTCCCCTACCCGCTGGCGATGCTGCTGGCGGTTGCTATCGTCGCCGCGGTTTCACTGCTGATCGGCTGGGTGATCGTGGACCTCAACGACCAGGCCGTCCTGGTGGCCACGCTCGCCTTCGGCACGATCGTGACGAGCCTGGTGACGACGGAGAAGTGGCTGACCGAGGGGGTGGTGGGCCTTGGCTCGGTGCCCTACCCGGTCGAGACCGGCGACGGCGCGCTGTGGCAGTTTGTGGTGCTCACGGCAGTCACCGCCGCGATCGTGATCTACGCGGCGCGGATCGCCAAGACGCCCTATGGCCGCCTGCTCGCGGCCAAGCGGGACAACGAGCCGCTGGCCCGTGGCCTGGGCAAGAATACCAGCCGGCACAAGTTGACCATTTTCGTCATCACCTGTGCCCTGATGGGCTTCGTCGGCACGCTGAGCGCGCCGGTCCACCGCTTCCTGACCCCTGATCTGATCGGTCCCGGCGTCACGTTCTCGGCCTGGATCGCGCTGATCGTGGGAGGCAAGCGGCACCCTCTCGGCGGCGTGCTCGGGGTGGCGCTGACGATCTTCGTCTTCGACTTCGTGATTGAGACCTATGTGCCGGTGCCCTCGGAGCATGCCGCCACCGTCACGGTGATCAAGACCATCGTCTACGGGGTCACGCTGATCGTGGCGCTGATGTTCAGGCCGCTCGGGCTTCTGGGCCCCGGGCGCAAGCGCGGTTCGAGATAGGACGGCGGAGCGATGGGAGACACAATCGAAGTCAATGGATTGCGCAAGAGCTACGGCGGCCGGGTCGTCAACGAAATCCCCCGGCTGACACTGTCTGAGCATCGCATCGAGGGGCTGATCGGACCGAACGGCGCCGGCAAGACCACGCTGATGAGCCTGATCACCGGACGCATTCGCCCCGATACGGGGAGCGTCCGGCTGCTGCGCGACGGCGCCGCAATCGAGATTACCGGGATGTCGCTGAACCGGGTCGCGCGGCTGGGCGTGGTGCGGACGAACCAGAAGATCCAGGACTTCGAGAGCCTGACAATCGAGGACTCCATGCTCCTGTCGCTGGCCACGGACCGCGACGAAGGTCCGGGACGGCTGTTCGGAGAGCGGGATTTTCGCGAGCGGTGCGATCCGATCATCGCCGACTATGTCGCCGCGATGAAGTTCGCCGACCGTTCGGCCCACGCGCTCTCCGCGGGGGAGAAGAAGCTGCTCGACATCGTGCGCTGCCTGCTGCTTGAGCCCAAGATCCTGCTGATGGACGAGCCGACTGTGGGCCTGCCGACCGAACAGACCGACGAGGTGATGGCGCTGGTGAGCCGCGTCGCCGAGCGGCAGGACATGAAGGTCGTCATCATCGAGCATGATCTCGACCTCATCTGGAAGGTCTGCGAGCACGTCCACTTCATGGCGGACGGGCAGATCCTCCTGCACGGGACGCCGGAGGAAGTGCGCACCAATCGGCTCGTCCGGGACAAGTATATGGGGGAGAGCCATGCTTGAGTTGCGCGGCATCCGCAGCGGCTATGGCGACGTCACGATCCTCAAGGATGTCGACCTGACCGTGGAGGCCGAGATCTTCGCGGTCCTCGGCGCGAACGGTGCCGGGAAGAGCACACTGATGAGAACCATCGCGCGGCTGCTTGCCGTCGAGGCGGGGGACCTGCGGTTCCGCGGCGAGGACGTGACCGCCGTCGCGCCGAACCGGCTGGCGGAGATGGGGATCTCGCTCGTCCCGCAGGAGGCGAACATCTTCCCGAACCTCACGGTGCGCGAGAACCTGTCGCTCGGGACGATGTTCGGGACCCGCTCGTCGCGGTCGCGGATCGACGAGGTGTTCGACCTGTTTCCGGACATAGCCGCCCGCGCCGATCAGAAGGCGGGTAGCCTGAGCGGCGGCGAGTCGCAGATGGTCGCCTTCGGCCGTGCCCTGGCGCAGGAACCCCGATTGATGCTGCTCGACGAACCGACGACGGGCTTGTCGCCGAAATACGTGAACCTGCTCCTGGAGAAGGTCCGGCAGATCCATGACAGCCACGGCGTCGCGATCCTGCTGGCCGAGCAGAATGCCGTGAAGGCCCTGGAGGTGGCCAGCCGTGTCCTGGTGCTGAGCCTGGGCAAGGTCTATCTCGACAGCCCGGTCAGCGAGACCGATCTGGAGGCGATCCAGGGCGGATATCATATCTAGCCGGGGCCGAACCGGCGCCGTAGCCGCCCGGGCTTCATTGAACCGGCGCGGTGAGCGCGTCACGGTGTTTCAGCACCTCCAGCAAGAGGTCCGTCGCCCCGGTGATCTCGGTTTTCCGCTCGACCCAGCAGACACCGACGACCAGTTCCTCGGACCGCGCCGCATCCGGGCGCTGCGACAGCGTCGCGGTGAGGATCTCAACCCGCGTCTCCGGGCTGTCGGCGGCGGCCGGTCGCAGAGCGTGGAAATGGCGCAGGCCGGTATCGGGATCGTCCAACATCGGCGCGATGTCGCCAAATCTCTCCGACGGGGCGAAGGTCACGCTGTTCGGGTTGAAGCCGTGCAGGAAGGCGCCGATCCGGAGGTCCGCGCCAAGATGCCCGGCAAAGGCGGTTTCTCCGGTCTGGTCGCGCAGATAGCGGACGATTGGGGCGAGTTGCTGCGGCGGGACACGATAGCCGACCGCGCTCAGCGCGACCTGCTGTGCCCGCGGGCCGACGACGAGATTGCCGTCCTCGTCATGGGTCAGCCAGCCCAGACGTTCCAGTTCGTTGACCGCCAGATAGGTCGAGCTCACCGGCAGTTCCAGCGCCTTGGCGAGTTCGTAGGACGTGCTGATCGGCTTCGCCGCGACCAGCCGCACGATCTGGAGCAACCGCGTCGTCGAGCCGGTATAGAGCGCCGGTGCCGCCGGTGCGCCCAGATCGCCCGGATCAGCGTCCATGCAGGCCATCGGCATGGACGTGATCGTCGGATTTGTTCCAGACCACCTTCCGTTCGGCGTGGATGTCCGCGCGCACCGACTTGGTCTCGTGGCCGCGGGTGACGACGATCTCGAGGTTGCACTCGATCACCTTCGGGATCGGCCGCCCATAGAGGGTGTCGAGCGCGGTCTGAAAGCTCACGGCGCCCATGGCGGGCGGATAGTCGATTCCGCAAAGCGGCATCTTCTCGGTCGTGGCGAGCTTGTACATCATGTTCATTTCCCCACCCGTATGGGGCGGCAGATCGCCGCCGCGGATACCCCGGTCCATGAACGCGGTCAGCGAGCCGACGCCCTGCAAGCCGGAATCGCACCACACGCCGTCCGGAACGAGATTTCGCGCCAGATAGCCCCGGACGATCTCGTAGCCGCGCTCGGCCAGCCAGTCGGTGTATTCGACGGCGATGACCTCGATCCCCGGCAGGCCGGCGAACACCTTGGAGGCGGCTTTCAGCCTGATCGTGCAGGGGCTCGCGCCCTGGAGCCCGCAGAGCATCAGGATCTTGCCCTCGCCCCGGAGCTGCTCAGCAAGCCAGAGCGCGCTCAGCCGGCCGACCATCTCGTCGGACGCGGTGACGAAAGACACCAGATGCCGCCGCCCGCCGCAGATCCGGTCCACGCCGATGATCGGGATGCCTGCGTCCACGACGGACCGGATCGCCCCGCTGAGGGCCGGGTCCTTCTCGGCGGCGGCGCTCAGGATACACAGGTCGACCGGCCGTGCCGCCATGTCGAGCAGGTTTTCGGCCTGCACCTCCGGATCGTTATGCGCGTTCGTGACCAGCAGTTCCGAGAGGATCGGAGCATGCCGATGTGCCGCGGCGCGCAGGCTCCGCTCCATCGCGCGCCGCCAGGGATGCGACGCCGAGGCGTTCGCGAAGCCGATGGAAAACGGCGGCGTGCGCCGGTAGCGATCGGTCTCGACGATATCGAGGAGGCTCCGGTCGAAGGTGAGCCTTCGGGGCGTGCCGGCGATGGAACGGCCCAGTTTCGATCCCTGCGACACGCGCAGCGGCATATCCGCCTTCATCGGGGCGAACATCAGCTCGCGGGCCGCCGCGCCCAGCTCGATCCGGCCGCGGGCACCGCGCGCCAGCAGCCCATGCGCCACCATGTCGTTGATCAGCTTGTGACCCGAAGATCGCGGAATCCGGCAGCGTTCGAGCACATCCTTGCTTCGGCGCGAGCGATGCTCGCCGTGAAAGCAGCTCAGAATTGCGTCGATGCGTGCAAAACTCTTCATGCAGGGCTCCGGCACGGCGTCCGTCGTCTCGTATATTGGAAATCATCGCCCTCCGCGACCTCTTCGTCTCCTATGCTGGAAGGAGCGCGGCCATCGGACTGGTTCACCCCGGGCAGGCCGGAAGACGATCTGCCTCGGAAGATCTGACCGGAGGAGGCGGCCAATGGATCTGGTGTCAAGAAATCCGGCCACTGGCGAGGTCATCGCGACATATCCGGCCCATACATCCGACGATATCGAGCGTCGGATCGCCGCCTCGGTCGCCGCAACGAAACACTGGTCGAAGACGGTCCCGCTGGCAGCGCGGGCGGCATTTCTGGTGCGGCTCGCCGATCTGCTCGAGGCCCGGGCGGAGAGCTATGGCGCGCTGATCACCCGCGAGATGGGCAAACCGCTCAAGGAAGCGGTGGCCGAGGTCAACAAATCCGCCCTCGGCGCCCGGCATTTCGCGGAACGGGGGCCCGATTATCTCGCCGATGCTCCGATCGAGGGATTGAACGCGTTCGTACGTCATGCCCCGCTCGGCCCGATCTTTGCGATCATGCCGTGGAACCTGCCGTTCTGGCAGGTCCTGCGGTTCTTCATTCCGACGGCTCTTGCGGGCAATTCGGTGCTGGTGAAGCACTCCGACAGCGTTCAGGGATGCGCGCAGGCGCTGGAGCAGCTCATCGCCGATGCCGGGGCGCCCGAGGGGCTCTATCAGAACCTCGCGATCCGGCGGGGCGCGGTGGCCGCCATCGTCGCCGACCCGAGAATCGCGGCGGCAACGGTGACCGGCAGCACGGAGGCCGGGCGGGCCGTCGCGGAGGTGGCCGGCGCCCACGGCAAGAAGGTGGTCCTGGAGCTCGGGGGGTCCGATCCGTTCCTGGTCTTCGAGGATGCCGATCTCGACCGCGCCGTCGACTTCGCCGTGCTGTCGCGCTTCGCCAACAATGCCCAGAGCTGTATCGCCGCGAAACGGACCCTGGTCGCGGATGGGATCTATGACCGCTTCGAAGCGGCCTTTGTCGAAAAGGCCGCCGCGCTGCGGGTCGGCGACCCGATGGACCCGGAGACGCAGCTCGGCCCGATGGCCCGCGACGGCGTGGTGGTGGAGACCGAGCGCCAGGTCGCGGCGGCCATCGCGCAAGGGGGCCGGGTCCTGACCGGCGGCAGCCGTCTTGAGCGCCCCGGCAACTATTATCCGCCCACGGTGATCGCCGAACTGCCGCATGACGCGCCGGTGGTGCAGGAAGAAGTCTTCGGGCCGGTCGCGATGCTGTTTCGCTTCGACAGCGAGGACGCGGCGGTGAGGCTGGCCAACCAGACAGAATACGGGCTGGGCGCGACGATCTGGACCGGCGATCCGGACCGTGCGGCGCGGGTGGCGGACGACCTGGACGCTGGCGCGGTCTTCATCAACAGCTTCGTCCGGTCCGATCCGCGCGCGCCCTTCGGCGGCGTGAAGGCGTCGGGTTTCGGCCGTGAACTCGGCGCCATCGGGGCCCGGGAACTGACCAACGCCAAGCTCGTCTTCATCGAATGACCTCGCACCGAGCCTCCATAACCGGTCGATGTGCGGCGGCAGCGCGAAGAACTCCGGACGCGCCGGATTGCGGCGCGAGAGACGTCCTGTTTGAGGGAACCCATGTCAGACAGGATTGACTATCTGGTCCTGGGTGGCGGCTCCGCCGGATGCGTGCTGGCCGCCCGGCTGTCCGAGGATCCGGCGACCTCCGTGGTGCTGGTCGAGGCCGGGCGGGACCTGACCAAGGCCACGATGCCCGACGACATCCGGTCCCGCTATCCGGGACGGGCCTTTCTGAACCCCCACTATGTCTGGGGCGGCCTGGAAGTCTATGGCAGTGCCGCCGACCAGAGCAACGCCCCGCGCACGCCCCGGTTCTACGAACAGGGCCGGATCCTCGGCGGCGGAACGGCGATCAATGCCATGGTCGCCAATCGGGGCGCGCCGGAAGACTATGACGAATGGGGGCAGCTGGGCGCCGAGGGCTGGACCGGCGCGCTTGCCCTGAAATACTTCCGCAAGCTCGAACGGGACGCCGATTTCGACAACGACCACCATGGCCAGGACGGGCCGATCCCGGTGCGCCGGCTCGCCGAGGGCAAGGTGTCGCCGTTCGTCAAGGCGGTGAAGAAGACCCTTCTGGGCCGGAACTACCCGATGAAGGAGGATCAGAACGGCAGATGGGAGGACGGGGTGTTCCCGGCCGCCATCGCGGTCAGCGACGACGGAGAGCGGGTCCCGGCCTCGATCGCCTATCTCACCCCGGAGGTCCGCAACCGGCCCAATCTGACCATCATGACGGAGGCGACGGCGGAGGTCCTGACCACCGAGGGTTCGCAGGTGACCGGGGCGCGCATCGTCTCCGGTGGCACCGCCAGCGTGCTGCATGCCGGCGAGACCATTGTCGCGCTCGGCGGCATCCATTCCTGCGCCCTGCTGATGCGAAGCGGTATCGGTCCCCGCGCAGACCTGGAGGCCCTGGGCATCTCGGTCCTGGCCGACCGGCCGGGCGTCGGTCAGAACCTGATGGAGCATCCGATGATCGCGGTGTCGACCTATCTGCCGCCGGCCATGCGGATGCCCGACCTGACCGAACACCACGACCAGGCGCTCCTGCGCTGGACCTCGAGCATACCCGGCGCCCCGAATGGGGACATGCATTTTGCGATCATCGGGCGCACCGCGGCGCACAGTATCGGCCAGCGGATGGGCTCCATCCTGATCTGGGTGAACAAATCGTTCTCGCGCGGCGAGGTGCGTCTGAAATCCGCCGAGGCCGGCGTCGAGCCGGTGGTCGATTTCCGGCTGCTGTCGGACCGGCGCGATCTGGATCGCCTGAAGGAGGGTCTGTGCAAGGCCGCCTCGATCCTGAGCGATGCCACGCTGCGGCGCCACACCGGCCCGGTCTTCCCCACGAGCTACTCCGAACGGGTCAAGAAGGTGTCGCAGCCCGGCGCGTGGAACGCGATCCAGCTCGGCCTTCTGGCCCGGATTCTCGACTGGGCCGGCCCTTCGCGCGCCATGGTGATCAACTCGGTCATCACGCTCGGCAACCGGCTGCAAACCCTGCTCGACGACGATGCCGCGCTGACCCGTTTCGTGAGCGGCGCGGTGGCAGGCGTGTGGCACGCCTCCGGCACCTGCCGGATGGGCGCGAGCGACGATCCCATGGCGGTGACCGATGGCCAGGGACGGGTCCACGGCGTCGCCGGGCTGCGGGTCTGCGACGCCTCGATCATGCCATCGATCCCGCGGGCCAACACCAACATGCCGACCCTGATGCTCGCAGAATGCATCGCCGACCGCATCAAGGAGGGCTGACCGCCTTCCTCGCGACGCCCCCGCGATGCCCCCGCGATGCCCGGCCCGATCTCGCGGTGCAACGAGAGACCGAGGTCCCGACCAAGGAGAAGACCATGACAGAGCAACGCATCGGCATCGTCATGCACGGCGTGACCGGGCGGATGGGAATGAACCAGCACCTGATCCGCTCGGTTCTTGCGATCCGCGACCAGGGCGGGGTGGTCCTTGCCGACGGCACGCGGCTGGTCCCCGACCCGATCCTTGTCGGCCGCAACCCCGACAAGGTCGCCCGGTTGGCGCGGCGCCTGGGCGTAGAGCGCTGGTCCGACGATCTCGACACCGCGCTCGCCGACCCCGATGACACGGTGTTCTTCGACGCCGCATCGACCCAGCACCGTCCGGGCCTCCTGCGGCGCGCGATCGACGCCGGCAAGCATGTCTACTGCGAGAAACCGGTCTCGGAAGGGCTCGACGACGCCATCGCCATCGCCTGTCACGCCGCCAGGGCCGGGGTGAAGAACGGCATCGTCCATGACAAGCTCGACCTGCCCGGCCTGGTGAAGCTGCGGCGGCTGCGCGACGCGGGCTTCTTCGGCCGGATCCTGTCGATCAAGGGCGATTTCGGCTACTGGGTGTTCGAGGGCGACTGGATGCCGGCCCAGCGGCCGAGCTGGAACTACCGGGCCGCGGATGGCGGCGGGATCATCTCCGACATGCTGTGCCACTGGCGCTACGTGCTCGACAATGTCGTGGCACCGGTCCGCGCGGTCAGTTGTATCGGCGCGACCCATATCCCGGAGCGCTGGGACGAGACCGGAGAGCAATACCGGGCCGACGCCGATGATGCCGCCTATGCCACCTTCCTGCTGGACGGCGGGGTGATCGCGCAGATCAATTCCAGCTGGTGTACCCGCGTCCGGCGCGACGATCTCGTGACCTTCCAGATCGACGGCACCCACGGATCGGCCGTCGCGGGGCTTCATCGCTGCTGGGCGCAGCACCGGGTCAATACTCCCAAACCGGTCTGGAACCCGGACGAGCCGCAGACGATGACGTTTCTGAACCAGTGGCAGGAAGTGCCCGACGCGCAGGACTTCGACAACGGCTTCAAGACCCAGTGGGAGGCGTTCCTGCGCCATGTCGCCGAGGACGCGCCCTGGAGCTACACGCTGATGGAAGGCGCCAAGGGGGTGCAACTGGCGGAGGCCGGATACCGGAGCTGGCGCGAGCGGCGCTGGATCGACCTGCCCGAACTGGAGGCGGCCTGATGGCGACGCTTCACCTGCCCGGAGGCGCGGTGACGCTCTCCGAGGCGCCGACCGCGTCCTCCGGCAGCACCGCATGGCCGCGCACGATCTATGCCGCGGCCCATGTCGTCGCCGACCCGCTGGCCGAAGCCGACCCCTGGCTTGACTGCGCGATCGACTGGGACCGAACCCTCGCCTTCCGCCGCCATCTCTGGTCGCTCGGGCTGGGTGTGGCCGAGGCGATGGACACCGCACAGCGCGGCATGGGGCTCGACTGGCCGACTTCTCTGGAGCTGATCCGCCGCAGCGTCGCCGAGGCACGTGTGGGCGGTCACCTGATCGCCTCGGGCGCGGGGACCGATCACATCGCGGCTGCGCCGGAGGTCACGACCGACGACGTCATCGCCGCCTACGAGACGCAATGCGAGGCGGTCGAGGCGACCGGGTCCCGGGTGATCCTGATGGCGTCGCGGGCGCTCGTTCGCGCGGCGAAGGCCCCCGAAGATTATGCCCGCGTCTACGGCCGGGTATTGAGCGGGCTCACCCGGCCGGCGATCCTGCACTGGCTCGGCGAGATGTTCGACCCGGCGCTGGAGGGCTATTGGGGCGCGACCGACAGCACGGCGGCGATGGACACCTGCCTTGAGATCATCGCCGGGAATGCCGGCAAGATCGACGGTATCAAGATCTCTCTTCTGTCGGCGGAAAAGGAGGTCGAGATGCGCCGCCGGCTGCCCGATGGCGTAAAGATGTATACCGGTGACGATTTCAACTACCCCGAGCTGATCGCCGGTGACGATCATGGAGTCTCGCACGCGCTTCTCGGCATTTTCGATCCGATTGCGGCACCGGCGGCCCGGGCAATGGAGGCGCTGAGCACAGGCGATCTTAATCGGTTCCATCGCGTCTTCGCGCCGACTGTGCCGCTGTCGCGCCACATCTTCCGCCGGCCCACGCGGTTCTACAAGACCGGCGTCGTCTTCCTGGCATATCTCAGCGGCCATCAGGACCATTTCACGATGATCGGCGGGCAGGAAAGCGCCCGCTCGACGCTGCACCTGGCAGAGATCGTGCGGCTCGCAAATGCCGCCGGTCTCTTCGCCGATCCGGATGCCGTCGCCGCGCGGGCGCGCCCGGTCTTCGCCGCCCGCGGCGTCGAGATCTGACATGCCGGAGCCGCACCGCATGTCGCTCAACACCGCCACGGTCCGCACGCAATGGGGGCTGGCGGAGTGCATCGAAGGCTGTCGACGCCATGGCATCGGCGGCATCTCACCCTGGCGCGACAAGCTGCACGAGATGGGAGTGGCGGCAGCCGCGACCGCGATCCGTGACGCCGGCCTGGCGGTTTCGGGCCTGTGCCGGGGCGGCTGGTTCACCGCGTCCGGGTCGCTCGGCCCGGAGGTGCTCGACGACAACCGCCGGGCGGTCGACGAAGCGGCCGAGATCGGCGCGGCCTGCCTTGTCATGGTCGTGGGCGGTCTGACCGACGGGTCCCGCGACCTGCCCGGCGCCCATGCGCTTGTCGAAGACGGGCTCGCCCGGACACTGGACTACGCGCGCACGGTCGGCGTGCCGGTGGCGATCGAGCCGCTGCACCCGATGTATGCCGCCGATCGGGCCTGCGTGAACACGCTGAGCCACGCGCTCGACATCTGCGACCGGCTCGGGGACGGGATCGGTGTCGCGCTCGATGTCTACCATGTCTGGTGGGACCCCGACCTGCCCCGCCAGATCGCCCGCGCCGGGCGCGACCGGATCCTGGCCTTTCATGTCTGCGACTGGTTGCTGCCGACGCGCGATCTGCTGACCGATCGCGGGATGATGGGAGATGGCGTGATCGACATCCCCGGGATCCGGGCGATGGTCGAGGCGGTGGGCTTCGATGGGCTGACCGAAGTGGAGATCTTCTCCGCGTTGGACTGGTGGACCCGCGATCCCGACGATGTGCTCGCAACGATGGTGGCGCGCGGCCGGTCCGCCTGCTGACCCGCCCCTGCGGTTGGCCGGAGGCGGTCGCGGATTGGGGGGGGATCGCATCGCTGCTTCACGCCTTCCCCACGAGACGATGACCTTGCGGCCGAACTTGACCCGGCTCCGGCGGAAGGGTGGCGGTTCCGAATGAAATGGACAGAGATCGAGGCTTGGTCGCCGGCGGATGATTGGACGCTTCGTGGGATGCTGGCAGACCGCTGCGAAGCCGTCTCCGGCGGGCCGCATCAGGCCGGTTGCGCCCACTCTGCCCCGACCGGGCCCTCAGCGCGGAGAGCCCTTCTTCGCAGCCGTCATCAGCCGCTCTAGGAAGTCCTCAAGCAGCGCGAGTTCTTCGCCGTTGAAGGATCCGGCCAGCTCCCGCTGCCGGGCCTGCATGACGGGGAACGTCTCCTCGAAAACGCGCATGCCCTGCTCCGTCAGAGCCACATCGAGCACACGGCGGTCGTCGTGGCCGCGCTGCATGCGGAGAAGGTCCTGGCTTTCGAGCTGGCGCAGGAGCCGGCTGATCAGGGCCGGGTCCATCTGCGTCATCTCGAAGAGCTGTCGGGAGGTCCGGGCGTGACCGGCCCCGATGGTCACGATGACCCGCCACTGGCCCAGGCTCAGCCCGTGACCCGCCGCCAGAAGCCGCGTGGCCTGGTGGTTCAGCACCGCGTTCAGCCGGGCGATCCGGAAGGTCAGGAACTCCGACAGATCCCAGACGTCTTTCCCGTCATCGGGAGGGGTCGGCTCGATCTTGGTCATTGGAGCATTTTATTGATGGATCAATGATTGACGAGTCAACAAAACTGAGGCCATCGTAACGGTGACAGGGAGGACGACATGACCAGATTCTATACGTCTGCGGCACTCGCCGCCGCAATCGGTCTTTGCGGCGCCGCCGCGGCAAGCGCCGACGAACTGATCCGCACGCAGGTCAGCGCGCCGGGCTCCACGATGTTCGTGGTCAGCACCCACCTTGCCTCGGTTCTCAAAGAGCGCCACGGCTACAACGTTGAGGTGGCGACGGGCTTTCCGGGAGTGCGCTCGCAGGTCAACATCGCGATGGGCGAGGCGGATATGGGCCTCTATGCGCCGCCTTTGGCGAAGTTCCTGCAAGAGGGTTATGCGATGTATGCGAGCCTGGAAAATCATGCCGAACTGGCCGACAACCTGCGCGTCCTGTCGACCTATTCCGGCGATATGTTCACGCTCGGCACCTATGACGACAGCATCCGGACCGTCGAAGACCTGGAGGGCAAGCGGGTCTTCCTTGGCCCGCAGGGCGCCGCCCTGGTGCGGATCAACGCCGGGCTGATCGAGGCTGCGACCGGGCTTGTGGCCAATGACGATTACGAACTTGTCCATGTCGACTGGGCCGGATCGCCGGCCCTGCTTCAGGACGGCTCCGTCGATGTCCTGTTCCAGCTCTGCGCGGTCGGCTGCGCCACCTGGACCGAGCTATCCACGGCGCGCAAGGTCACCTTCGTGGGCTATACGCAGGAGATGACCGAAAGCGAGGCGTTCCAGGCGCAGATGGACTCCCCCGGCCGTCTGATGCGCGAAATCGCGCCGGGCACCTGGGGCGACAATCAGACCAATGAGGAGCCGGTGCTGGTCGTCGGCGAATTCACCGGGCTGGTCGTGAGCAAGGAAATGAGCGACGACCTCGCCTACAACATCACCGCGGCCTTCTGGGACACGTTGCCCGATCTCCAGGCGGTCGCGCCTTTCGCCAACGAGTACGAACTCGAGACCGCGACCTTCGGCGCGGTCTACGACATGCATCCCGGCGCGATGCGATATCTCACGGAGCAGGGTGTCGGCCAATAGGCCGGCCCAGCGGCACAGTGGGCAAGGGGGCCCGGGCCGCGGACCTCTGATCTGCAATCCGGGCGCGCGGAGACATGCTAGGCGATCCTGAACGGCTGTCCCCCCTTATGGGCAAGGTCATCGCCGTCATCGCGCTCACGATGGCGGCGGTGATCATCTACCTGCCCTCGCCGCTCTTTCCGGTCCTGTCGAACAACGACACCTATGCCGCCCTGGGGTGGGAGCGCCGCGGCGACGGGACGTGGAACGACCTCGTCGGCTGGCTCCGCGGCACGTTCCGTGGTGTCAACCGCACCCTCCTCGACCCCGCCTTCATCCGGCCCTTCTTCGTCGCCTCGGCCTGCACCATCGCGATCCTGACGACCTCGCCCTGGCGGATTGAGCACCCGGGCGCGCGACGCGCGGCGACGGGCTTCAATCTGGCGCTGATCTGCCTTCTGGCCTTCGCGGTCTGGGTGCTGGCGCGCAAACTCAGCCTGGGTTCCGATGCGCTCTTTCTGCCCAACACCATCGACATCGTCGCGGCCATGTGCGGCGTCGTGGTGATCGTGGAACTGGTCCGCCGCCTGGCCGGCTGGATGATGTTTGTCCTGATCGTCCTCGCCGTCCTCTACATGCGATGGGGCGATCCGACGGGATTGTTCTACGAGACCGCGCCGAAGAGCTGGGACTTGCTGGCGCTGAACTTCTGGCTGGAGACGACGGGGGCGATGGGCTTTGCCCTGTCAATCATGATCCAGAACGTGGTGATCTTCATCCTGTTCGGCGTGATCATCCAGGCGACGGGCGCCGCCGACGCGATCCTCAAGATCGCGCTTGTCGCCACCCGGCGCCTGCGCGGTGGCCCGGCCCATGCGGCCATCGTCTCCTCGGCGATGTTCGGGACTTTCTCGGGCTCGGCGGCGGCCAATGTGGTGGGCACCGGCACCTTCACGATCCCGCTGATCAAGTCGCGTGGCTTCTCGCCCCGCTTCGCCGGCGGGATCGAGGCCGCGGCCTCCACCGGCGGCCAGATCACGCCGCCTGTGATGGGGGCCGCGGCCTTCTACCTCGCCGAGCAGGCGCAGATTCCCTACGGCCAGGTCGCCGTCGCGGTGCTGCTGCCCGCACTCTTCTACTTCGGCAGCCTCTTCACCGCGGTGGAGTTTCAGGCCCGCAAGACCGGCATCCGCCCCGCCGGACCCTCAGAGATTCCCATTCTGGAACGCGCCGACTGGATCAAGTCGCTGTCCTTCGCCGCACCCCTGACGGCGATCATCTTCTGCCTCGCCGCGGGCTATTCGGTGAACCGGGCGGGTTTCTGGGCCATCGTCATGACGATCCTCTTCGGCCTTCTGAACCCCGAGTTCCGCGCCGCCCCCGGCCGTCTTGTCGAGAAGCTCAAGGAAGGCGGCGTCGCGGTGTCGCAGCTCCTGGCCATCGTGGCGGGCCTCGGCGTCTTCATCGGCGTGGTCGAGGGGACCGGCCTCGGCCCCAAGATCGGGTCGGACCTCGGGCTTCTGGTCGAGGATAACCTGTTCGTCGCGCTGCTCTTGACGATGATCGCCTCGCTCGTGCTGTCGATGGGCATGCCCACCCTGCCCGCCTATGCCACGATCATCACCATCATGGGCATCTTCCTGACCCAGCTTGCCGGGGACGCCACGCCGATCCTGGCCGTCCATCTTTTTGTGCTCTATTTCGGGGTGCTGTCGCCGATCACGCCTCCGGTCGCCCTGGCCGCCTATGCCGCCGCCCCCATCGCGAAGTCGCACCCTTTCGAGACCGGCATCTCGGCGGTGAAGCTTTGCGCGGTGGCCTTCGTGATCCCCTATGCCTTCTTCTATCACCCGCAACTCCTGGTCGGTCAGGTCGGTTTCGCGCCGCTGGCCTTCGCCGAGGCGGCGCTCAGGCTGGGCCTCTGCGTCTGGATGCTGACCGGGGCGACAACGGGCTGGGCAGTACGGACCCTTGGAATGCCCGAGCGGATGTTGCGGGCCATCGCGGCGCTCGCCATCGTGGCGCCGGGCGCGGTGGTTAGTCTGGCGGGCCTCTGCGCCATCGCCGCATTCCTGACCTTCGACTTAGCGAAACTTAGGGCTGCGAGGGCCGGCGCATGACCGCAATCGTTCTCGTTCACGGCGGCTGGCACGGCGGCTGGGTCTGGCGCGAGGTGGAGGACCTGTTGCGTGCCCGGGGCCATCGGGTGTTTTCCCCCACGATGACGGGGCTCGGCGAGCGCGCCCATCTGGCCCATGCCGACATCACCCCCGACCTGCATGTCGACGACATCTGTGGGGTCCTCCGCGCCAATGAACTGACCGATGTGACCCTCGTCGGCCATTCCTATGGCGGCTTCATCATCGCAGGGGTCGCCTCCCGCATGCCGGACCGGGTCAGCGCACTGGTCTATCTCGACGCCTTCGTGCCCACCGCATCCGGCCAATCGGCCTTCTCCATCGGCACGCCGGAACGGGCGGCCGAGGTGCGCGCCTCGATGACCGGCGGCTACCTCGTCCCTCCATCCGGCCTCGACCGCTGGACCGGCGATCCCGAGAAGCGCGCCTGGCTGGCCTCACTCGCAACACCGCACCCGATCCGCTGTTTCTCGGAAGGGCCGACGCTCACCGGCGTGGAACGCGCCATCGGCCGCAAGATGCACATCCTCTGCACCCGGCACAGCCCATCGCCGTTCTGGTCCTTCCATGACCGCTACGCCAACGACCCGGACTGGGAGACCGCCCGCCTCGACTGCCTTCACGACGCGATGATCGAGCTGCCCGAGGCCACCGCCGACCTGATCCACCACATGACGGGGCCTGTCCCATGACCCGACCGAACTTCATCATTATCTCCTCCGATCAGCAGCGGGGCGACTGCCTCGGGATCGAGGGGCGCAAGGTCAAGACCCCGAACCTCGACCAGATGTGCCGGGACGGGACGCGGTTTTCGGCCTGCATCACGCCATCGGTCGTCTGCCAGCCCGCCCGCGCCTCAATCCTGACCGGGCAGCTCTGCCGGACCCACGGCGTCCACGACAACGGCATCGACCTCGACCCCGCCACCGGCGAGAGGGGTTTTGCCGGGGCGCTGGGCGCGACGGGGTATGAAACCGCCTTCTTCGGCAAGGCGCATTTCTCGACCTTCCACGCGCGCCACCCCACCGGATCGCCGGAATCCGAACTCTCGTCGGTGGAGTTCGGCGCGGACTGGCATGGCCCCTATATGGGCTTCCAGCATGTCGAACTGATGATCGGCGGCCATAACTGGTTCGAGCCGCAGAAGCCCCCGCGCGGCTTGCATTTCGAGCGTTACTTCCATGCCGACGGACGCGGCGACGAGAAGATCAGGCTCTATTGGGAGAATGCGGGCGACACCAAGGGCGCGGCGCAGACCTGGCACTCGAAACTGCCGATGGTCTGGCACAACACGCCCTGGACCGCGGATCGTGCCATCGACTGGCTCAGGCATGGCCGAGACAACACGAAGCCCTTCTGCACCTGGATCAGCTTCCCCGATCCCCACCACCCCTTCGACTGCCCCGAACCCTGGTCGCGACTGCACGATCCGGCCGAGGTCGATCTGCCGCAGCACCGCGAGCGGGATTTCGACAGACGCCCCTGGTGGCACCGTGCCGCCATCGAGAACGACCCCGAGGGCGACCCGGCCTCGGTCAAGATCCGCCAGGAATACTCCCGCATCCCGCCGCAGAGCGACGCGCAGCTGCGCGAAATCATCGCCAACACATACGGTCAGATCGCCCTGATCGACGACAATGTAGGCCGCATCCTGGCCGCGCTGAGCGAGACCGGCCTCAGCGAGACGACTTATGTCTTCTACATCTCCGATCACGGCGACTGGCTGGGCGATCACGGGCTGATCCTGAAGGGGCCGATGACCTATGAGGGGCTCTTGCGGGTCCCGATGATCGTGCGGGGGCCGACGGCGCCCTCGGGCAAGGTGGTGGCCGAGCCGGTCTCGACCCTCGATCTCGGCCCCACGCTCTACGACCTCGGCGCGTCGGACGCGCTCCTGCCCCAGCACGGGACGAGCCTGCGTCCTCTGATCGAAACCGACGGCGCCACACGGGCCTATGCCATGAACGAATGGGAGCTTCTGCCGAACCGCGTCGGCGTCGCCCTGTCTCTGCGCTGCGTGCGCACCCGGACGCACAAGCTGACCGTGGATATGCGCAGCGGGGCGGGCGAGCTCTACGACCTGACCCGCGACCCCGGCGAGATCGAGAACCTGTTCGATGACCCCCGCTACGCGGAGGTCCAATCGCAACTCGCGCGCTACCTCGTGGAGCGTCCGGATGACATCGGACCGAACCGCGAACCTGTCGGACCGGCCTAGTATCGGCGTCGCCGACCAATCGCGGCGGGGGATCGATCGTCCCCGGGACCCGACGTTCCTCAGACGACGCGGAGGCCGTGCCGCACGCCCGGACTTTGGCTGGCGATCCGGTTCTGCGGGTAGTCTGTAGGCCGGACAGTCGCACATAGGCCGCCGCGACCTGTTGCTATGCGGAGTTCGGAACAAGCGTCCCCTGGAACGACAGAAGTCCCGCAGGGTCCAAATCGCTGGACCTTTCGAGATCGGACCGGTCCGGTTCACATGTCTGGAACCATGCCGGGCCAATGCCGGCGCCTCTCGTGAGAGCGGCTGGCGACGGCGCGCCCTTTCAGGCGACCTGGTGGGTGAGCGGTGAGCCGGAGCTCAACCGCGCCAGATTGTCCAGGGCGACCTCCAGGGACCGGCGCCAGGTTTCCTCGGTGTGCCAGGCGACGTGGGGGGTGAGGAGCGTATTCGGCTGGCCGCGGAGCGCCGTGCCGGGCCCCGGAGGTTCCGTCGCGAATACGTCCAGACCGGCAAAGCCGATGCGCCCCTCCTCCAGCGCCCGGACCAAGGCCGGCTCGGAGACGATTTCGCCCCGCGCGGTGTTCACGAGGAGCGCACCCGGTTTCATCTGCGCAAGCGCGCGGTCATCGAGCAGGCCCCGCGTGTCCTCGGCGAGCGGCAGGTGGACGGAAACGATATCGGCCTCCGACAGGATTTCGGCGAGGTCGGCCCGGCGCACCCCCGGCACCTCGACCGGGCGCCGGGCCCAGGCCAGGAGCCGGGCCCCAAGCGCGGTCAGCACCGGCGTCAGGGCCCGCGGCACCGCGCCGTAGCCGAGAAACCCGACCGTCCGCCCGAAAAGCTCTCCGGCCCCCGCGGAAAGAGCCGCGGCCCGCGCCCAGCCCGCCTCGCGCCGCATCGCCGCGTCCACCGGCGTCGCCCGCCGCAGACCGGCCAACATGTGAAGCAACGTCATCTCCGCCACCGCCTGGGTGTTGGTGCCGGGCATGTTGCACACGGCGACACCCCGGCGCCGGGCGGCGTCGATGTCGATGGTGTTCACGCCGACCCCGATCTTCTGGATCAGCCGAAGCCGGGGGGCCGCCTCGATATCGGCAGCACTCAGGGGCGTCAGCACGTGCCAGACCACCTCCGCCTCGGCCAGCGCGCTCTGAAGCCCGGCGACATCCTCGGGCGGGCAGATTGTCAGGGCGACGCTGTCCGGCAGGGCGGAGAGCTGTGACGCGGCGGTCTGATCGGGATCGTGGTGCAACAGCACGCGCGTCTGGGCGGTGGCCATCAGACGATGCCGCCCCCGCCGCCCGCGGCCGTTGGGCGGCGCTGCGCCACGGCCCGCCGGTAGCCCGAGGCCCGGTAGGCGCCGACCGGATCGAGAGCGCCCCCCGCCCGCAGCCGCGCCTCGGCCAGGATCGGGCCGACATCGGTGCGGAAGGCGGCCTTGAGTGTCTCGCTGGCGGCGAGGGCATCGTTGGCCTCCTGGGCGCCATGCAACGCCGCGCGGTCGACCAGCCCGTTCTGGACGAAGGCCCGCTGCACCTCGACGGCGCTCACGATGAGGCTCTCGATCGGATCGGTGACGTTGTGCGACTGGTCGAGCATGTAGGCCGGGGCGAAGTCCGCGTACCCGGACAATTCCGCCTCGGTCAGTTCGTTGAAGACCAGAAAGAGCCCGTAGGGGTCGATACTGCCGCTGTCGAGGTCGTCGTCGCCGTACTTGCTGTCGTTGAAGTGAAACCCGGCGAGTCGCCCGACCCGGGCGAGCCGGGCCACGATCTGCTCGACATTGGTATTCGGGGCATGATGACCCAGATCCACCAGGCACTTCGCCCTGGGGCCGAGCGACGTGGCGGCCAGATAGCTCGACCCCCAATCGGAGATCACGGTCGAATAGAAGGCCGGCTCATAGACCTTGTGCTCGATGAAGAGATGCCAGTCGGCGGGCAGCGCCGCATATATCTCTTCCATCGAGGCGAGATAGCGGTCGAAGGCCCGGCCCAGATGCGCCTGGCCCGGAAAGTTCGATCCGTCGCCGATCCAGACGGTCAGCGCCGTCGATCCGATCTTCTGGCCAAATTCGATACAGGCGCGGTTATGGGCGATGGCCTGCTCCCGAACTGTGCGGTCGGTATGGGAGAGCGACCCGAACTTGTAGGAGAGCGGCTGATCGGGCTGGTCCATGAAGGTGTTCGAGTTCACCGCGTCGAAGCCGAGGCCGAGGACGGAAGCCCGTTCGATCAGGGCGGCGGGATCGTCGGTGATGTCCCACGGAATATGAAGCGAGACCGCCGGCGTCACCCGGCTCAGTGCATGGATCACGCCGCAATCGTCGATCTTGTCCTCGATGCCGCGGGGCTCCCCCGGCCCCGGGAACCGCGCGAACCGAGTACCCCCGGTCCCGACCCCCCAGCTCGGGATCGCGACGGAGAACGCCATCGCACGGGTAACGAGACCGGCCACGTCGATCCCCCGCGCGTCGAGCAGGCTCGCCAGCGCCTCGAATTCCGCCCGATGCCGCGGCTCACGGGCGGCATTGTCCTCGGCGATGCGGTTCTGGTCGATCATCTGGACGGCCCTAGCGCGTGAACGCCTGCGCGTTGCCGCCATCGACATTCAGGATATTGCCGGTGCTCTTCGACGAAAGCTCCGCGGCGAAGAAGTAAACCCCCTCGGCGATATCCTCGGGCAGGACCGAGCGCTTCAGAAGCGACCGGTTGCGGTAATGCTCCTCCAGCTCGTCGACCGACAGGTTGTAGGAGGCCGCGCGCTGTTCCCGCCACTCGCCGCTCCAGATTTTCGAGCCGCGCAGCACCGCGTCGGGGTTGACGGTATTGACCCGGATGCCGCGCTCGGCACCTTCCAGCGCAAGGCAGCGGGCAAGGTGGATCTCCGCCGCCTTCGCGGTGCAGTAGGCGGCGGCGTTCGGGGACGCGGCCAGGCCGTTCTTCGACCCGATGAAGACGATGGAGCCGCCCCGCCCCTGCCTGTCCATCATCCGGAAGGCTTCGCGGGCAACAAGGAAATAGCCCTTCGCAAGCACGTCCATATTGCGGTTCCAGTCGGCGATCGTGGTCTCCTCGACCGTGGCCGAGGCGGCGATGCCGGCATTCGAGACCAGGATGTCGATCCCGCCGAACTCCCGCGCCACGGCGGCGAAGGCCGCGGCGACATCCTCTTCCGAGGTGACATTCATCGCGGTAGCCCGGACCTGATCGCGGCCGAACTGGGACACCATCTCGGTCTCGGTCGCGGCGAGGGCCGCCTCGTCGATATCGGCCAGCAGCACCGTCGCCCCCTCGCGCGCCAGCCGGCGGGCGATGGCGCGGCCGATCCCGCCGGCCGCGCCGGTGACCAGAGAGACCTTGCCGGCCAGGGATTTCGGCTTCGGCATGCGCTGGAGCTTGGCCTCCTCAAGCGCCCAATACTCGATGTCGAACGCCTCCTGCTCGGGCAGCGAGACGAAGGTCGAGAGCGTCGTCGTCCCGCGCAGCACGTTGATCGCGTTGATATAGAACTCCGCCGAGACCCGTGCGGTCTGCTTGTCCTTGGCGAAGGTGACCAGACCGACGCCCGGGATCAGGAAGACCACCGGATTGGGGTCGCGCATCGGCGGGCTGTCGGGCCGTTTGCAGCGGTCGTAATAACCTTGGTAGAAGTCGCGGTACCCCTCGACGGCGCCGGGCACCGCCTGGGCAAGCGCCGCGGCCTCGTCCGAACCTGGGTCGAAGGGCAGCACGAGCGGCCGGATTTTCGTGCGCAGGAAATGGTCCGGGCAGCTTGTCCCGAGCGCCGCGATCTCCTCGAGCTTCTCGGAGCAGACAAACTCCAGCACCGCCGCGCTGTCGTCGAAATGCCCGACCTTGGTCGTCCCTTCGGAGACCGCGCCGCGGATCACCGGCATGATCGCCGCCGCGACCCCGGACCGGCTCTGCGCGGTCAGGGGCGTGTGCCGGGTGCCGCCGAAGACCGCCTTGCCCGTCATCCGGTCGCCGAGCCATTCGATGCAGCGGTTCAGCGTCGCGAGCGTCAGCTCGTAGCAGTCCCGACAATCGTCGTCCCAGGTGAAGAGGCCATGGGAGGCCAGGACAACCCCTTTCGCCTCCGGGTTCTCGGCGATGAAGCGTTGCAGCATCAGACCCAGCTCGAATCCCGGGCGCTTCCACGGCAGCCAGCCGATCTCGTCGCCGTAAATCTCGCGGGTGGCCTCTTCGCTGTTGGTCATCGCGGCGACCGCGATCAGCGAATCGGGATGGATATGGTCCACATGCCGGCGGTTCACATAGGCATGGAGCGGGGTGTCGATGGAGGCCGCGCGCGGGTTCAGGCCGAAGGTGCAATGGGGGAGGTATCCCACCATCTCGTCTTCATGTTCTTCGCCGCGATAGAGGCCCTGAAGCGCCATCAGCTTGTCCATGTAGAGCGTCGCGAACCCGCCAAGGTCCATTGACCCCAGGTCGCCGCCGGAGCCCTTCACCCAGAGCACCTCGACCTCCTCCCCGGTCAGCGGATCGCGCTGCATGACCTTGGCCGAGGTGTTGCCGCCGCCGTAATTGGTCACCCGCTTGTCGGCGCCGAGCAAGTTGGACCGGTAGCGCAGCTTTTCCGGCTCAGTCATCTGCGCCGTGGCGGCGGCATCCCAGAGCGAGGACAGCGTCGCCAGCGACTTCTGCTCAATGACGGTCATCTTGGGAAACTCCTGTCGGCTCGCGGATTCCGGATCAAGGAAAGCCTAGACCCGCCCCGCCGCCACATCAATCACAATCTATCATTTATGATCATCTCAGCTCTTTACATGACGCTTTGTGCAGCTTCTGATTGACAAAAGGAGCAGAATCGCGTGCGTTTGTCGCCGGAGGGAGAGACGCATGCATCAACGCGAGCGCCACAAGATCATCCTGGCCTCGGTCGCGGATCGCCAGTTCGTCCCGATCGCCGATCTGATGGATCTGACGGGCGCCTCTTCCGCGACCATTCGCAGGGACATCAAGGAGCTGACCCTGTCCGGCAAGGTGCGCCACGTCCATGGCGGCGCCGAATCGCTGATGCCGCCGCCGCAGATGCGAATCGTCAGCGGCCGCTTCGAGAGCAACCTTCAGGTCAACATCACGCAGAAACGTGCAATCGCGCGCAAGGCGGCGGAGATGTGCGGCGAAGGCAGTCTGGTCATCATCAACGGCGGCACGACCACCATGCAGATGGCCGAGTTCCTCGCGCCCCGGCGGCTGCATGTCCTGACCAATTCGGTGCCGCTGGCAAACTCGCTGATCGCGACCTCGCAATCGACGGTCTCGATCCCCGGCGGATCGATCTACCGCGAACAGCAGATCATCATCAGCCCGTTCGAGGATGACGGGACGCAGAACTTCTCCGCCGACCGGGTGTTCACCAGCGCCTATGGGATCAACCACCGCGGCATCCTCGAGAAAGACCCGCTGCTGATCCATGCCGAGCTCAAGCTGCTCGCCATCGGCGGCGAGGTCGTGGTGCTGATCGATTCGTCGAAATTCCAGCGTGGCGCCGAATTCGTGCTGGCCCCGCTCACCGGCCTGTCCAAGGTCATCACGGACAGCGGAATACGCCAAGAAGACGTGCAGATGCTTGAGGATGCGGGGGTCGAATGCGTCATCGCCGACGACGCCGCCGGATCCGGGACGGGCTCGGTCCCGGCATCCGCATGACGAATGAGAGCGGTTCAGAGGAGGAGAAATCAACATGAATATCAAACACATAATCGCCGGGCTGTCGGTCGGGCTGGCGCTCGCCGCGCCGGTCGCCGCCGAGGATGTCCGGGTCGGCCTCGTTGCCAAGGCGCTTGGCATCGGCTTCTTCGATGCCGCCCATTCCGGCGCGCTCGAGGCGGCCGAAGAGGTCGGGGATATGGAGATCATCTATACCGGACCGACCAGCACGACCGCCGAAGGGCAGATCGAGGTGATCAACTCGCTGATCGCCCAGAATGTCGACGTGATCGCGGTCTCGGCCAATGACACCGACGCCCTGGTCCCGACCCTGCGGCGTGCCATGCAGCGCGGCATCGAGGTGATCTCCTGGGATTCCGCCGTGGCGCAGGAGGGGCGCTCGGTCCATCTCGACCCGTCCTCGCCGGAACTCATCGGCGGGCTCTTGGCGCGGCTGGCCCATGACGCCCTGCCCGACGGCCAGGGCAAGGTGGCGATCATGAGCGCGACACCGACCTCGACCAATCAGAACGTCTGGATCGAGGAGATGCGCAACGCGCTGCCGCAATATCCGGGCGTCGAGATCGCGACGGTCCTTTACGGCGACGATCTGGCCGACAAGAGCTACCGCGAGACGGTGAGCCTGTTGCAGAGCGATCCGGAGGTGCGGGTCATCGTGGCACCGACCTCGGTCGGGATCGTGGCCGCGGCCCAGGCCGTCACCGACGAAGGCAAGATCGGCGAGGTCATCATCACCGGGCTCGGCCTGCCCTCGGAGATGGCCGGCCACATCCATTCCGGCGCGGCCAAGAACTTCGCCGTCTGGAACCCGATCGATCTGGGCTACTCCACCGCGATGATTGCCTACAATCTCGCCAAGGAGAACGCCGAGGCCGCGCCCGGATCGGAAATCTCGATGGGCCGGGTCGGCACGCTGAGCCTGGACGACACCCTGTCCGGTGCCATGGCCGAGCCGTTCATCTATGATGAGACGAACGTCGACGAGTTCGCCGAGATCTTCTGATCCACGGTCGACAAATTCCGGGGCCGCGTCGTTGCGCGCGGCCCCGCTTGCCCTGCGAGGCACGAGGCAGCCCATGAACAGTCGGGTCGAGATCGATGCGGACCCTTCCGCCACAGCGCCGGCCAGCCCGGCGCCGGTCCTGGAGGTCGCGGGCATCGGCAAGGACTTCCCCGGTGTCCGGGCGCTCCACGATGTCAGCCTGACCCTCCGCCCCGGCCGGGTGATGGCCCTTGTCGGCGAGAACGGCGCGGGGAAATCGACGCTGGTGAAGTTGCTCTCCGGCATCTACCAGCCCGACGCCGGGTCGATCCGGCTCTTCGGCAAACCGGTGAAACTGCCTTCCGCCGCCGCATCGGCGCGGATGGGGATCAGCGTGATCCATCAGGAAACGGTGCTCTTCAACGAACTGACCGTGGCCGAGAACATCTTCGCCGGCCACTATCCGACCACCCGCCTCGGCCAGGTCGACTGGCCCGAGATGCGCCGTCGGTCGACCGAAATCCTTGCCCAGTTGGAGGCCTATATCGGCCCCAACGTGGTGCTGAAGGACCTCAGCATCGCCAGCCGCCATATCGTGGCCATGGCCCGCGCCCTGGTCGGCGACAGCCCGATCATGATCATGGACGAACCGACCGCGGCGATGTCCCATCGCGAGATCGAGGAGCTTTACCGGATCGTCGAGCGGCTGCGCGCGGAAGGCCGGGCGATCCTGTTCATCAGCCACAAGTTCGACGAGATCTTCCGCATCGCCGACGACTACACGGTCTTGCGCGACGGCGAATTGGTGGGAACCGGCGCCATCGAGGACACCTCCCGCGATGCCCTGGTGACGATGATGGTGGGCCGCGAGATCAGCCAGGTCTTCCCGAAGAGCGCGGTCGAGATCGGGGAGGTCATGCTGGAGGCCCGGCATCTGTCGCACCCGACCGAGTTCGACGACATCTCGTTTCAGGTCCGGCAAGGCGAGATTCTCGGGGTCTACGGCCTGATCGGCGCCGGGCGGACCGAGGTCATGCAGGCCATCGCCGGTGTCGGACAGCGCTATGACGGCGAGGTGCTGCTGAACGGCGAGACGGTGCCGCAGGGCCGCGCCGACAAGGTGATCCGCAAGGGGATCGTCTATGTCCCCGAGGAGCGCGGGTTGCATGGCGCGGTGCTGCAATTGCCGATCTACCAGAACAAGACCCTGCCCAATCTCGGCGCCTATACACGGCGCGGCTTTCTCGATCTTGCCCGGGAGGTCGAGCACAGCCGCGAATATGCCCGCCTTCTCGACCTGCGCGCCGCCCATCTCTCTCAGGAGGTCGGCACGCTCTCGGGCGGCAACCAGCAGAAGGTGGTGATCGGCAAGTGGATGATGACCGCGCCCCGCGTGCTGATCCTCGACGAGCCGACCAAGGGCATCGATATCGGCTCGAAGGCCCAGGTTCATCGGCTGGTGAGCCGGATGGCGCAGAACGGGCTCGCCATCGTGCTCGTGAGTTCGGAGATCCCAGAAGTGCTTGGTATCTCCGACCGGATCCTGGTGATGCGCGCCGGCCGCGTGGTGGCGGAACTCGGCCGGCAGGAGGCGGATGCCGAAACGCTCGTCCGCCATGCGATAGGAGTGAACTGACGTGCTGGCCCGGATAGTTGCCTCGCGGGACCTGATGCTGGCGCTGATCATCGTGGCGATGTGCCTGCTGATCGCGACGCGGTTTCCGCAGTTCATCGCCCCCGGCAACCTAATCGCCATCGCCGCCGACAGTTCGGTGCTGATCATCCTGGTGATGGGGCAGCTCTGCGTGATCCTGACCCGCTGCATCGACCTTTCCGTGGCGTCGAACCTCGCGCTGACCGGCATGCTGATCGGGATGCTCAACACCGCGCAGCCCGATATTCCGGTGCCGGTTCTGGCGCTGCTCGCATCGCTCTTCGGGCTGATGCTGGGCGCGTTCAACGGCGCGCTGGTCTGGCTTCTCGGACTGCCCGCCATCGTGGTGACGCTCGGGACGCTCGCGATCTACCGGGGCATGATCTACGTCGTCTCCGGCGGCGCCTGGGTCAATGCCCATGAGATGAGCCCGGCCTTTCTGGGCGCGATCCGGCAGGAGGTGTTCGGCGTTCCGGTCCTGCTCTGGGTCGGGGTCGCGGTGGTGGCGATCGTGGCCTTCATCCTGCGCCGGACCGCCATCGGCCGCGCCTTCTACACGGTGGGCGGCAATCCGACGGCAGCCGTCTATGCCGGGCTCAATGTCGGCCGCACCCAGTTCGTCGCCTTCTGCATCTCCGGGGCGCTGGCGGGGCTCGCGGGCTATCTCTGGGTGGCGCGTTACGCGGTCGCCTATGTCGAGATCGCCCGCGGCTTCGAGTTCGACGTGGTGGCCGCCTGCGTGATCGGCGGCATCAGCATCATGGGCGGTATCGGCACGGTCACCGGGGCGCTGCTCGGGGCGCTCTTCCTCGGTGTGGTCAAGAACGCCCTGCCGGTGATCGGCATCTCGCCGTTCTGGCAGTTGGCGCTTTCGGGCTTCGTCATCATCCTCGCCGTGGTGATCAACGCCCGCAGCGCCCGCTCGCGCGGTCGCCAGATCCTGCCGACGCAGCGCGAGGCCGCCCCATGACCGAAGAGCGCGCCGATCCGCCGGCCGACCTGCCGTTCCGCGACCGCGGCCGGCTGGCCGGGGCGCTGCTGCGCTGGGAGACGCTGCTGCTCTTCGTCGGCGTCGCGCTCTTCATCTTCAACGCGCTGGCCACGCCCTACTTCCTGAACCCGTGGACGCTGTCGGACGCGACCTTCAACTTCACCGAAAAGGCGATCATCGCGCTGGCCGTCGCGCTTTTGGTCATCTCGGGCGAGATCGACCTCTCCGTCGCCTCCATCGTCGCGCTCGCCTCCATCGCGATGGGGGCCGTGGCCGAGATCGGCGGACCGCTGCCGGTGATCGTCGCCACCGGCCTGGCGGTGGGCGTACTGGCGGGGGCGGTGAACGGGGTCATCGTGACCGCCTTCGCGCTGCCCTCCATCGTCGTGACCATCGGAACGCTCAGCCTCTATCGCGGGATCGGCTACATCGTCCTTGGCGACGGCGTCTTCAAGAACTACCCGCCGGAGTTCGCGATCTTCGGCCAGTCCTATGTCTGGTGGGTGATCAGTTTCGAACTGGCCTCATTCCTGGTGCTGGCGGTGCTCTTCGCCATCCTGCTGCACAAGACCCCCTTCGGTCGCTCGATCTACGCCATCGGCAACAACACCCTCGCGGCGCGGTTCGCAGGGATCCGGGTGGAACGGGTCAAGTTCCTGCTGTTCTGCCTGTCGGGGCTGATGGCGGGGGTTGCCTCGGTCATGCTGACGAGCCGCCTCGGCTCGACCCGGCCGACCATCGCCTTCGGGTGGGAGCTGGAGATCGTGACGATGGTGGTGCTCGGCGGGGTCAGCATCCTCGGCGGCTCGGGATCGATCCCGGGGGTGGTGATCGCGGCCTTCGTGATGGGGCTGATCACCTTCGGGCTCGGCCTGCTGAACGTGCCCGGCGTGGTCATGTCGGTGGCCATCGGCTCGGTGCTGATCTTCGTCATCGCCCTGCCGCGTATCCTGGCGATGGTCCGGAGGTGACGATGCCGGCCCGCGTTGCGTTCGTGATGAAGCTCAACCCCGGCGCCGCTGAGGAGTACCGCCGCCGCCATGACGCCGCCTGGCCGGAGCTGTTGGACCTGCTCAAGACCTACGGCATCGCCAACTACTCCATCCATCTGCACGAGGGCACGAACCAGCTCTTCGCGATCCTCGAAGCCGACGATCCCGCGCGGCTCGACGCCCTGCCAGAGGAGCCGCTCATGCGCCGCTGGTGGGACCACATGCGCGACATCATGGAGACCGAACCCGATGGCCGGCCGGTGCAGGAGCCGCTTGTCGAGATGTTCCATCTGCCATGACTACCCGCGCGGCCATCGCCGTTCTCGATATCGGCAAGACGACGGTGAAGCTGATCGCCGCCGATGCCGGGACCGGACGGGTCCTCCACCAGAACACCCGCCCGAACCGGGTCGAGCCGGGACCGCCCTTCCCGCATTTCCATACCGATGCGATCCTGGACTGGCTGCTGACCTCCCTGACGGATCGCCCCGCCGAGCTTGAGATCGCAGCTATCGTGCCGGTGGCGCACGGGGCGACGGTGGCGCTGGCCGATGATGATGGCCTCGTCTTCCCGGTCATGGATTACGAGGCCGCCGATCCCGATGCCACGGGCGAAGACTACGCGCGCCTGCGCCCCGATTTCTCCGAGACCTTCTCGCCCGCCCTGCCCTGCGGCATGAACTTCGCCCGCCAGATCTACTGGCTGTCGCGGCACTGGCCGGACCGGTTCGCCGCCGTGCACCATGTGCTCGCCTATCCGCAGTTCTGGTCCTTCGCCCTGACCGGTATCGCGGCGAGCGAGGTCACGTCCTTCGGCTCCCATAGCGACCTCTGGGCTCCGGCCCGCGGGGCGTTTTCCTCATTGGCAGAGGCCATGGGGATCGCCGACCGGCTGCCGCCGCTGCGCAAGGCGTGGGACGTGATCGGCCCGCTCCGCCCCGACCTTGCCGCCAGAGCGCGCGTTTCGCCGGATTGTCCGGTCCTCTGCGGCATCCACGACAGCAACGCCTCGCTCCTGCCGCATCTGCAATCCCGGCAGGCGCCGTTCACCCTGGCCTCGACCGGCACCTGGGCGGTGACCATGGCCATCGGCGGGCGGCTCGACGCGCTCGACCCCGAGCGCGATTGCCTCGCCAATGTCGATGTCCATGGCCGCCCGGTTCCGAGCGCCCGGTTCATGGGCGGGCGCGAATTCTCGCTGCTGACCGAAGGCACCGAGGGCGCGCATTCCGACCCCGCGCTGGTCGACGAGGTCCTGGCCGGCCCGGACCTGATCCGCCCCGGCCTCGTCCCCGGGGTCGGCCCTTTCCCCGAGGGCCGGGGCGGCTGGAACGTCGATCCCGCGACCCTCGATCCGGTGACACGCAGGACTGCCGCCGCCTGCTACCTCGCCCGGATGCTGATGGTCGCGCGGGACCTGACCGGCGGCACCGGCCCGATGATCATCGAAGGGCCCTTCGCGGACAATCGCTGCATCCCCGTGGCACTCGACCGGCTCGGCCTGCGGGAGTTGCATCTGGAGAGGAACGCCGGCGGCACTCTGGCCGGGGCGCTGGAACTGGCGACCATGGCCGGGATCGGCGCGGCATGAGCGGCCTGCCGGAGGATGTCGCGGCCTTTCTCGACCGCAGCGGCCTCGCCCCGGTGGGGCCCGCGGAAGCCCTGACCGGGGGCGTGTCCTCCGACATCTGGCGGGTTCCGGTCGCGGACGGACAGAGCATCTGCGTCAAGCGCGCGCTCTCCAGGCTCCGTGTCGCGGCCGATTGGCAGGTGCCGACAGACCGGAACCGCTATGAGGCGCAATGGTATGGGGCGGTTGCCGAGATCGTGCCGGGGCTGGCGCCACAGGTGATCGCCGACGACCCCAAGGCCGGCCTCTTCGCGATGGAATATCTGCCGCCCGAGCGGTTCGCGCTTTGGAAGGCGGAGCTTCTCGCCGGCCGCATCGCGCCGGCCCCGTTCGAGACAACGGCCCACGGCATCGGGCGCATCCATGCGGCGACCGCCGGGCGCGCCGATCTGCGCGCGGCCTTCGCCTCGGACCGCAACTTCGAAGCGCTGCGTCTGGCGCCCTATCTGCGCGCCACGGCGGAGCGGCACCCGGACCTGTCGTCGCAACTGGGCGCGATCGCGGACCGGACGGCGGCGACGAAGCTGGCGCTGGTCCATGGCGATCTCAGCCCGAAGAACATCCTGATCGGTCCCGACGGCGCACCGGTTCTGCTCGACGCCGAGTGTGCATGGTTCGGGGACCCGGCCTTCGACCCGGCCTTCTGCCTGAACCACATCCTGCTCAAGGCCCTGCACATGCCCGCGAACGCGCCGGTACTTCTGGACGGGTTCCGGCGGTTCTGGTCCACCTATGAGGCCCATGTCGACTGGGAGCCCCGCGCCGCGATCCGGATGCGCACCGCGACCCTGCTGCCCGGGCTGCTGCTGGCCCGGATCGACGGCAAGTCGCCGGTCGAATACATCACCGAGGCGCGCGAGCGCGACAAGGTGCGCGACCTGGCCCGCGCCGCGCTGGCGGAGCCATCGGCACACCCGGTCGACATCGCCCGGCGGCTCGAAGCACAGTTGAGGCAAGAGGCATGAACGCGCGCATCTCCGAGGTTCGGCCCCGGCAGATCTGGGACAGCCGGGGGCGCCCCACGGTCGAGGTCGAGATCGTCCTCGCCGATGGCAGCATCGGGCGGGCGGCGGCGCCCGCCGGGGCCTCGCGTGGCAGCAACGAGGCCGTCGACCTTCGCGACGGGGGCAGCGGCCTCGACAGATGGGGCGTCAGCGCCGCGCTGCGCGGCATCGAAGAGGTCATCGCGCCGCGGCTCACAGGGATGTCGGTGGAGGACCAATCCGGGATCGACGCGGCGCTTCTGGACCTGGACGGCACGCCGCAAAAGTCGATCCTCGGCGGTAACGCGATGATCGCGGTGTCGATGGCGGCGGCCTGGGCCCGCGCGGTCCATCGCGGGCGCCCGCTCTGGCAGGAGCTCTCCGACGGCGCCGACCCATTCCTGCCGCTGCCGGAGGTGCAGATTTTCGGCGGCGGCGCGCATGCGGCGCGGCGCGTCGATGTCCAGGACTACATGGTCGTGGCCGTCGGGGCCGAGGACTACCGGCAGGCACTCGACTGGACGGCGCGGGTCTATCTTGCCGCGGGCGAGGTCATGGCAGAAGCCGGGCTTCTTGCCGGTGTGGCCGATGAGGGAGGCTACTGGCCGGCCTTCGACAGCAACGAGGAGGCGCTCGACCGTCTTGTGCGCGCCATCGAACGGGCCGGGCTGCGCCCTGGCGAGGATATGGCGATCTCGCTCGACATCGCGGCCTCGGAGTTTCATGACGACGGGCTCTACACACTGGCCGCCGACGGGACGACGCTGAGCCGCGACGAGATGGTCGATCTGGTCCTGGCCTGGGTCCGCGACTATCCGATCGTGTCCGTCGAGGATCCCCTCGATGAGGCCGATGCCGAAGGGCTCGCCGCCTTCAGCCGGCAGGCGCCGGCCGCGCTCCAGGTCGTGGGTGACGACGTCCTCGTGACGAACGCGGCCCGGGTCGAGGACGCGGCCCGGCGCGGCGCCTGCAACGCCGTTCTGGTCAAACCGAACCAGGCCGGCACGCTGACCGAGGCCCGCGCGGCGCTCGAGGCGGCGCGCCGCCTGGGCTGGGACGCCATCGTCTCCGCGCGGTCCGGCGAGACCGAGGATGTGACCATCGTCCACCTGGCCGTCGGCTGGGGCGCGCGGCAGCTCAAGGTCGGCTCCTTCGCCCGCTCCGAACGGATGGCGAAATGGAATGAGGGTCTCCGGATCGCCGATGCCCTTGGACATGCGCGCATGGCGGGACGGGAGGCATTCCGTTGGACCGTGTTGCGCGGTGCCGGCAGATGAGCACGGACCGGTCCCCGATGACGCGGTGATCCTGCGGCTCAATCGGTGCAAGCTCCGCGCCAACCGGCGAGAGCCGCAAAGCAGTTCAGTTTGGAGCGGTTTCGAGGAGACAGACCGTGTTCCTGATCGACGTGGTTCGAGGCAGAGGCGCGGCTGGCGGCGCTTCCGTCCACGCTGCATCGGGCGGGAGCACGGTACGCCTCCGGCAGATCTTCGACGTTCCGAGGCAAGTGCGGACACCGCATGTCGCGCATCACCATCAGGCGGATGGTCTCGCGGGGCGCCTTGAACCGCTTGAAGGGGCCCGGTCAGGGACCTTCTCTCTTCGGTCCCCTGTATCGATTGAGCGACACGTGTGCCTATCGTCCCCGACCGCCCGGCCCGGACGAGGATCGCGCAAGTCTGCGCCAGATCGGTCCCGCAAGTCCGTTGACGATCACCGCGCGGACGGTCTGGAACGCTGCGACGGTGAGGGCGTCCTGCCCCAGCGATTTCGCCGTCAGCACCATTTCCGCCATCCCGCCGATCGAAAACGCCAGAACGAGGGATGACAGGCTTTGGCCGGTCGCCAAGGCCGCAAGACTCGCAGCGCCGGCCATGGCCGTCATGATCAGGAGGATCGAGGGAATCCCCGCGACAATTGCCCTTGGGATACTGGACATTCGCTCGCGGTCGAACCGGGCACCAAGCGCCATTCCAACGATGACCTGGGCCGCGGCAAGAAGCTCGGCGGGGATGCCGCCCTCAATCAGACCGCTGGAGGCGGCAAGCCCGACGCTCAGGACCGCGCCAAGAAGCCAGGCGGCCGGAAGCCCGAGGCGATCCCCGACAACGCCACCCAGCGCGCCGACCAAGAAGGCGGCCAGCAGGGCAAGCGGCGTGCCGTCCGACCCGGCCGTCGGCACCGCCGTCGATAGCGGCACGAAGGCGAACAGAACCAGAGGCAGAACCCCGACGACCAGCCCGACGCGCAGGGCGTGGATCGCGGCGATCGTGGTCGGATCGGCGCCGTTGTCCTCGCCGATCCGCGCCATTTCGATAACCCCCCCGGGCAGGAGAGAGAAATACGCCGTCGCCGGGGTAATCCGCCCAAGACGCGCATAGATCGGCGCAAAGAGGCACGCCAACGCGATCCCCAGAAAGGCGGCGAAGACCATCAGCGGCGCCCAGCCGAGCATGCGGCCGGCGACATCCGGGCTCAGGGTGAGGCCGACGCTGCTCCCGATCAGGATCAGGCCGGCGCGATGGGGCGTCTTCGGGATCGTGACCCGGATGCCGGACATGGCCAGACCGCCGGTGACGATTGCGGCTCCCATCAACCAGCCGAGCGGCAGGCCCAGCCGGGACCAGAGCCACCCACCGAGGATGGACGCCGCCAGGATCGCAAGGAAACGCCCCAGCCCGGCCCAGTCTATTGCCATTCGCCCCACCTGCTCGTGTCACGACCCGCCGTTGCGGTCGCCTTCCCTACCGGACATCGCGCGAGATCGGAGTGCCGATCGCCTATTGCGGATCAGCTTCCGATTTCGCTCGACCGCTCCAGGCGCTTGCGTCGATTGGAATTGAGGATCGTCAATCCAATGGACACCAACATCAGCGCAAAGATCGCAAGCGCGCCGGGACGCTCCAGGAAATAGCTGAACTCACCGCGGCTGATCTGCAAGGTCCGGATCAGGTTCTCTTCAAGCAACCCCCCGAGCAGCATCCCCACGACCGTGGCCGCGACCGGGTAGCCGTAGCGCAGCATCAGCCAGCCGATGAGCGAGAAGACGAAGAGCGTGATCGGCCCGGAGAGCGAGTTCGAGATCGCATAGGCGCCGAAGGTCGAAACCGCCAGCACGCTCGGGATCAGGAACCGCAGGGGTACGCGGACGATATAGGCCGCCGCATAGACGAAGAGCAGGCCGACGAACATCAGGCACACCGCCTGGGCGAAATTCGTGAAGATGATCGCGTAGACGATGTCCTTGCTGTTGGCGATGAATTGCGGACCGCCAACCACATTGTGCATCGCGAAGGCGGCGAGCAGGATCGCCGTCGCCCCGCCGCCCGGGATGCCGAGCGCGAACATGGTGGCCATCGCGCCGCCTTCGGAGGAGGAGTTCGCCGATTCCGCGGCGATCACACCCTTCGGGTTGCCGGTGCCGAAGGTCTCCGCATCCGGGGCGTTCCGCTTGGTCTCGGAATAGGAGATCAGGTTGGAGATCGAGGAGCCGACCCCGGGGATCGAGCCGATGACCACGCCGATCCCGGCGCCGCGCATCATGATCAGGGGATAGCGGATCGCGGTTTTCGCGCCGGCGAGGATCGCGGCGAAACTGATCCCCCGATCCTCTTCGTTCTCGATCAGGTACGTGGTGTTGATGAGGTTGAGCAACTGGCTCGCGGCCAGCAGCCCCATCATCGCCGGAATGACCGGAACGCCGTCGAGCAGCCAGGGCACGCCCATTGTCCCCCGCACATAGCCGGCAGTGTTCATCCCGATGGTGCCGATCAGCACGCCGAAGGCACCGGCCAGAAGGCCGCGCGCCACCGAATTGCCGGAGAGCGAGCCAAGCAGCAGCATCCCCCAGACGGCGATGGCGAACATCTCCAGAGGGCCGAGTTTCAGAACCACGGCGGAGACCGGCACGATCAGCAGAAGCAGCAGGATGTAGGAGGACAAGGTGCCGATAACGGAGGAGGCCAGCGCCACGCCCAGGGCCTCGTTGTGCCGGCCGGCCCGCGCCATCGGGTAGCCGTCGAATGTCGTGGCGAGCGCCGAGGACGTGCCGGGGATGTTCATCAGCACGGCCGGGACCGAGCCGCCGAACCCGGCCCCGGTATAGATCGCGGTCAGGAAGATGATCGCCGGCAGGAAATCCATATAGAGCGTCAGCGGCAGGAAGATCGCCATGGCCATGGTGATCGAGATGCCCGGCATCGCGCCGAAGACGAGGCCGATCAGCAGGCCCGGAAGGAGGTAGACCCAGGCGGACGCGGAGGAGCCGAGAAGCTCGAAAGCGGAGGAAACGGCGTCGAAATCGAGCATGTCAGAGCACCGTCATCGGGAACGGAAACGGCACCAGCCACTGATATCCGGAGACCACGATCAGCGTGAACAGGAGCGCATAGAGCGCTATGACCCAGACCCGGCGCTCGCCGCAGAGGTAAAGCCCGCCGGCCACGAAGAGCAGCGTTGCCAGATCGAAGCCAAGGGTTTCGAGCGACAGGATGAAGACGCCGAATGCCGCCGCCAGAAGGCCGACCCGGATCAGTTCCGCCCGTTCTGACGCGCGGGTTTCGGCATCGTCGCCGTCGGTCTTCGGGAAAGCCTGGGACAGGACGAGCAGGCCCAGGATGAACACGAAGACCGAGGTCGGCTGAACGAGCGCGATGTTATTCGTCGCCGTCGAGGTCGCGCGGGCATCCAGGAGATAGGCAATCGCGCTTCCGATGATCAGAGCGAGGAGAACAAGATGACCCCATTCCACCCGGCGTCGGGCATTGTCGCGGTCCATGGCTCCCCCCTTTGGATGCATCTCAGAAAGGGCCTGACTTTCGTGGCGCGAGACCTCTCCGGCGCCACGAAAGCTCTGGGCCCGGCCGGGCCCTAGCTGCCCTGCAACAGATCGACGTGACGGCTCATCACCTCGAAGGTCTGCCGGATCGATCTGTTGGACGCCTCTGGCCCGTGCCAATCCGTGGCCAGGTCCTGCTCTTGCAGGGCCGCGATGACCGCCGGGTCCTTGGAGACGGATTCGATGGCCGAAGCGATGACCTCGTAGCGGTCCGGATGCGACGCCAGCAGCGATGCGTGAACACCCCAGCCGCGCTGCGAACCGGCGACGAATTGCGCATCCGCACCGGACACGTCGACCACCGCCGGCGCCTCCCAGCCATCCCGCGGGCCGCTGTCGAAGACCATCAGCGGCGTGACCTGATCGGCAAGGCGCAGGAAGCCCTGTCCGCCGACCATGCCGACATCGACGACAGCGCCCGCGGTCGCGTTGCGGGTCGGCCCGCCGCCGGAATAGGTCACCAGGCGCAGACCGGCCCGGTCGATCCCGTGCGCATCGGCGAAGAGCATGAGATTCACCAGATCCGCCGAGGCGGGCTGGATGCCGATGGAGAGGCTGCCGGCATCCTCTTTCAGACGGTCGATGACCTCCTGCACGGAGGTGATACCGGTGCCGTTGGCGGTCGTCATCATCGTGTAGTCGCGCGACGGCGTGTTGATCATGTGGAAGTCGGAAACGTCGAAGGACGCGTTCTGCGTCAGGACGTTGAGCGGCAGGAACGGCGCGGCGGAGGTGCAGATGATGGTGTAGCCGTCATCGGGCTGCTGCATGAAATAGGTGTGGCCCAGAAGCGCCCCCGCGCCGCCCCGATTGACGATGATCAGCGGCTGACCCAGGGCGTCCTGCAAGTAGGGCGCCAGCGCCCTAGCCAGGCGGTCATTGTACCCGCCGGTATCGAACGGCACGACCACATTGATCGGCTGGCTCGGATAGGCCGCCTGGGCCCGCAGGACGGTCGGCGCGGCGATCATCGCGCCCAGCGCCGTGGCGCCCTTCAGCACTCCGCGTCTCGTCATGTTGCTCATGTCACTGTCCTCCCTGTGGCGACTGAGGTCTTCCAAGGCCGCAAGCCGCGACTCTCGGGATTGTGCAAGGGATAGAGCGGCTTCTGAAAACTGTCAACAGTTTATAGTTGAGATTGCTTTTCGCGAGAGACCGCCTCCGGAGCGTGAGCATTAAGCTATTGCATCTAATATGTTTATGATCGCGACGTCGGATATAGTGAGCGCATATCGGCTGTCTGCACTTATTGTATACTGTTGACAATCTGAAAGATCGAGTGCTAGCACCGGGCAAGTTGCGGCCGCCGGAGCGCCCCGGCCGCAAACCCCGCACCGCCGGGCAATGCCCTTGGCGATTACCAGGAGACCGACTGTGAGTGGACATCAGCCAACCCCGCCCGGAACGCCCAATGTCACCGAAATCCTGACCGATTGGGTGGTCGAAACCGGCGGCAGCGATATCCCCGAGGCCGTCCGGGCCGAGGGCCTGCGCACATTCGTGAACTGGGTCGGCTGCGCCGTCGGCGGCGCGTCCCATGAAACCGTCGACGCCGCTCTGAGAGCCCTCACCCCGTTCAGCGGGACGCCGACCTCCACGATCCTGGGCCGGACCGAGAAGATGGACGCGCTGCATGCCGCGCTGCTCAACGGGATCACCTCGCATGTCCTCGATTACGACGACACCCATCTCAAGACGATCATCCACCCGGCCGGCCCCGTCGCCTCCGCCATTCTCGCGCTGGCCGAAACCCGGGCCATCTCGGGCGACGACTTCCTGACGGCCCTGATCTTCGGGGTGGAGGTCGAGTGCCGGATCGGAAACGCCGTCTACCCGCATCACTACGACCGGGGCTGGCACATCACCGGAACGGCCGGCGTCTTCGGGGCGGCGGCGGCGGCGGGCAAACTCCTTGGGCTCAGCAAACAGCAGATGCGCTGGGCCTTCGGCCTGGCCGGCACCCAATCCTCGGGCTTCCGCGAGCAGTTCGGCACCATGACCAAGAGCTTCCACCCGGGCCGGGCCGCACAAAACGGCCTGACCGGCGCGCTGATGGCCGCCGCCGGGTTCGACAGTTCCGAGCGCATCTTGGAGGCGCCGCGCGGCTTTGCCTGCACGATGTCCGACAAGCAGGATTGGTCGGAGATCGTGGACGGCCTCGGCACGCATTGGGAATCCGCGCTGAACTCCTACAAGCCCTTCGCCTGCGGGATCGTCATCCACCCCGCGATCGACGGCTGCATTCAGCTCCGCGAGGCGCTCGGCGACCGGGTTGAGGATGTCGCATCCCTACACCTGAACGCCCATCCGCTGGTCCTCGAACTGACCGGCAAGCGGGACCCGCAGACCGGGCTCGAAGGCAAGTTCAGCGTCTTTCACGCCGCCGCCTGTGCGCTGTTACGCGGCGACGGGGCGCCGACCGCCTTCACCGACGAGATCGTCAAGCGGCCCGAGATCGTTGCTCTGCGCGACAGGATCACGGCGACGGCCGACCCGGACTGCCACAGCGCCTCCGTCACCATCGACGTGCGCTTCAAGGACGGCTCGACCGAGACGACGCATGTCGCGCGCGCCCTTGGCAGCGTCGAGATGCCCCTGACCGACGCGCAGGTGTCGGAGAAGTTCCGCGTCCAGGCCGCGCTCGTCATTGGAGAGGCCGCGGCCCAGCGCCTGCTCGATCTGTCGTGGCAATCGGCCTCCCTGGGTGACATCGCCGAGGTGGCCCGCCTCTCCGTCCCCTCTGCATCGGCCAGCGGCACGGCGGCCTAGACCTCCGGCAAGGCCCGGGACCTCCGGCGGCGCCGTCCGGTCGCGGCCGGGCTCGGACGGTTCTCCTGCCTTGTCGGACGGAGCCGGGTCGCGCGCCCGAAAGGCTCAGAGAGCGGACACCAGACGCGAAAAGCCGTTGGCGACATGGGTCTTCATCGCCGCCGCCGCGGCGGACGGATCACGGGCGGCCAGGGCCTCGACGATATCCCGGTGCTCCCGGTTGGAAACCTGAAGGCTGCCCTCCTGCACGAGGCCCCGCCGACGCATCAGGTGCAGTTGATTGACGATCCGGTGGTAGGTGTCCTCAACCACCGCGTTCTGCGCCGCGTCGACCAGGGCGTCATGGAAGCTCAGGTTCAGCTTGTAATAGGTCTGCGTGTCCCCGGTGTCGGCGGCGGCCTGCATTCTGTCGACAAGGTGTGTCAGCGCCTCGACTGTCTCCGGCGTGCCGCGCTTGACGATCAGTTCGCCCACCAGCCCGGCGACGGCACCGCGCAGTTCGTAAAGCTCCCGCGCCTCGTCGAGCGCAATCTCGCGCACATACATGCCCCGGTTGGTCTTGCTGGTCAGAAGACCGGCCTGTTCGAGGCTCCGGCACGCCTCTCGGATCGGTCCGCGACTGATCTCCAGCCGGTCCGCCAGGGCGCTTTCGTTGATCCGGTCGCCGGCGACCAGTTCGCCGGATACGATCATCTCCTCGATGGCCTTGACCGCGATCGAAGTGATTGTTTGCGAACGACGTTTCCGGATCTCCTCCGCCGCCGATCTGGTCGAACCAGTGGGTGCCATCCAGCGAAGTTCGACCGGATTCTGCCGACTGTCAACAATGTGCGGTCAAGTGTCTCGCCCCGGGCCGGGGGAGCTTCGGAGCTTCGGGATCCGATCCCGAGACATGGACCTTCGTTGCTGCGACTGTCCGGGCAAGAAGTCGCGATGAGAGGAGCGCCCGGATGCCGCGGGAACCCCTTTACCGACGAACGGATCGGTTCGCGTTGAAGCAGGCGGAGTCGGGAGCGACGATCGCCGGGATCCGCCGCAGGATGCGGATTGCCGAGGCCATCTCCCACCGGCCGAAGACGGCCCGGGACAGCACGGAGGTCGCAGAAATCCGGCGCCTCAAAGCAGCTTGAGGACAGGCGTGGCGAGCTGGCGCGCCAGGCCGCCGGTCTCGTATGTCAGCGTCATCGTTCTGCCCGTCACGCCCAGGTCCTGCCCAAGTCGCCAACTGGCCGACCATCAGGCGGCCTCAGATCACCGACCTGCGTCGCAGGTGACTCGATTGCCGTGACAGAGGCGCTTCGGTCTGGTCCCGCTTGAACCTAGCAATACTCTCTGGTAACGTTCCCAAAATGAAGGAGATGCGCGGCGCTTGCGGCGTGTAACATGGCGGACAGAAAAAGCAGGTCACCGACGATCATCGACATTGCCGCGGCCGCCGGCGTCTCCAAGAGTACGGCTGCCAGGGCGCTCTCCAACGCGCCCAATGTCGCCGAGGCGTCCCGAAAGCGTGTCCTTGAGATCGCCGAAGCCTATGGCTACGAGCGCAACCACCTCGCCCGGTCGCTGCGGTCCGGCCGCACCGGGATGATCGGCCTCGTGATCCCCGACCTGGCCAACCCGTTCTGGGCCGAAGTCGCCCGGGGCGCCCAGGATGAGGCGGCGCGGCGCGGCGCCTCGCTTCTGGTGTTCAGCTCCGACTGGAACGCCGATCGCGAGGCGCAGCATCTGCGCGCCCTGCGTCAGGCGCGGGTCGATGGCGCGATCATCAATCCGGTCGCCGACGGGAGCGACGATATCCACCGCGCCGGGCTGCCGATGGTGCTGATCGGGTCGAGCGCCGAGCGCTTCGCGCAGCTTTCGAGCGTCGGCAGCAACATCGCCCAAGGCGTCGCCATTGGTTTGAATCGCCTGGCAGAATTCGGCCACTTGCAACCTGCCCTTCTGCTCGGCCCGCCGAACCGTCTGGCCCGCGTGCGGTTCCAGCGTGTCGTCCATGACCATTGCGTCGCGCGGGGCATCGACCCGGCTACGCTGCCGGTCGAGGAAGGAGATTACACGGTCGAGTCCGGCCGCCGTGCGATGATCCGGCTGATCGGCCGGGCCGAGCAGCCGGTCCGCTGCGTCTTCGCCGCCAACGATCTGATGGCGCTTGGCGCGATCCTCGCCTTGCGCGATCTCGGCCTGCGCTGCCCGCAGGATGTGTCCGTGCTCGGCTTCGACGGCATCCCGGCCGGCGCCTATGCCGCGCCCGGCCTGACGACCGTGGCCAAGCCCGCCCGCGCGATCGGCACCGAGGGCATGGCGCTCTTGACCGAGGCGATTGACGGCACGCTCGACCATCGCCGGGTGCTGCTCGATTGCCATTTCGTGGAGCGCGGCTCGCTGGCGCGGCCCGACCATGCCGGGCTCCCGCCGGAGATGCGAAATGACCATGCCGCCTGAAACAGCGCCGGCGGGCCCTGACGCGCCGCGAGATGGGAACCTTCCCAGTGCGGCGCTCATATTGGATGAGGATTGGGACGCGAGCCAGCCCGCCGGCCGATGGCTGAGACTGCGCGCCTGGTGGCCCTACTACCTGATGATGGCGCCGGGCATCCTCTATTTCGTCCTGTTCCACTATTTCCCGATCTACCAGGCCCGGCTCGCCTTTCAGGACTTCCGGATTTTCGACGACAATATCTGGGTCGGGCTGAAGCATTTCACGACGCTCTTCGACTCGCCGGCCTTCTTCCAGGTGCTCGGCAACACGCTGATCATCTCGGCGATGAAGATCGTCTTCGTCTTTCCGGTGCCGATCCTCGTCGCCCTGCTGATCAACGAGATCCGCACCACCAACCTGCGCCGCTTCATTCAATCGGCGATCTACCTGCCGCATTTCCTGTCCTGGGTGGTGATCGCCGGCATCTTCATCGCGGCGCTCTCGCCCTCCGACGGGGTGATCAACGAGATGCGCGGCTGGATCGGCCTCAACCCCGTGGGCTTCATGACCGATTCCGGGTCGATCCGCTGGGTCGTCGTATTCTCGGAGATCTGGCGCAGCGCGGGCTGGGATTCGCTGCTCTACTTCGCCGCCATCATGGCCATCGACCCGCAGCTCTACGACGCCGCCGAGATGGACGGCGCCAATCGCTGGCAGAAGATCTGGTATGTGACGCTGCCGGGGATCGCGCCGACCATCGCGACGCTCTTTATCCTCAATGTCGGCATGTTCATGAATGCCGGGTTCGACCAGATCTTCAATCTGGCCAATGACGCGATCCGCGACCAGATCGACATCATCGACACCTATGTCTACCGGATCGGGTTGCAGTCGGGCCAGTTCTCCCTGGCCACCGCCGCGGGCCTCTTCAAGGGCGTGATCGGGATGATCCTACTGCTCGCGGCGCACACCATCTCCAAGCGCCTGACCGGCAAGGGGGTGTGGTGATGCGCGGCCACACCCAGACCCGGATGGAGCGCATCGAGCAGGCGATCATCGTCTCCTCGCTGCTTTTCATGGTGGTCGTGACCGTGCAGCCCATCCTGCACCTTCTGGCCCTGTCGCTCTCCGATCCGGCGCGGGTGCCGGGGATGAGCGGCCTCGCGATTGTCCCCAGCGGCTTTTCCTTCGATGTCTGGGGGCTCCTGATCAACCATCCCAGCGTCCAGCGCGGCCTGCTCAACTCGATCCTGATCACCACCACGGGCACCCTGCTCAATGTGACCTGCACCGTTCTGATGGCCTGGGCGCTGTCGCGCCGGCGCCTGCCCGGGCGCGCGATCATCTTCGTCTTCGTGCTCGTGACGATCGTCTTCGAACCCGGGCTGATCCCGGATTACTTCGTCGCGCGCGACCTCGGGCTGCTGAACACCTACTGGTCCGTGATCCTCTATAAGCTGGTCAATGCCTGGTACCTGATCATCCTGATCCGGTTTTTCGAGGAAGTGCCGGACGAGTTGATCGAGGCGGCGGATCTCGACGGCGCCAACGCCTTTCAGACGCTGTGGCGCGTCGTGCTTCCCCTGGCGCGGCCGGCCATCGCGACCATCACGCTCTTCTACCTCGTCTATCACTGGAACGAGTTCCTGCGGCCGATGATCTACCTGACCGATCCGGACATGCACCCGTTGCAGGTGGTGCTGCGGCAGTTCGTCATCGAGGGCGACAAGAGCACGATGGTCGGCATCGCCGCGATGACCAACTACGAGGGCGCCGGCCAGATCAGCACCCGCGCGCTCAATGCCGGGATGATCATCCTGACCATCCTGCCGATCCTCGCCGTCTACCCGCTGATCCTGAGATACTTCACCAAGGGCGTCATGAGCGGCGCCCTCAAAGGCTAACGCAAGCAATGTTCGAGGAGGAGTGATCATGCTTGGCAAGAAACCAAAAACAGCCGCCGCCGCGCTGGCCCTATTGGCCGGTCTGGGGGGCACGGCCCTGGCCGAGGTGCCGGTCGTCACCATCTACGGCCACGAGAATCCGGGCGATGCTGAACTGATGGAGCGCATCGAGGCGGGCATGGCCGCCCAGGGCATGGAAATCGACATCGAGCTCGTTGGCTTGAGCAGCTCGGGTTATGCCGACGCGCTGAGCCTCAGGCTGCTGTCGGGCGAAATCCCTGATATCATCTATTTCCAGGGCGGCGACACCGAATTCGCCAATCAGGGCATCCTGGAGGATCTGCGGCCTTGGATCGCCGAGGCCACGCATCTGCAAGGGGCGCTCTGGCCGCATAATGTCGAGCGGCTGGAGAACTATCCCTACCTGCTCTATGTCTTCCCGGCCCGCACCAAATCGGCGGTGATGCGTCAGGACTGGCTGGATGAGGCCGGCGGGCAGGCGCCGCAGACGGTCGATGACTGGACCGAGTTGCTGCGCACCCTGTCCAGCTCCGACCTCGACGGCAATGGCGAGAACGATACGTTCGGTGTGACCCTGCCGGGCAACACCAGCGAGATGGACTCGCTCTTCAACCGGGCCTTCGGCATCTCCGCGACCTGGATGCAGAACGCCGAGGGGGAGTGGATCCATTCGCGGGTGTCCGATCAGGAACGCGACAAGCTCGCCTATTACCAGTCGCTCTATGCAGAAGGGCTGCTCGATCCGGAATTCGTGACGACGAACTGGGAGCTCAAGGAGGACAAGTTCTATACCGGGCGCGCCGGTATCGTGATGGGCACCGCCGGTCTCGTCGTCGATATCTACCGCTCCAAGATGCAGCAGGTGAACCCAGGGACCGAACTCGTGATGCTCGACCCGCCCGCCGGCGTCGACCAGGGTCTGATCGCGGTCGATGTCGCCAAGGAATCCCGCGGCTTCGCCATCCATGCGCGCTCCGACGCCAAGGAGGCCGCCGTCGCGGTGCTCGACTTCCTCGTCAGCCCGGAAGGCCAGTTCATCGACCGGATGGGTGTCGAGGGCGAGCACTATATCCGCGACGGCGACAGCTTCCAGATCACCGAGGCGATGGGCACCTGGTATCCGCGCTTTTTCGTCGCCAACCCGGACTATTGGTCGCCGCCGGTCGATCTGCTGTCGCCGGTGGCCCAGGGCTCGCTGGCACAAGGGGCGCAGTACTTCACGCCCGACAACGCCTTCGTCTGGCCGTCGGACCTGGCGACCGATGTCGATGCCGCGGAACAGTACTATCGCACGAGCGTCTTCCGCTTCGTCTCCGGCGAATGGTCGATGGATCAGTGGGATGACTACGTTCAGGGCTGGTACGATGCCGGCGGTGAGCGCATGACCGAACATGCGAGGACCGTGCTGCAATGAGCACCCCGCAGCCATCGGGCCCGTCCTTTCCGGGGCGGGTCCGCGCGTTTCTCCATGGCGTCGCGCTCGGCGATGCCATGGGGGCGCCGGTGGAGAAGCTCTCGCCGGCGGCCATCCGCGCGGGCTATGGCCGGGTGACCACGCTCGACAACGCATGGCACCGCACCAGCCGCGATCCGGCCGCAGCCCGGGGGCGGGTGCGCGGCAATGGCATCGTCACCGACGACACGCTGATGACGCTGAGCCTGATGGCGGTCTATAACGAGGTGCGGCGTCATCTCGATGCCTGGGACATGGCCGACGGGATGGTGCGCCAGATCGCCTGGGTCGACCGCTATGTGCCTGAGCTGCAACGGGACTGCCCGCTTCTGGAACGGCTGTTCTACCCGGAGAAATGGATTTTTCAGCGCCACCAGCTCGCCTCCTGCGACCCGCGTCAGGGCGGGATCGGCAACATGGTCAATTGCGGTGCGGCGATGTACATCGCGCCCATCGGCGTCGTGAACGCCTGCAATCCGCAGGCGGCCTATGACGAGGCCATCGCCTTCGCCAGCGGCCACCAGCAGAGCTACGGGCTGGAAGCGGCCGGTGTGATGGCCGGTGCTGTCGCCGCCGCGTTCATTCCCGGCACCAGCATCGACGAGATCGCGAAGACCGCCCATGGGCTGGCCAAGGACGGTACGCGCCAGGCCATCGAGAGCATCCTCGAGGCCGCCGAAACCCTACGCGACAAGGGCGCCGATCACGCCGAGATCGTCGAGACGTTTCACGCCCGGATCGCGCGGTTCTCGCCGATGGGCGACGATCTGGACCATAGGCCCGAGAAGGTTGGCAAGGCGTCGCCGAACTATCAGCCGTCGCGCCTCCTCGCCATCGAGGAGCTGCCGCTGGCGCTCGGATTTGCGGTGACGGCGAAGGGCGAGTTCCGCAAGGCCATCGAGGATGGCATCAATTCGGGCCGCGACACCGATTCCATCGGCGTGATGACCGGCGCGATCCTTGGCGCACTCCACGGCGAGGATGTGATCGAGGCCGGCGAGGCGGAGCAACTCGACCGCGTCAACCGTTTCGACCTCGGTGCCGAGGCCGCCGCCTTCTGCGCCACCGCGGCGGACATCTTCCAGGACGATCAGGCGCGGATGGCGCGGCTCTTGGAGCACCGCGCCGGACTTCTGCAAAAGGCCGAGCCCGCAACCGCCCAGCCCGCCGCGCAATAGGCCCCCGAACCGCAGGACCCCATGCTGACGACCGACGACATTCTCCACCGCATCTATTCGGGCTTTCTGGGCAAGGCCATCGGCGTCCGGCTTGGCGCGCCCGTGGAGCCGACGATCTGGACCTATGAACGGATCCGCGACACCTATGGCGAGATCACCGGTTATGTACGCGATTTCAAGAACTTCGCCGCCGATGATGACACCAACGGCCCGGTCTATTTCATCCGCGCGATGCGCGACTATCAGGTGCAGCCGACACCGCAGGAGGTCGGCAAGACCTGGCTCAACTACGCCGCCGAGGGTCACGGCATGTATTGGTGGGGCGGCTATGGGCGGTCGACGGAACACACCGCCTATCTGAACCTGCGCGCCGGGATCGAGGCGCCGCGGTCCGGCTCGATTGCCCAGAACGGCGCGGCGATTGCCGAGCAGATCGGCGGCCAGATCTTCATCGACAGCTGGGGTTGGGTGAACCCGGGCAATCCGGAACGCGCCGCGCAGATGTCGGCGACCGCGGCCAGCGTCGCCCATGACGGCGACGGGCTGAACGGGGCCCGTTTCTGCGCGGCGATGATCGCGGCCGCCTTCACCGAGACCCGGATCGAGGCGCTCTTCGATACCGGTCTCTCAGTGATCGATCCGGGGTCGGGCTATGCCCGGGTCGTGCGCGCGGTGCTCGACCATCACAAGAGCCAACCGGACGACTGGCGCTCCTGCCGCGACATGCTGACCCGCGATTTCGGCTATGACCGCTATCCCGGCGTCTGCCACATCATCCCCAATGCCGGCGTCCTGGCGCTGGCGATGATCTACGGTCAGGGCGATCTGCCGCGCACCGTCGAGATCGCCACGATGTGCGGCTGGGACACCGACTGCAACGCGGGCAATGCCGGCGCCATCGTCGGCACGATGCAGGGGGTGCAGCCGGGCTGGGACAAGTACCGCGGGCCGATCAACGACACGATCATCACTTCGGGGGTCACCGGTGCCCTCAACATCGTCGATATCCCCACCTTTGCGCGCGAGCTTGCGACCCTGGCGCTGCAACTGGACGGCCGCGAGGCGCCGGCAGACTGGATCGCGGACATGACCCGGCGCGGCGTGCGGTTCGATTTCGCGCTGCCCGGATCGACGCACGGTTTCCGCATCGCGGGCGACAACCGGCTGGCGCTCGGCTGGTCGGACCGCGAGACGCCCACGGGATCGGGCGCGCTTGAGGTGCTCATCGACCGCATCGAGCGGGAAGATCAGGCGCGCCTCTACTGGAAGCCGTTCTACCGCAAGGACGATTTCGACGATGAGCGCTACCGGCCGATGTTCACGCCGCTCGTCGCCGCCGGCCAGATTGTCACGATGCGCGTCCTGCTCGACCCGATGGAGGGCGACGGGCATCTGCGACTTGTGCCTTATGTGCGCGGCACGATGAGTGGGCAGGTTGTCGAGACCGGCGCCTGGCTCCAAGCCGAAGCGGGCGAGTGGACCGAGCTCTCCTTCACCGTTCCCGATCTCGATGGCGAGGCGGTCGATGAGATCGGCCTCTGCATCGAGTATTTCGGCCGGCTGAAATTCCTCGGCAGGCTCTATCTGGCCGAATTCACCGTGTCCGGTCCCGGCTCGCGGAAGATCGATCCGGCCAGCCTGGTGGAGGAATGGGGCGCGATCTCCGGCTTCACCTGGAACCGGGGCTACTGGAAGCTGGAAGACGGCCGGATGACCGGTCTGACCGCAAGCGATGCCGATCTCTGGACCGGCCATCTCTACGCAAGCGACGTGACCGTCAGTGCCGACATCCGCCCCGAGGCGGGCGCCTCTCACCTGATCACAATCCGCTCCCAGGGCACCGCGCGCAGCTACGCCGCAGGGTTCAGGGATGGCAGGGCGGTGATCCTCAAGGAGGATTTCGGCACGACGGTCCTCGCCGAGACGCCGTTCGAGGCGGTGCCCGGCCAGAGCTACGAGGTGACCGCCACAGCCGATGGCGACCGGCTTACCCTGTCGGTCGATGGCGCGCCTGTGCTGGAGGCCAGAGACAGTACCTTCTCCTATGGCCAGTGCGGTATTCGCATGGACAGCCCGGGCCGTATCTCGGTCGGCACGATCACCATCGACGAGCGCTGAGGGCCGGGAAATGTCGCACATCATCCTCGACCGGGTCTCCAAGAGCTATGGCGATGTGCGCGTGCTGGAGGACATTTCCCTCGACATCGGCGATGGCGAGTTTCTGGTTCTGGTCGGCCCCTCCGGCTGCGGGAAATCCACCCTTCTGCGCATGGTCGCGGGGCTTGAGGACATCACCGCCGGGCGTGTCGCCATCGACGGCAAGGTCGTCAACGCGGTGCCGGCCAAGCAGCGTGGGCTCGCGATGGTGTTCCAATCCTACGCGCTCTACCCGCATATGAAGGTCGCCGACAATATGAGCTTCTCGCTGCGGCTCTCCGGCCGGCCGCGCGCCGAGATCGATGAGCGGGTGCGGGAGGCCGCCGAGATCCTCGGTCTCGAGGACCTGCTCGACCGGCTGCCGCGCGAATTGTCCGGCGGCCAGCGCCAGCGCGTCGCCATGGGCCGCGCCATCGTGCGCAATCCGACCGCGTTCCTGTTCGACGAACCCCTCTCCAATCTCGACGCCAAGCTCCGCGTCAAGATGCGCGGCGAGATCAAGAAGCTGCACGCCCGGCTCGGCAAGACGATGATCTACGTGACCCACGACCAGACCGAAGCGATGACGCTGGCCGACCGGATCGTGGTTCTGAGCGATGGCAGGATCGCCCAGCTCGGCACGCCGCTCGAGGTTTATCAGAACCCGGTCGATACCTTCGTGGCCGGCTTCATCGGCTCGCCGGAGGTCAATCTGATCGACGCCACCGCGCAGGGGCCGGAGGCCACCACGGTCTCGCTGGCGGACGGCACCACGATGCCGATCGGCGAGCCGCTGGACGTGGCCGCCGGCAAGCCGGTCACCTATGGCATCCGCCCGCAGCATCTGGAATTGGCCGAGGATGGCGCGCCGGCGGAGATCCTGCTCGTCGAACCGACCGGCGAGGACCAGCATCTGATCATCCGCTTGGGCGGCCAGGACCTGTCGATGGCCCTGCACAAGCACGCCATCTTCTCGCCGGGCGAGACGATCCGGGTGCGGCCCGAGGCGGCGCGGGCGCTGCTCTTCGACCCGGATTCCGGCAGGCGGATCGCTTAGACAATGTCCGAGCCGTTCGATCCCGACGCAACCGGCCCGCTCTCTGGTATCCGGGTCATCGACCTGTCGCGCCTCGTCGCCGGCAACATGGTCTCGCTGCAACTGGGCGATTTCGGCGCCGATGTGATCAAGGTCGAGCCGCCCGCCGGCGATCCGCTGCGCGCCTGGAAGGATGAGGGCCACCCGTTCTACTGGAAGGTCTATGGGCGCAACAAACGCTCGATCCGGCTCGATCTGCGCCGCGCGCCGGCGATGGAGGTCCTATGGACGCTGATCGAGACGGCCGATGTGCTGATCGAGAACTACCGGCCTGGCACGCTCGAAAAGATGGGGCTGGCGCCGGGCGCGCTGCATGCGCGCAATCCCGGCCTGATCGTCCTGCGCGTTTCCGGCTTCGGCCAGACCGGGCCTTATGCCGAACTGCCGGGCTTCGGCACACTCGTCGAGGCGATGAGCGGTTATGCCCATCGGTCGGGCTTCGCCGACCGCGAACCGGTGCTGCCGCCGCTGGCCCTGGCCGACATGATCGCGGGTCTCTACGGGGCGCAGGCCACCGTCACCGCGCTCTATGCGCGCCAGAACGGGGATGCCGGCGGGCAGGTGATCGATCTGTCGCTGCTCGAACCCATCGTCTCGGTCCTCGGACCCGAAGCGGCGATCTACCGCCATACCGGCGCGGTCAAGCAGCGCATCGGCTCGGCCTCGAACACATCCTGCCCGCGCAATGTCTATGTCTGCGCCGATGGCAAGTATCTCGCGCTATCGGGGTCCACGCAGAGCGTCGCCGAGCGCATCTTCGCCGCTATCGGGCGGGCCGATATGAACGACGATCCGCGCTTCGCGACCAATGCGGATCGGATCCGGCATCGCGATGTGGTCGACGCGGCCATCGGCGGATGGTTCGCAGGCCGGACCAGCGACGAGGCGCTCGCCATCATGCGCGACGCAGGCGCCACCGTCGGGCCGGTCTATTCCATTGCCGACGCCGTCGAGGACCCGCATTTCAAGGCGCGCGGCGTCTTCGTCGATCTCGAAGATGCCGAATTCGGCGCGATGCCGATGCATGCGGTCACACCGCGGCTCTCGGACACACCCGGCGCGTTCCGCCGCCCGGCGCCGGACCTCGGAGCCGACGGTCGGGCGATCCTGACGGAACTGGGGCTGGAGGAGGCCGCCATCCACGCCGCGCTGGACGACGAGGCATGATATGGCGCTCGCTGCTCTACGTTCCGGCCGATAACGAGCGGTTCATCGCCAGGGCTCATGAGCGGGGCGCGGACGCAATCATCCTCGATCTCGAAGATGCCGTTCTGCCCGAGAACAAGGACCGCGCGCGGGACGGGCTGGCCGAGGCGATCCCCCGTGTCGGCAGAAGCGGTGCGACCGTCTTCGTGCGTATCAATTCCGGGCTGGCCACGGCGCGCGAGGACGCAAGTGCCGCCAGCGCGGCCGGGGCGGCCGGGCTGCTGGTGTCCAAGGCCGACCCCGAGAAACTGACCGCCCTCGACGCGCATCTGAACTCGGAGGCCGGCCCCCTGCCCTTTATTGCGCTGGTCGAAGACCCCGGCACGTTGCTCGACGCGCGGCCAATCGCGCGGTGCAACCGGGTCATCGGGCTGATGGCGGGCGGCGAGGACATTGCGACCAGCCTCGGCGCGGAGGCTTCCGCCGAGACGCTGCGCCTCCCGAAGCTCCTGGTGCATTACGCGGCCCGGGCCGAAGGCGTGTTGTCGTTCGGCCTGCTCCGGTCGATCGCGGATTATGGCGATGTCGCCGCCGTCGAGGAGGCCGCGCGCGACGCCTATCGGCACGGCTTTGACGGCGCGACCTGCATCCACCCCTCGGCGGTTGCCGCGCTCCATCGCGGCTTCACGCCGTCCGAGGCCGAGATCGCCTGGGCCAGCGCCGTTACCGATGCCGCCCGCTCGGCGAACTCCGGGGCCTTCGTCGTCGAGGGCAAGATGGTCGACGCACCCGTCATCCGGCGCGCCCGGCGTATTCTCAGGCTGGCGGGCGTCGGCACCGAAACCGCCGGGCGATGACCGACGCGACCATGCCCTTGCCCGGTTTCAACCCCTACATCCCTCGGCCCATCGATCAACCGACGGAGGTTCCGCTTAGCCCGGGCGCCGATCTCAGCGGTCTCGACGAAGCGAAGATATTCGCCGCACCCGACGATCCCGCGCTTTGGCCCGCCTGGCGCGCCGCGCTCGCCCGGTGGCGCGAAGAGGCCCAGCGGCGCAGCGGGTTCGACGATGCCCGCTATCGCAACATCGCGCCGGTGAAAGTGACCAATCTGGCCTGGCTCTGGGACGACCTGCTCTACGATCACGCGCGCGGCGTCTTCACAATCGACCGCTACATGGACGATGCGGAGGAGCGCTTCGGCGGGTTCGATGGCGTCCTCTTATGGAACGCCTACCCCGTCCTGGGCATCGACACGCGCAAGCATTTTGCCTTCTACGAGGACATCCCCGAGCTTCCGCAAGTGGTCGCGGCCTTCCAGCGACGCGGCGCCAAGGTCTACCTGCCTTACTATCCGTGGGAAACCGGCGCCGCCCCCGAAGCGGTCGGGCGCGTGGTCGCCCTGATCCGCCGGGCCGGGTTCGACGGGCTCTTCATCGACATCTCAAAGGAGGCAAGCACCGCGATGCGCGCGGCGCTCGATGCCATCGACCCCTCGCTGGTCATCGAATGCGAGTCGCGCGTGCCGCTGGCGCGTCTGGGTGATCAGGTCATGTCCTGGGCGCAATGGTTCGCCGATTCAAAGGTGCCGGGCGTGCTGCGCAGCAAGTGGCTCGAACGCCGCCATGAATTGCACCACACCCGCCGCTGGAACCGGGACCATCTGGACGAACTGCATTCGGCCTGGCTGAACGGCACCGGGCTTCTGGTCTGGGAGGTCGTGTTCGGCGTCTGGGTCGGCTGGAACGCGCGCGACCTGCAGGCACTGCGCGCGATGCAGCGGGTCTACAGGAACCATGCCCAATTCTTCGTTTCCGAAGACTGGACACCCCTGGCCGATCATGCCGGCGGGCCCGTCTATGCCTCGCGCTGGGAGGCGGGCGGCGACCGGTTCTGGACCGTCGTCAACAGGGGCGACGATGTCGATGGCGCCTGGATCGTTGTCGAGAACGAGGCCGAAGATGGTCACTGGCTCGATCTGGTCTCCGGGCAATCACTGACGGTGGAACGCCATCCAGGTGGCCGATTGGCCATCGGCGGGTGTCTGCCGGCCGGGGCCATCGCAGCGATAAAGCGGTGCGATGGGGCGACCGACGCGCCCTCGGCAGACATGATCGCGGCACCCTCAGCGGCGTTTCCGGCACGCATGGCGCGGCGCGTCAGTGCTCCTCGGGTGGACCTTGCGGAATGCCCGGCCGACATGGCGGAAATCGTCAGTCCGGCGCGGGACCTGACCGTGACCTACCGCTTGCGGGAAACGGGCCTCTACGGCGAGGCGCCGTTCATCGACGAATGGAAACCGCTGCCACCGCGCCTGCATCGGATCGCCGAGATCACCCGACCGGTGCCCGAACTGCATTTCGCCATCGGACGGCGCGAGGTCACCAATGGCGACTATGCCGACTTCCTGCGCGCCACGGGATACCGGCCGACCCGACCGGACCGGTTCCTCGCCCATTGGACAAAGGACGCAGCGCCGGTACCGGGCACCGAAACGGAACCCGTCACCCATGTCGAGCTCGCGGACGCCCGGGCCTATGCGGCGTGGCGCGGCCTGCGGTTGCCGACGGAAGACGAATGGCAGATCGCGGCCGGCGCCGGTCTGATCGAACGCGCCGAGCCGATGGTCTGGAACCTGACGGAAAGCGAGCATCGCGACGGCCGCAGCCGGTTTCACATCCTCAAGGGCGGCTGCGCGCCGCTGCCGGACGTCTCCGACTGGTATGTCGAAAGCGGCCCGCTGCCGCCGGAGCGCTCGGTCAAACTGTTGCAGACCGGCGCCGGGCTGAACCGATCCCCTTTGATCGGCTTCCGGTGCGCGGCCGACCTGAGCCTCGCGTGATTGCGGATCGCCGACGCCGGTCAAACCGGTCATGCGCCGACGCTCGACGGCCCCTTGCGACGTCTCACCACGAGGTCTTCTGACACTCCCGCCGTATCGACCAGTCCGGATCGACTCAGGGATTGCGGTCAGATCGCCGTGCCCGGATGCACCGGTTTCTCCTGGCGGACGACGGGACCCGCGAGCGCACCGGTCCGATCGGGCACCGGGGCCCGCGCCAGCGGTGTGGACGCCGCGCCTGCGTCAGTCGCCATCGGCGACGCCTTCGGCGCGCTTCCGAGCCCGGCGCGCGCGGTAGCTCGGCAGCAGCACCAGGAGCAGCGCCAGGACCAGCAGCGCCAGGGTCATCGGCCGCTCCAGGATGAAGCCGAGCCCCCGGTAGAGCTGCATCGACCGGGCGAAGTTGTCCTCCAGCATCGTACCCAGGATGAACCCGATCAGAAGCGGCGCCAGCGGGTAGTCGGCGAAGCGCAGGATCGTCGCCAGCACGCCGAGGCCCACCAGGATCAGAAGCTCGGTCGCGTTGTTCTGCCCGATATAGGCCCCCATCAGCGTGAAGAAGAGGATGAAGGGAATCAGGTAGTTGCGCGGGATCGACAGGATCTTGGCGATATAGGGGATCAGCGGCAGGTTCAGGATCAGCAGCACCAGATTGCCGATGAACATCGAGATGATGACGGCCCAGAAGATCTCGGGCGTATCGGTCATCAGCCGCGGCCCCGGGGTCACGTTCAGCGCGATCAGCGCGCCAAGCAGGATCGCCGTGGTGCCCGAACCCGGGATGCCCAGGGTCAGAAGCGGCACGAAGGAGCCGGTGCAGGCGGCGTTATTCGCGGTCTCGGGCGCGGCGAGGCCCTTGACCGAGCCCTTGCCGAACTCCGCCTGCTCCTCGCCCTTGGCGATGTTGCGCTCCACCGCGTAGCCGAGGAAGGAGGCGATGGTCGCCCCGGCCCCCGGCAACACGCCGATGAAGAAGCCCTGGGCCGATTGCCGCCCGATCACCGGGGCCATCGCCTTGGCCTCGTCGCGCGAGAACCGCAGGCCGGAGATTTTGCCCGAGCCGGACTGCCCGCCCGCGCCCCGGGCGGGGTTCAGGACCAAGAAGATCGCTTCGGGGAGCGCGAACATGGCCATGGCCAGGGTGATGAAGGAAATGCCCGATTGCAGGTCCATCAGCCCCAGGGTGAAGCGCGGCATGTTGAAGAGCGCGCCTTCGCCCACGGTGGCGAGGATCAGCCCGAGCGTCGTCATCATCAGCGCCTTGGCGACCTGGCCGGTGCCGGCGAAGGCCGCGATGGCGGAGAGGCCGACGACCATGAGCGCGAAATACTCCGCCGAGTGGAACAGGAGCGCGACCGACGAGAGCGCGGGGGCGAAGATCATCAGGAGGATCGCCCCGATCGTGCCGCCGGAGAAACTGGCGACGGCGGCGATGGTCAGCGCCTTGCCCGCCTGGCCCTTTCGGGCCATCGGATAGCCGTCGAAACTGGTGGCCACGGTGCCGGAGACGCCCGGCGCGTTCAGAAGGATCGACGAGGTCGAGCCGCCGAAGATCGCGCCGTAATAGACCCCGGCGAGCAGGATCAGCGCCGCGGCCGGGTCGCCCATCGAGATCGCCACCGGGATCATGATCGCGATGATCGACATCGGGCCGAGCCCCGGCAGCATGCCGATGAAGGTGCCGATCAGGCAGCCGGCGACCACCATCAGCAGGTTTCGGATGGAAAAGGCCGCTTCGAGGCCGATCAGGATACCTTCGATCATCGCTCAGACCCCCATGAAGAACGGCAGCGGCCGCAGGAAGATGCCAAGGACCTGCTGCACCAGATACCAGACGAAGCCGGCGGCGAGCATCGCGACCGGGATCATGATGTGCCATTTGCGCTCGCCCAGGATCGCGCTGCCGGCGATGAGGAACACGGTGGTGGAGATCAGAAAGCCCGCCGGCCGCAGCATCAGCGCATAGACGACCATGAGGCCCAGAAGGGTCAGGGCCTGGCCCAGCTTGTAGTCCTGCAGGCGCCGGTAGTTGATGTCGGTGGCCGAGAGCTCTTTCTCCTCGGTCGGCTTCTCGAGCCCGAGAAGGACGATGAGACCCAGGACGATGCCCATGATGGTGAGCACCTTGGGGAAGGTGGAGGGCCAGACGGGATTGCGCTGCATGAAGGGCGGCAAAAGCTCGTCCATCGTGAAGAAGGCCAGGTAGCCGTATGCGCAACAGAATGCGACGAAGACGAGCGCGATCCAGCGGTCGAGCGCCATGGTGTTTCCTCCCTAGATCGTCCGGCAGGCAGGGGTGCGCGGCCTTCGCTCGGCCGATCAGACTCCTCGGTCCTGATCCCTACCGCCTTCGGTCGGTGCCTGCGGACAGATCGTCCGCAGACACCAGGTCGTCGTCAACCCCGTCGGGCCCTTGGGGCGGCTCAGAGGAAGCCGAGCGCCCGCATCAGGTCGCCAAGCTCCTGTTCCTGGCCTTCCAGGAAGGCGCGGAAGTCATCGCCCGGGTTCCAGATATTGACCCAGCCGTTGCGGGCGCGGACCTCTTCCCAGGCTTCGGTTTCATACATCGCTTCGAGCGCGGCAATATACTCGGCCACGCGCTCGTCCGACGTGCCCGGCGCCGCGAAGAAACCGCGCCAGTTGACGAAGGTGGTGTCGATCCCTTGCTCCACGAAGGTCGGGGCGGTGTCATAGGCGCCCACGCGCTCTTCGGCGGTCACGCCGAGGATCCGCACCTCGCCTTGATCGGCGAGCACGATGGCTTCGGAAAAGCCCGTCGACAGCGCGTCGATCTCGCCCGAGAGCAGCCCGGCCATCGCCTCGCCGCCGGCGTCATAGGGGATGTAGTTGAGCGCGGTGGGGTCCTCGCCCGCCGCCTGCATCACCATCGCGGCCACGAGGTGGTCCATGCCGCCGGGCACCGAGCCGCCGCCCACGGCGAAATTCGGGCCCTGCTCCTGATAGGCCGCGAGCAGATCCGCCATGTTCTGAACTTCGCTGCCCGCGGGCACCACGAGCGCGGCGTAATCGCCGATCGTGCCGGCCACCAGCGTCAGGTCGCGGAAGCTCTGCGGGAAGACCCCGGTCAGCGAGCGGATCACGATGGGGGTGGAGTTCACCATCAGCGTGTTATCGAGGCTCTCGGCGTTCTCGATCATGTAGCCGATGGCGACACCGCCGCCGCCGCCGGACATGTTCTCGAAGCTGGCGGTCCCGACCAGACCCGACTCGGTCAGCGCCTCGCCGGTGCCGCGCGCGGTGCCGTCCCAGCCGCCACCGGCGCCGCCGGGGATGATGAAGTGCAGTTGGTCGAGCTTCTGGTCGGCCTGCACGGACCCGGCAAATGCCAGGGTTGCCGCAGCCGCCGCCATCACGACCCGGCGGGTCATGGTGAATTTCATCGGATGTCCTCCCATTTGACAGGCGGTCCTCTGCCGCCCTAGCCTTCGATCCTGCACGCGAAGCTGACACAAGCCTGACACGCCCCGGCCCGACCGGGCGGTACAGCCGGGCAGGCCGGCCCGCTGAGGGGAGGGGAGGGCCAGTGCGCTACCTGCTGGTCGAGGACAATATCGAGCTTGGGGATGCGGTGGTCGCGCGGTTGTCGATGGACGGCCATGCCGTCGATCACGCCACCACGCTCGCCGAGGCCCGCGACTGGCTGGCGGTGGCCGAATACGATCTGATGCTGCTCGATGTCATGCTACCGGACGGGGACGGGCGGCAGTTCCTGTCCGAGTTTCGGGGCAAGAACCCGCCCCCGGTGATCGTCCTGACCGCGCGGAGCCAGGTCTCCGACCGGGTGGACACGCTCGATCTCGGCGCCGATGACTACCTGACCAAACCCTTCGACTTTTCCGAGCTGGAGGCGCGCTGCCGGGCGGTCCTGCGCCGTCGCGGCGGGCCCGCGCCCGCGGTGATCCCCCTGGGCGCGGCGCTCTTCGACCCCTCCTCCGGCACCCTGACCCATGACGGGCAGGAACAGGTGCTGCGCAACCGGGAACTCCGCCTTCTGGAGGTTTTTGTGCGCAACAAGGGTCAGATCCTGTCGAAATCCCAGCTTCTGGACCGGCTGTTCCCGCAGGATGCCGAGATCAGCGAGAATGCCATCGAGGTCTATGTCGGGCGCCTGCGCAAGCGCCTTGCAGAGGCAGGCGTGCAGATCGAGACCGTGCGCGGCATGGGCTACCGGATGTCCTTGCCATGAGCGCCGCCGCCCGGGTCTGGCTCGGCTCGATTGGCCGGCGGCTGACGGTGCTTCTTGCGGTGATCGCCGCGCTCCTGGCGCTGCTCTCGTGGTGGATGGTCACCAGTTTCGCGCGCGAAGCCGCCGAGCGCACCCAGGACAATGTGCTCATCGCCTCGGCCACGACCATCGCCGAGGCGCTCTGGAGCGAACAGGACGCGATCCGGCTGGAACTGCCCTATTCCGCCTTCGCCATGCTCGACGCCATCGGCGAGGACCGGGTGTTCTACCGCGTGGCGACCGCTGACGAGACCCTGACCGGCTATGCCGACCTGTTGCCGCCGTCGCTTCCGGCCGCGCCCGGCGATGTCGCCGTCGCCACTCTGACCTATCGCGGGGACGCGGTGCGGCTGGTGACGGTGCAGCGGACGGTTCTGGCGGGCCAGCGGCCGGTCACGGTCATGGTCTCGGTCGCCCAGACCCGCAGCGGCGTCGGGGCGATTTCGGCGGGGCTGTCGCGCACCGCGGCGCTTCTGTCCTTCGGGTTCTTTCTGCTCGCGGTCGGTCTCGGCGCCGTCGCTACCCGAAGCTCGCTCCGGCCGCTCAACAGCTTTGCCGGGGCCGTGGCGCGGCGCGGTCCGTCCGATCTGCGGCCCCTGCGCCGCGAGGTCCCCGACGAGCTGTCGCCCCTTCTCGCCGCGCTGAACCGCCTGATGGACCGGCTCGGCCAGTCGATCCGCCGCTCCGAGGAATTCATCGCCGAGGCCGCCCATCGTATCCGCACGCCGCTCGCGAGCGTGCGCGCGCAGGCGGAACTGGCGCTCCATACGGTGGAAAAGGACGGCGAGAAGCAGATGCTGCGCCGGGTGATCCGCGCCGTCGATGAAAGCTCGCGCTCGGCCGGGCAGCTTCTCGACCACGCCACGGTCAGCTTCCGCGCCGACGCGCTGGCCCGCGACCCCATCGATCTCGCGGACCTTGCCGGGCGCGTCACCGCGTCGCTCCAGCCCACCGCCGAGATGAAGGATATCGCGCTCAATCTCGATGCCGACGGACCCGCCCGGATCAGCGGGGACGCGGTGTTGTTGGAAAGCGCCTTCCGGAACGTGCTCGACAACGCCATCAAGTATTCGCCAGAGGACACCGCGATCACCGTCGCGCTTGACGGGGAGAACGGCCATTGGCGCCTTTCCGTCCGCGATCAGGGGCGCGGCTTCGCCGATGAGCCGCTGCCCGAACTGAAGGAGCGTTTCCGGCGCGGCCGCAACGTGGCGCAGGTGGTGGGCTCGGGCCTTGGCCTGACCATCGCCGAGGACGCGCTCGAGGCCCATGGCGGGCATCTTGACCTCACAGCCCCGAAGGACGGACCCGGCGCATGCGTCACCCTCGTACTTCCCGCCTCCTGAGCACCCTTGCCGGTCTGATCATCGGTCTGGCCGCCAGCGCCTCAGGCGCCTTCGAGATCGAAGATCACCGGCTTTATCCGGGCACCGGAGAGACCGTGATACGGGTGATCTCCACCGCCGATCTCGCGGTGTTCGAGCCCTTCCTGCAGACGTTCCAGGAGGAACAGCCGGAGATCGGTGTCGACTATACGGTCGTCTCCAGCGTCGATCTGCACGCGGCGATCCAGGAGGGTGCGAGCTTCGACCTCGCGATTTCCTCGGCGATGGACCTGCAGTTCCAGATCGCCAATGACGGCGGCGCGCGGGCCTATCGCTCCCAGGCGACCGATGCCCTGCCGGCCTGGGCGCGCTGGCGCGATCAGGTCTTCGCCTTCACCGCCGAACCCGCCGTCGCGGTGATCTCCCGCGCCCGCTTTGACGGGCTGCCGCGCCCGCGCACGCGGCAGGAGCTGATCGCGCTTCTGCGGGAGCGGCCGGAGATTTTCGCGGAGGCCGTGGGGACTTATGACATCCGGGTCAGCGGCCTGGGCTATCTCTTCGCGACCCAGGAGGCGCGGAACTCCGACATCTACTGGCGCCTGTCCGAGCTGATGGGCCGCCTCGGCACCCGGCTCTACTGCTGCTCGGCGCAGATGATCGACGATGTGGCCACCGGGGACCTCGCCATCGCCTATAATGTGCTCGGCTCCTATGCCGCCGAACGCATCGCGCGCGATGATCGGCTCGAAATCCTCGAACTGGAGGATTACGAGACAGTCATGTTGCGGACCGCGCTGATCCCGGCAACCGCGACGGAAGCGGACGGCGCCGCCCTGCTGCTCGACCGCCTGCTCCTTGAAGGGCTGCGCCAGACAGAGGCGAGCTGGGCCCTGCCGCCCGTGAGCGCCGCGGACGATCCCGGTGCCACGGCCTACGGCCCGATCCGCCTGGGTCCGGCGCTCCTCGTCTATCTCGACCCGCTCAACCGCGAGAGCTTCCTGGGCGCCTGGAGCGATGCATTGGTGCAGTAGGTGCCATCGGACGGGTTCGAGCCGGCCTGCGTCAGGACAATGGCGCTATCGCCCATGCCGCGCAGAGACCGCGCCCCTCGGGACAGCGCGGCGGTGCGGTTCGGCTCGAGGCGGGTCCGCGTGGCGCGGCGGTCCGGCACCTCTCCCTCGTGATCCGCGGGCCGCCGGAGACGGTGCCGCGGGCCATCGATCGTCCCGAGGATCTGGTCCGGATGCCCGGGCCGGCCGCTCAAACGCACAAACGGCTCCGCTCCGGGCGCCGAGGCCCTCGACCGTTGCGGCTGGACCTCGAATTCTGAATGGCTATGCTGATCGGCACCTGATGCTGCGCGATGAAGATGTTGCGGCTGGACCTCGAATTCTGAATGGCTATGCTGAGGTCGCCATCGCCTTCGCGAGTTCGGAGTTGCGGCTGGACCTCGAATTCTGAATGGCTATGCTTCGGGTGTCCCGGTGATCCTGATCGGCGAGGTTGCGGCTGGACCTCGAATTCTGAATGGCTATGCTGATCGACATGATCTGTGCCGCCGGGCGCGCGTTGCGGCTGGACCTCGAATTCTGAATGGCTATGCTGGGGAACAACGACTACTCCCGGACGGTGACGTTGCGGCTGGACCTCGAATTCTGAATGGCTATGCTGCGGCCGGGTCGTATTCCGCGGCTTTTGTGTTGCGGCTGGACCTCGAATTCTGAATGGCTATGCTAACCCCTGGGCCTGGGCAAAGCTGCTTGACGTTGCGGCTGGACCTCGAATTCTGAATGGCTATGCTTGATGGTCGGAGATGCTCTTGTTTTTGCAGGAGTATCTCCGGTATCGAGTCAGGATTTTCTGGCCAGATCGTCTCAAAACAACACCAACTGTTCCGGATTCTTCCGCGCCGTTCGCCGGCCTTGGTCCGAGAAATGGACGATATCACGGTACTGGCGGTCCGTGAAGTTGAGGACCTGGATGTCGCCCGTCGCGGGCAGGTTTCGCTCGATCCGATTCACCCTGGTCTGAAACGCCTCCTTTCCATTGACGAACCGGGCATAGACGGAAAACTGGCTGCGCTCGAACCCTTCATCGAGCAGAAAGTTCCGGAAATCCGTGGCCGCCTTGCGCTGCGGCTTGGTGTCGGTCGGCAGATCGAACATCACAAGTATCCACATGAGACGGTATCCAGACAGAACGGCGGGCCGGGCGGTCAAGCGCCGAGTCCGGCAAGTGTGAGGGCATCGGGCGGTTTCGGCAGGACGAGGGAGAGTTCGCCGGACTCGAAGCTCTGGCCGAGCGACGTCGCCAGCCGGGTAACGGCCACCGAGACCGGGCTCATCGCATCATCTATAGGCAGATCAACGGCGATCAGACGCGCCAGGGCCTGTTTGGCAGCACTGTCGACCTCTGTCCCGTTCTCAGCGGCCAGCCGGCGGACTGCGCAGTCGACGAGGGGGCGGAAGGGCTCCATCAGATCGTCGGCGAGCGCGAAGGCATTGCCCCGATTGGAGTGGTGCAGCCCGATGGAGGGATGGAGCCCGATGGAGGGATGGAGCCCGGCGGCAACCACCGCCCGGGCGGTCGCGGCACGCAGCACAGTGTAGCCGTAGTTCAGCAGCGCATTGACCCCGGGGCCGTCCGTGTCGCGGCGAAACGCATCGCCCATCATGCGCGGCCAGTAATGCCGGGCGGCCCGGGCTTCGACGTTGGTTCCGTCCCCCGAGGTGATGTTGCGGATCATCATCCGCAGCGGCGCCGGCGGCTGACCGACTGAGTCCAGCGCGGCGGCCTGCATCGCGACGTTCGCGGCCACGACCTGCTTCCACGCCTGCTTCATCAGGGGCGATTTCGCCTGCCATTGCGCCCGGAGACGACCGCCCTGGGCGTGGTGACCCTCCAGCGGCATCAGGACGGAGCGCGGCGCGTGGTTGGAGCCGCAAAGCACGACAGGCGCGCCGCGGTCGGCGAGTTCGGTCAGCAGCGAGGTGGACCAGGTGGTGCCGTGGGCATGGACGATGACCCCGGCGATCTGGTCGAGCGGGGTGCGGCCGATTTCCTGGCCCTGCTCCGAGACCTTCACGAATCCCCGCTCCCGCGACAGGTGCCGTCCGTCCGTGGCGATGTCGATAATCTGGTCCACGCGCAACACTCCCCAAATTGGGGAGTTTTCCACAGCTTCCCGATTCGCGCGCCCCCCGGTTCCCTATCCTGGCGGGCCGGGATCGCGAAGCCGGCCCATCTCATCGACATGGACGCGGCGCGTGCCGGCCTTGACGAGGCTGCTCGGCGCCATCTGAAACCACTTGAATGGATCCGATCTGTCATTGGATCGCTGGTCGGCATTGGCCTCCTGGTGCGGAACCAGAAATGCGCCATTGGCAACATCGCTCTTTTGCACCGTGCAGATCACGGTTTGCCCATCCTGTTCAATCGCAACCATGTCGCCCTTGTGGATTTGCAACAGACGCTTGGCGGCCGGATGAGGGCGTTTCGAGCCTTTGAGATTATGCACTTCCCATAGCGTCACGACCTGAGCCACGATCTTGCCGTCAGGCAGACGCCAAATCTCGAATCTGTGGTTGCTTCCGCCCTGATAGGCTTTGAGCGGAACAGTCGCGTCTTGAGGCACATGCACGCGGGAGGCTGACTGGAGCTTCCGTTCCAATCGCACATGGCGCGTTCCGCCATAGCGGCGACTGCCCGCGAAGAAGTCGGCAACTGCCCGCTCGAATTCCTTGCCGTCCAGCCCAGCGGTCGTCTTGGCAAGGCAATCCCGAAGATACGGGTCCACAAGCCATCCCGAGCGTCGGCCTTTCGTCAGATGCGCGGGTTTGATCGACGGGACGGGAATGCGGGTGCGCACCCGCTCGTCATCCACGACCTTGAACGCTGTGGCCTCATGCAGTGCTCCGATGGTGCTATCGGCCCCCTTTGTCTTGCCGCCGACCCGGCCATGATCGGCGCGGTGGCTGACGATGATCTTGTCGAGCTGGGTGCGGATATCGCTGCGGAAATGCTCCCAGGGTTCGGGCGTCGTTTCAATGACCTTACTGGCACCTTCTGCTTCCCTCGCGCCCGCCGCGTCTGCGACAGCCTTCACCAATGCTTGGGTTGTTGCCCCCAGGACGGCCGCGTCGATGGCGTGGTGCAGGTGGTTGTTTCGGTTCTTCTTGCGCCGCGTGGTTCTGTCGGTGCCCTCCGGCCAGCCAAGACTGTCGAGGCCCCAATGCGCACGCAGCATGGCGGTGAGCTTTCCCGGAACAACAAAGACATGCCGTTTCCCGTCAGCGCCATCGTAAAGCGCCTCCAGATACGTCCGTGCAATGCGGGACAGGTATTGCGTGTCGACCAGTGCCCGGTCGAGGAAATCGCCCTTGGCCTCGAACTGCTCCATCGCGTCGGGGGCGAAACGCCATTTCTTGTTGTCGGGCAGGTTTTTCAGGTTGGCTTCGATCTTGTCCCAGTCCAACAGACCCTTTCTCGCCGCCTCATGAGGCGTGTAGTTCTGTTTTGCCCGGTTGGCTTCTCGCAAACACAGCGTTCGGTTGGCGAAGCTGTTGTCGAGGGTGCGTGAAAAGGGAAGGATGTGATCGATGTCGCATGAGTCGTCGAAGAGCATCCCGGCGCTGATCCGCTGGCCGGTATAGGGGCAAAAACGGCGCATGCAGTCGTCCTGATTGAGATCCTCCCACAACCGCAGGATCATCCTGTTGGCGCCGGTATCGGGTTGTCGTAGCTCTTCGACCAGCTTCTTGCCGCGCATTTCGGCGGCCTTGCGATTGGCTTTGTTCCGCTGGTTGACGTCCGTCTTCTGCTGCTCGGACATCTTCAGTTCGCGGGACAGTTCGACGACAATCTGATCAGGCTTGCCGTATGTGTTGATGATCCTGTTCACAAGCCGGCGCAGCTGGTTCAGCCCGATATGCACGGTCGGGTTGGTGATGCGGCCATAGAACTCCGAGGCTTGGCTCCTGGGATCGTGTTTGGCGCGGTCATGGGATCCGGGGATCACATGGCGTTCCAGAAGCGCCCCGTAATAGGGCAGCGGCCATTCCCAATCCTTCGCGTCGTCGGGGCGGAGCGCGGGATCATCCAACACGTCACCGGTACGGTGGTCGGAGTGATGACCAAAGCACAGGCTCGCGGCCTTGTCATATGTCAGAGGCGCGCCGTCATCGTCGACCGCATGCTCCAGCTCTGCCAATAGGCGCCGTGTCGCCATGTGGCCAAGACGCGCATATCCGTCCGGCATCGGGGCATCGAGGACGCTCCAGGCATTCTGCTCGGCAAGACCGTGCCTCTGCCGAAGCCAGTCCACGACGATCCTTGCACAATCTTCGCTCTGAACTCTGGTGATGCGACGGACCACGCGCCACTGGTCCGCTTCGCTGAGCGTCGACCAGCGCGGTCCGAACCGGTCGGGATGGCTCAGGCTGGCCCGGACCGGATCGCAGGCGATGGCGTCGCGGTTGGCGGTCTCGAGGGTGAAGCGCGCGCCTGGCGGCAGCTTCAGTCTCTGCCCCAGGGTCTTCAGGGTGACTTTTGACTTCCCCTTCTTCGACGTCTCGATGTGGCCGGGGCTATCGAGGACCTTGATGGCGTTGTCGCGCTCCTCCCGGGTCAGGGCCCGCCGCTCCCGCCCGTCCGATGTGACCCGAAGGTTGTTGACCGTCTCGTAGAGCACCCGCCGCTGGGTCAGCGGATGGGCCTTGGGCAGGCGGCGTGCATCGGCGGGCACATCCCGGATGCCTGCAAACAGGCAGAGGCCGACTTCGGGCGCTTTCAGGGGACGCTGGTAGAAGACGATCTCGAACAGCACCGCCTTCAGATCGTCGGTCAGCACATCCGGGTGATGGCCGACCTGGGTGTCCCAGAGCTTCTCGAACTCCTCCTCAAGATGCCGCCGGTCGGGGTAGAAATCGTAGCCCGCTTCTTCCTTGTCCGAGGCATCGCGGCGCGCCACGGTCAACCGGGTGCGCACCGAGGGCGCCCGGCGCGGGTCGGGCGCGGCGGCGCGGCGCATATGCAGAAATGCGCCGTAGGTTCGCTTGCTCTCGTCCCTAATGGCCCTCGCCATCTCAAAATCGAGACGCCTCGTCGCATCCTTGATCTTGCCCGACTCGTTGTCGCCCCGGTCTGTTTTTCGATTGGATTTGAACCCACGGCGCTGATTGAGGTGAAAGAGCGCCCGGCCCAGATGGTGCAGCGGTAGCGGCTCATCGAGCCCGCGGGCCCGGAGCGCATATGGGTCGAGCGCCTCCAGCGCCTTGGCCTCGACCGGGTCTGCCGGCATTAGGCCGGCCTCGGCCAGCTTGCGCATCAACGCGGTCCGGCGGCGCAGATACCGGTCCCGCCGCCGCCGCATGGCCCGGGCCGCGCGCCGGTCGACCGCGAGGGAGGCGCCCGATTTCGGATCGCGCCCATCGGAGAAGATGCGCACGCCGCCATCGAGAACGCCGACGACTTTGTCGCCGTCCGTTTCGTAGAGAAACCAGCCGATCGAGTTCGTTCCGATGTCGAGGCCAAGTCGCGTATTCATCCCATTTCTCAATTCTAATCACATTTGGGGATTGATGGTCGTATCTCCTCAGCGCAGAGGCAAGCCGTGGCATTCTGGCGCTCGGGGACTATTGCTTGGGTCCACACCAAGGTTGACGGCAATCCTATATGTTTGGCCACATGAATGACCGCACCATCAGGACCAAGCGCGGGTCCACAGTTCGTGCCAAGATCAAAGGGCCAAAGAAGGACAACTGGTTGCTGCTGGACCGCGACTTCTGAATGCGGACTTTTGGCTGGACCTCGAATTCTGAACGGCTAAACTGCCGTCACATTCAGAATTCGTGGTCGAGCCGTTAACAAGCACTCGATTGCACCACATCGGAGCGCGGGCCACGGCCCGCGTTTTCCCGTTTGGACCTTTGGATCCCACGGAAAGCGGATATCGGCTGGCGCTCCCGCGGATATCCCCTATGGGCGGGTCCCCGCATCGCACGTCGCTTCCCGATCTGCGCAGTTCTCAGAGACAATCCTGTCTCCGGCCCGTTTGCGCGCTGTCCGGGCGCCGGCCCCGACGGGTTGCGCGAACCGGGCCGCCCGCCACGGCGGCTCCAACTCCGACGACGCGGTCAGCGACGCATCCAGACCGCGACCGCGCCGGACGCGACGAGAAGCAGCAGAGCCACCGGGTGGTCGCGCAGGGCCAGGGGATCGCCGTTCAGGATGACGAGGGACTGGGACAGGGACCGTTCGAACCGCTCGCCCAGGAAGAAGGCGATGATGAAGACGATCACCGGAAATCCGGTCGCGGTCATGACCAGGGACAAGACGGCCGCCATCAGCATGATCCAGACCCCGAAGAGCCCACCCGAGGACAGGTAGACCCCGACGATACAGGCCAAGAGCGCCGCGGGCAGGATCAGGGTCTCCGGCGCGCGCACGACCCAGGCCCAGAGGCGCAGGCTGGCCTGACCGACGATCAGGTTGCAGAGGTTCGCCATCAGCATCGCGCCGAAGAGCCCGTAGATCAGCCGGGCCTGGGTTTCAAAGAGCAGCGGGCCGGGCTGGATGCCGTGGATCATGAAGGCCGAGATCAGCAGGGCGGCGGCGATGGAGCCGGGAATGCCGATCCCCAGGAGCGGGATCAGGTTCGCGCCGACAACGGCGGAATTCGCCGCCTCGGTCGCGGCGATCCCGCGCAGGTTGCCCTGGCCCCAGGGCACCGGGCCCGGGTCGGATTTCTTCGTCGCCGCATAGCTCATGAAGGCCGCCGCCGTGGAGCCGAGCCCCGGCAGTGCCCCGACGCCGATGCCGATCAGCGCCCCTCGCACCAGTTCCCGCCAGCAGGAAAGGTACTCCGCGAGGCTCACCCGCCGATCCGCCGGTCCGCCGGTCTGCGGCGCGGCGGCAGGACGCGCCACCTCGCGCGCCGTCCAGCCCAGCGCGAGACGGCGCAGGATCTCGGCAAAGGCCAGCATCCCCACGGCGACGGCGACCAGCGACACCCCGTCATAGAGCTCGAAGAACCCGAAATCGAAGCGCGGACTGCCCTGTTCGGGATCGAGCCCGACCGTGGCGAGCAGAAGTCCCGCGGCGGTCGCGATCAACCCCTTGATCAGCGAGCGGCCCACCAGGCCCGACACCACCGCGAAAGCGAAGATGAGCAGCGCCAGCACCTCCACCGGTCCGGCCTGCAAGGCGAGCAGGGCCAGGGGCGCGGCGGCGAGGATCAGCACGATATCGCTCGCCGTATCGCCGGTGACGCTGGAGAAAAGCGCGATGCGCAGGGCCTTGTAGGGCTTGCCGCTTCGGGCAAGCGGATAGCCGTCGAGCGCCGTGGCCGCGGCATCCGGCGTCCCGGGCGTGTTCATCAGGATCGCGGGCACCGCGGCGCCGAAGAGGCCGCCCTTGTTGATGCCGACGAGAAAGGAAATCGCGAAGAGCGGATCGAGGGTGAAGGTGAAGGGGATCGCGATGGCCATCGCCATGATCGGCCCGATGCCTGGGATGGCGCCGACGATCTGCCCGATCACGACGCCTACGATCACGAACAGGAGTCCCCAAAGGGTCAGCGCATCCGCGAACCCGGCAAGGATGATGTCGAGGGGCGGCATGAGGGTCCGGTCAGGGCAGCGGACGGCCGAGGAAGACAGTGACCAGAGCCCAGATCGCCGCCGGCACCGCGATCCCGGTTGCCAGCAGCCAGGGCCAGCGCCGCTCTCCGGCGAAGACAGCGGCAGCGAGCGCGAGGGCAGGTGCCGCCAGAGCGAAGCCCCAGAGGCCCATCGCAAGGACGCCGCCCCCCGCAAGCCCCGCCCCGATCGCGACCGGCACCGCGGGACCGGCGGCAGTCGCATCGCGGTCCCGCGAGGGCAGCAGGACGAGGAGCGCTCCCAGGACGAGGAGCGTCACGGCGAGGATCTGCGGCAAGGTCCGGGGTCGCATCCAGCCGTAATCGGCCGCATCGACCTGATCGGGGATCACAAAGACCCAGAGACCGAGCGCGAAGGCCATGACCAACGCGCCCGAGATTCGGTCCATCCCGGTTGTCGTCACCTCAGTTTGCAAAGAGGCGCGCGGCGTTTTCGAGGCCCGCATCGAGCATCTCGCGCGTCTCTGCCGGCCCGGCATCGCCCGGCTCGGTGTTCATCGTGCGCTCGATCACCTCGGTCATGGTCTCGCTGTCGAGCGCCGCGCGCATCGCGTCGGCCAGGGCGGTCGCTGCGTCCTCGGGCAGGCCGGCCGGGGCGGCGACGTAGAACCACGGGTCGACAAAGATGTCGTAGCCCTGCTCCTGTACAGTGGAGACGTCGGGCGCATAGGAATGACGCTGGGCATTGGCCGAGGCGATCATCTTGACGTCGCCGGCCTCCATCGACGGGATGTGAACGCCCGCGGTGAAGGCCGCCTGCACATGGCCGCCTAGGACGTTCTGCAGACCCTCGGCCGAGCTTTCCATCGACACCAGCCGGAACCCGGCCCCGGTCTCGGCATCGACGAACCGCATCAGCAATTCCTGCGGGCGGGCATCGAACCCGACCAGGGCGCCGCCGTTCTCCTGCGACCAGGTGACGAGTTCGCTGAGCGTGTCGTAGGGCGCGTCCGCCGGCGCGATGATCCCGACCTGGGCCAGCGCGACGGTCCCGAGATAGTCGAAACTGTCGAGGGTGAAGGGCACCTCATCGGGGCGGACGGTCAGGTTGACGAGAACCGGCATCGTCACGCCCATCCCCAGCGTCTGCCCGTCCGCCTCGGCCACGGAAAGCTGGGTGAACATCGCCATGCCGCCGCCGCCGGGGCGGTTCTCGACGACAATGTCCCAGCCGGTGGTCTCGGACATCTCGCTGGCCAGGAGGCGGCCGAGCGTGTCGGTTTCGCCGCCGGCCCCGAACCCGATCCAGAGCGAAATCGGCCCGTCGGGGGCCCAGTCGGCGAGGGCCGGGGCCGCCATCAGGGCGAGGCCCAGGGCGGCGGATATGAGGCGTTTCATCGAAGCTCTCCTGTTTTGGGTCTTGAGTGGTGTTCCGCAAATCGGTCGGGCGCGATGGCCCGGGGATCGACGCCGGGCATTTCGGTCCGGGACTGCGCGTCATCGTGAAGGATGCGGTCGGCCGCGAGGCGGGCCAGCGCCGGCGCCGTCTGCACACCGTATCCCCCTTGCCCGGCGAGCCAGAAGAGCCCTGGGCAGGCCGTGTCCCATCCGCAGAGCGGCTCCCGATCCGGGGCGAAGGTTCTGAGCCCGGACCATGCGGCCAGGGGCCGTGGGGAGGGAATGTCGAAGAGCCGCTCGACCCGGTCCAAACAGATGGCGATGTCGATCTCCTCGGGCCGGCTGTCGGCGAGCGGTGCGGGCGTTTCGTCGCAGGGCGATGCCATCAGGCGACCGGCCTCCGGCTTCACGTAGAGTGTTTCGTCCAGATCGATGGCCATGGGCAAACCCGCGATGTCCCGACCCGCCGGCGGATCGAAGATCACGGCGCTGCGCCGGAGCGGCGTCAGCCCAAGCGGCACGGCGCCGGCGATCACGGCGATCTCGTCGGCCCAGGCGCCGGCGGCATTGACCAGTATGTCTGCGGCGACGGTCGCGCCCTTCTCCGATGTCAGGGTCCATCTGGCATCGGCCCGGCGTGCCATGACCAGTCTGAACCCCGTGACGAGGCGGCCGCTATGGGCGATGAGCGTCCGAACATGGGCCTGCAAGATCGCCGAGACATCCATGTCCATCGCGGCCGCGTTCTCGAACCCGCACCCGGCCCGGCCGGGCCGGAGGAGCGGCAATCGCGCCGCAATCTCGTCCGCCTCCAGCCAGGCCAGCGGCACATCCCGCGACATCTTTCGAAAGAGCGCGGCCATGCGGTCGCGGTCCGTTTCGGGGGCGAACCGCAGGAGGCCGCGGGGCGACAGGACCGCCGGCACCATTGCCTCGTAGACCCGGGCCGACCAGGCGGTCAGCGCCCGCGTCAGCGGCGAGCCGTAATTCTGCGCGAAGACCGCCGCGGACCGGCCGGTGGCATGGTAGCCCGGCTGCTCCTCGGCCTCTAGAACGACGACGGAGGCGTGCCGGGCCAGCAAGGCGGCCACGGACAGCCCCGCAATGCCGCCGCCCACCACCGCAATGTCCACCGACTCCCGCATTCCGGACACGCTAGCGCGCTTTTCCGATCGGAAAAAGGGGGGCCGGGCCATCTAGCCGGCGCCCCGAGACCGCCCTAATGTGTCGCCAATGGCCATTCCCGCGCACCGCCCTCCCGCGACCGACCCCGCCGCAGCGCGGGCCGCTTTCGCCGCCCGCGCCCGCCAGATCCGGCAGGATCGGGGTCTCACGATCCAGGAGGTGGCTTCCCGCGCCGGCCTCGCGGTCTCGACCGTCTCGAAGATCGAACGCAACCTGATGGCGCCGACCTATGACCGCTTCTCCCAGCTTGCTCTGGGCCTCGGCGTCGATCTGGCGGAGCTGTTCGCCGACAGCGGCCGCACCTTCTCCCCCGGGGCGTTTCAGGTCTGCCGACCGGGAGATGAAGGGTATCTGGAGACCGAAAACTACACCTATGAGATGCTGTTTCCCAACCTCAGCGGCCGCACCATGACGCCGATGCTGGGCACGCTCAAACCGGACCAGGAGATGCGCTTCGACCGGATGGTGTCGCATCCGGGAGAGGAGTTCCTCTTCGTGATCGAGGGCGAGGTCGTGGTGCGGGCGGAGGGCCTCCACGAGGTTCGGCTGAAGGCCGGGGAAAGCCTCTATTTCGACAGCGGGCGCGGGCATCTCTATGCTTCCGCCGCGGACCGCCCCGCCCGTATCCTCTGCGTCTGCACCGGACTCGAGCGCGCCCGCTCAGAGGTCGATCCGCACCCCGTCGGTCCCGAGGATTAGCGGACCGGTCCAGGTTTCACGCACCGCCGCAATCCAGGCATCGGGGCCGAATTCCGGCAGCCCGTCCGGCACGAAGTGCATCAGGGCCAGCGTGCCCACCCCGGCTTGCGCAGCGATCCGCCCGGCGTCCGACGCGCTCGTGTGGCTGCGCAGGATGTGCTGCCGCAACCGATCATCCCGGGGCCCCACCTTCGCGACCAACGCATCCACGCCCTGGGTCAGCATGGCCTCATGCACCAGAACGTCCGCGCCGCGGGAAAACTCGATCATCTCGGGCATGAAGGCCGTATCGCCCGAGATGACGACACAGGCATCCTCGGTCTCGAAGCGGAGGGCATAGCTCTCTTCGATCGGAGGATGCACGTTGCGCAGCGCGCGAACCGTCAGGCCGGGCTCTGCAAGGACCTCACCTTCCTCCAGGACCCTAAGGTCGAACAAGGCTGCGAGGTCGGGCCGTCCCTCATCCTCGATCCTGAGCTTGATGTCGAAGTCCATCGACTGGAGGAAACCGGCCCAATATCCGGCAAGCCCCTCCGGCCCATGCACGATCACCCGTTCCGAGAGACCGGCGGTCCAGGCCGTGTGCAGAAACGGGCCAAGCTCAAGATAATGATCCGAATGCAGGTGCGTGACGAATATCTGCGCGATTTCGGTGAGCGCGACACCCTGGTCACAGACCCCCCGCGTCGCGCCCAGGCCGGCATCGATCAGAAGACACCTGCCCCCGACCCGAAGCAGGATCGCGGTCGGCATGTTGGACCCGGGCCGGATTGCCGGGCCGCCCTTTACACCGAGGATCGAGATGAAATCCGACATTTGCAGCCTGCTGGCATGGTTTGGCAGATCGGTTCTAGCACCACGGACCGGCCAGGCAACGGGGGCGTCGGGCCCAGAGGCTCGCTTGAACCGGCCGGTAGCCGCCACTGACCCCGGGAAACCGGGAAGATCCATCGGTCTCTCGCCCGGCGCGTTGGTTACTCCAGCACGCCTCCTACGAGCGATCCGGCAAGGAACGTGGCTATCATCGCCATCGCACCCCACACGGCTGTCCGACGCATCGCCGGCGCTATGGGAGCCCCGCCTGTCCTGGCCCCGAGGGCGCCGAGGGCCAAGAGCGCGAGCAGCGTCGCGACAAGAACGGACGGCACGATGTATCCCGCGGGGGCGAAAACCGCGGCACCAAGGGGCAACAGCGCGGCGCAGGCGAAGGCCGACCCGGAGGCAAGCGCGGCCCGTCGCGGGCTTGCGGAATGCAGGTCGAGCAGGCCCACTTCGTCCCGAAGATGCGCCTCGAGGGCGCCACTTCGGGTCAGTTCCTTGGCGACTTGGTCGGCCGTCTCACGTCTCAAGCCGCGTTTGCGGTAGATCGCGGCCATTTCCGCAAGCTCGCCCTCGGGATCGTCTCTGAGCGCGCGCTTTTCGCGGGTGATTTCGGCGCGCTCGATGTCCGATTGCGACGACACCGAGATGTACTCGCTCGCCGAGATCGACATCGCACCGGCGACGAGCCCCGCCACGCCGGTGGCCAGCACGACATCCCGCGTCGACACCGCTGCGGCAACGCCGATCAGGAGTGCGGAGATCGACACGATCCCGTCGGTCGCACCCAGCACCGCGGCGCGCAGCCAGTGGCTGCGCCCGAGACGATGGGGATCGTTGGGATGGGTCGCGGCGAAGGTCTCGTCCATGCGCGGCAAAGCCTTTGTGACTGGTTAGGGAGAATGGGCGGAGTCGGTTTTGCCATGCGTTGGACGATGGCGTCGCGCGGATGTTGCTTCGGTCCGGCGATGTCGGCGGACCCGCGTCGCCAGCGTGTCGGCGACCGCAACGGCGACGAACATAAACCCGTAGAACACCGCCATGACCGCGGAGGTCGCCGCATTTAGAGCATAGGCGATCCAGAACCCGGCGAGGGCTCCGACGATGGCGAAGACGGCCGTGAGGACAAGCAGGACGGACAGGCGCCGGCTGATCAGGTGGGCGGTCGCGCCCGGAGCGACCAGCAGCGAGATCACGAGAAGCGCGCCGGCGGCATGAAAAGCGGCGACCACGGTGACCGACACCAGGAACATGAAGGCCGTATTCAGCAACCCGGTCCGCATGCCCAGGACGGTTGCGAACTCATTGTCGAAGGTCGTCAGTTTCAGCCTTGGATAGAAGAGCGCGATGAACGCGACATTCACGACAAGGACGGCGAGCATGACGTAGAGGTATTGCGGGCCGATCGACACGCCGTTCACGGTGAGCTGTTGAAAGGCGGCCAGATTCAGGTCGCCGATCAGCACGACATGCGTGTGAAGGTGGACGTGGTTGAAATCCAGGGTGATCATGATGACGCCGGCCGCGAAGAGCGCCGGGAAGACCAGGCCCTGCGGCGCATCGCCGATGAGCAGCCCGGTACGGATCAGCCACTCGTTGCAGAGCACGACCAGCAATCCGGCCAGCGCCGCGCCGACGATGAGCCAAGGCGAGTCGAGATCGAGGGTGAAGGCGTAGCCGACGACGATGCCGGGCAGGACGGCATGCGCGATCCCTTCCACGAGCATCGAGTTCCGTCGCAGGACCACGAAGACACCGGGCAGCGCACAGGCCAGTGCGGTGATGATGGCGAGCAGACTGGTGCCGAGAAGAAAGCTCATCGGTCCGCCATTTCATTCAGCAGTTCGCGCCTCAGGTCTTCACGGGCCCGGGCGCGGCGCAGTGCCGTGGTGATCACGCTGCGTCGCGGCGAGGCGAGCAGGGATACAAGGAAGATCGCGAACAGGGTGAGAACGATCACCGGCCCGGTCGGAATGTTGCCCGTTACGATCGACAGGTAAGCTCCGACGCCGCTTCCGATGCCTCCGAACACGCCTGACAGCGCGACCATGCCGGGCAATGTGCTGGTCCACTGCCGGGCCGCGGCCGGCGGTGTGACGACGAACGCGATCATCAGCACGACGCCGACCGCCTTGACGCCGATCACGATGGCGATGACGATGGTGGTGAACATCAGAGTATCGATGATCCGCGCGCGGAACCCGAGCATCGTAGAAAGCGTCGGATCGAAGGTCCTGAGCGTGAACTCCTTCCAGAACACCAGCATCAGGGCGAGGGCCAAGGCGCCCACGGCAGCACTCGTGGTCAGATCCGCGATGGTGATCACCGAGGCATTGCCGAACAGGTAGTCGTCGATGCCGCCCTTTCCGGGGAAAACTCCGTTCGCGATGATACGCAACAGGATCATGCCAGCGCCAAAAAAGACCGTCAGCGAGATCGCCATTGCCGTGTCGATCGGGATTTTCGTGCGCGCCGAGATCGCATTGGCGAAAAGCGCCGAGAGCGTGCCGGTGGCGACGGCGCCGACGATGAGCCCGAGCATGTTGCGGCCGTTCGCCTCGAACACCGTGACCGCGATCAGGAAGGCCATCAGAGCACCCGGCAGGGCGGAGTGCGCGACGACGTCGCTGATCAGGGATTGTTTGCGAAGATAGGCGAACGATCCGAGGGCGCCGGCGACGATGCCAATCAGCATGGTCCCGAAGAACACCATCCTGAACGTGTGATTGCCGAAGAACTCGATCAGGTCCATCGCGGAGCTAGACCGCGGTTTCCAGAAATGCCTCGGCGCCCGAGCGGACCTCATAGGCGGTGCGGATGTTCTCCTTGGTAAAGGTCTCCTCCGCTGGACCCGAGGCGACGACGCCGACATTGATCAGCGTGACGTGGTCGCAATAATCCCGCACGGTGGCGAGGTGGTGATGCACGATCACGATGGTCTTTCCCTGGGCGGTCAGGTCTTTCAGCACGTCGATCATCGCCTGTTGGCTCTTGGCGTCGATGCCCTGGAACGGCTCGTCCATGAAGTAGAGGTCCGGGGCCTGCACGAGGGTGCGGGCGAGGAAGGCGCGCTGGCGTTGTCCGCCGGACAGCTCACCGATCTGGCGGTCGGCGAGGTCCGGGATGCCGGTCTGTTCCAGCGCCGCCATCGCCCGGTCGCGTTCGGCCTTGCCGGGGCGCCGGATCCAGCCCAACTCGCCATAGGTTCCCATCGTGACCAGATCGAGGACGGTGGTCGGAAAGTCCCAGTCCACGCTGGTGGACTGGGACATGTATCCGACCCGGCGGCGCACCTGGTCCAACGGTTTCCCAAAGAACTCCGAGGCGCCGGTCAGCGGCGTCACCAGGCCGAGCATGGCCTTGATCAGCGTTGACTTCCCGGCGCCGTTCGGGCCGACGATGCCCATCACGCTGCCAACCGGAACGCTGAAGTTCACGCGGCGCAGCACCGGATCGGCGCGATACGCAACGGACAGGTTCCGGGTCTGACAGGCGATGGGCACCATGCTCACGACCCCGAGCCGGTGGCGCCCAGCGCCTCTGCCACGGTCTCGGCGTTGTGCTGGAACACGCCGAGGAACGTGTCCACGCCGGGTTCGGCGCCCAGCGAGTCGGCGAAGAGCTCCTTGTCGGAGATTTCGACCTCCCAGCCCAGGGCGACGACGGCTTCCTTGAGGCTGGTGATCGCCTGCGGGTTGGCCAGGTTGTCCTGGAAGATGACCGGGATCTGGTTTTCGGCGATGAACGCGGCCAGATCGCTCATCTCCCGCGGGCTCATCGCCGCTTCGGACGACACGAAATCGGTCGCACGGACCTCGATATCGTAGGTGTCGCCGAAATAGTTGAACGCGTCGTGCCCGGTGATCAGGATGCGCGACGCCGCCGGGATTGTTGCCAGCAGGTCCTCGGCCTCGGAGGCCGCCGCCGCGATCTCGCCGACATAGGCCTCGGCGTTGGCCTGATAGGTGGCGGCGTTGTCCGGATCGATCTCGCCAAGATGGTCGGCGAGATACCCCACGACGAGCGACCACGCTTCGGGGCTGTTCCAGATATGCGGATCGTGCAGCGCGTTGCCCTCGTCGTCGGTTTCGGGCCAGTCGAGCAGCAGCTCTTCGGGCAGCAGCTCGCCGACGGCGACCTGCTTGTCGCCCAGGCCCTCCAGCAGATCGTCCATCCGCGCTTCCAGATGCAGCCCGGTCCAGACCACCACATCGGCGTCCTGGATCGTCTGAACGTCCTGCGTCGACGGCTGGTAGGTGTGGGGGTCGCCGCCGGGCCCGACCATCGTGATGATCTCGGCGTCGGGCGCGACATTTGCGACCGCATCGGCCAGATAGCCGGTCGTCGCGTAGACTGTCAGAACACCATCCGCGCTATGCGCGAAGGTCACGGTTGCGGTGCTTGTCAGCAGCAGGGCGGTGCTCACGGCCGCGCGGATGCCGAACGCGCGTCTAGATTGATCTCGCATGACTTACCTCTCATTCCTTCTCGAAGCGGCCCGTCGTCACAGATCCCATTTCGGCGCTGTGCCTCCGAGCCAGGGGTTCCGTCAGTTGCGTCATCTGGCTGATGACCTGCCCAGCCCACGGTGCAGAAGAGCGATTGGTGTGCATCTGGATCCGTCGACTCGCAGCAGGCCCTATGGCTGGCCCTCGGGGGGTACGCGCAATCTTGATCATTTTGGTCATCTTTTTTGTCAAGTGGCCAAAAGAGCGCCCCCCGATCCCGTCCTGTCAGCGCACGAAGTGCCGACCTGCGACCCCGAGCCTGGGCAAATCGGCGGACCAGGGAAGAAGTCGGGCTCCCGGCGGACTCACAGATGATCTGTAGGGCGGGAGACGGAGCATGGCACGCTTTGCCGGACGGGATGCGCCGCTTCGCTCAGGCACGCTCACCATCGTCGACGGTGTCGGGAAGGTGCTGGCCGGACACGCGGTGCCGGATGAGGTCCTTGCCGCGATGCCTTTCGCCCCGATCTTTGCGTTTCACCCCCCGCTCGACGCCACCGATTCCGATGGCGCGCTTCCGCTTGCAGCCAGGGCCAAGCTGCTCCAAGGCATCTGACCACGGGCCCTGACAACCGGGTTCATTCCGCGAAACACAGGCCCGAGCGACTGGCATGAACGACGCGACGCTCCTCCCGATCCTAAACGAAAGACACCGCCATGGGCGTGCCTGCAAGGCGCAGGCGCCGGACAGGCGCCGACCGTGAAAGGGTCGCCACAAAAAATCTGCGGGTCCTCCCCAGCCAAGCTCCCCAAGAAGAGAACTCCGCACAACCTGGAAAGAAGGACAAAGTGAAGGCTGAGTGGCTGGGGTGGTAGGATTCGAACCTACGATACACGGTACCAAAAACCGCTGCCTTACCACTTGGCTACACCCCAACAGCCCGCGCTGATTACTCAGAAGGCCGGATCGGTTCAAGTCCGGGCGGCAACTTTTGCACCTATTCCTGGGGCACGTCCTCGCGCAGGAGGTCCTGGGTGTCTTCCAGGTCGCGCTCGGCCTCGACGATCTTCTCCAGCGCGCTGTCCTCGGACGGGGTGACCTCGGCGACCGCGCGGCTCTCGGTGAGCGCGGGCGCGGTCTGGGCTGGCGCGACCGCGGGCGCCTCCTCTGCCGCGGCGAGCGCCGCGGGCAGGCCGTCAAGATGAATGCGGTAGGTGGTGTCGGGGATGTCCACGCCCGCGGCGAGCACCGCGAGCTTCACCTGCCGCAGGGCCTCTCCCCGGGCCCGCAGGAGGCTGGTTTCGCGCTGATCGATCCAGCCGGTGACCTGGAACGCCACGCCGCCATCGGTGATCCCGTCGATCCAGATCATCACCTCCGGCTCCGCCAGCACGAAGGGCAGGTCCTGCACCGTCGTCGTGATCAGGTCGCGCATCGCGTCGAGATCGGCGTCGCTGCCCACGGTGATCGGAAAGTCGAAGCGGCGCTCGGCATTGCGGGAGAAGTTGATGAGCCGGCTCTTGAACACCGTCGCATTCGGGATGCGGATGTGGTTGCCGTCGAAGCTCAGGAGGATCGTGGCGCGGCTGGTGAGGCGGATCACCTTGCCCTGATCGCCGTTGATTTCCACAGCGTCATTGGGCCGGAACGGCTGGCGGATCGACAGCATGATCGAGGCGATGAAATTCTCCACCGTGTCGCGGACGGCGAAACCGATGGCGAGGCCGATCAGACCGGCGGCGCCGAGGATGGTGGAGAGCAGCGCGGTGGCATTGAGGATGTCAAGCGCCACGACCAGGCCGATCAGGAAGAAGGCGAGCCGGACGATCTGCCGGTAGAGATCGGCGATGAAGGCGTTGGGCGCGATCCGGTCCCAGGGGCGCCGGGCCCGGGCGAGGCGGAAGCCGATGAAGACGATGAGGAGGAAGACCGCGAGCGCGATGGCGGCGAGGGGCAGCACGATCACGAGCTGGTCGATCCGCTCCTGAAACCGCTCCAGCGCCGGGTTCAGGCGTTGCACGATATCGGTGGTTTCGGTGACCTCGTTGCGGACTGAGACCACCCCTTCGATGCGGGTGGCGAGCGGGGCGAGCGCTGCGGCCTCCTCTGCTGTCGTGGTGGTGCCGCGGAGCGTCAGGATGCCCTCGTTCACGGTCACGGTGACGTCGTCGTAGCCACCGAGTTCGGCCATGATCTCGCGCATCCGGATGGCGATGTCGGCATCGAGCTGATCGCTGGAACCGGTCTCGATGGCCCCGGTTGGGGCCTCCGTGGCCGGCGCCTCCGCCTCCTGGGCGCCGAGCGGAATGGCAAGCGTGAAGAGCAGGAGAAGGAGGGAAAGAAATCGCATCTTGGCAATCAGTTCGCGGGCAATTGTCGCGCGAGCTTAGGCCGGATGCGGGGCGGCTCCAAGCCCGGATCGGATGGGGCGGGGCGCCGGGTTCAGAGACGGATCGGGTCGGCCTTGGCGAGCCGGTCGAACCCCATCAGCGTCTCGATCAGCGCGGGCATCCGGTCGAGCGGGATCATGTTGGGGCCGTCGGAGGGCGCCCTGTCGGGGGCCTCATGGGTTTCGATGAAGACCGCCGCGATACCGAGGGAGACGGCGGCGCGGGCCATGACCGGGGCAAACTCCCGCTGCCCGCCGGAGGAGCCGCCGCGGCCGCCGGGCTGCTGCACCGAATGGGTGGCATCCATGACCACCGGATAGCCGGTCTTCGCCATCTCGGGCAGCGCCCGCATGTCGGCGACGAGGGTGTTGTAGCCGAACGAGGCGCCGCGCTCGGTCAAGAGGATCCGGGAATTGCCGGTGCTTTCGATCTTGGCGACGACATTCGGCATGTCCCAGGGGGCGAGGAACTGACCCTTCTTGACGTTGATTGCCGCGCCGGTTTCGCCGGCGGCGAGGAGCAGATCGGTCTGGCGGCAGAGAAAGGCGGGGATCTGCAGGATGTCGGCGACCTCGGCCACCGGCGCGCAATGTTCGGGGCCGTGGACATCGGTCAGAACCGGGACGCCGAGCCGCTCCTTGACCGTCTGGAGGACGCGGAGCCCCTCCTCCATCCCGAGGCCACGTTCGCCGGAAAGCGAGGTGCGGTTCGCCTTGTCGTAGCTCGCCTTGAAGACATAGCCCGCCCCCGCCGCCGCGCAGGCGCCCCGCATGGCTTCGGCGATCATCAGGGCGTGGGCCTCGCTTTCGAGCTGGCACGGGCCCGCGATCACGGTCAGCGGGGCGTCGTTCGAGATTGCCAGATCGGCGAGTGTGACGGTCTTCATCACCGGGTCTCCGGCCGCGGCGCGCGCGGCGACGCCGGTCCGGGCCTCTCCCGCCCCGGATCGCGGCGCCACATCAGGAGGCGACCTGTTCGCGCAGGATCGAGGCGGTGAGCGAGATCATCAGATAGATGCCGGAGAAGATCAGGAAGGCCAGGATCGTGTTCTCGAAGGCTTTCGGATAGGTCGATTCATCGGGCGCGACGGGCCGGACGTTCAGTGTCAGATAGCTGATCTGCCGGTTCGCCTCGGTGCGAGCGCTCTCCATCTGCTGAAGAGCCTGCTGGACCAGCACGGTCTGAAACGTGTAGTTCTCCTCGGCCAGGCGCAGTTCGGTGTTGCGCGCCGCGAGGCTGGTGCCGGCCTCGTTGGCGGCGGTCATCTCGCGCCGCAGATCCTCGATCAGCCCATCGATATTCGCGATCTGGCTGTTCAGCGCATCGACCTGGGCCTGGTTGGGCCGGTTCACATTGAGCCGCTCCTGAAGGCGAAGCTGAAGCTGCTGGCGCTCGGTCTCCAGCACCGCGATCTGCTGGGTCCGGGCCGCGGTCTCGCCGATCGGGTCGATACTCTCGAGTTCCTGCTGGATCGTCAGCCATTCGCGCAACGCTTCGGCGCGGCGCTCCTCGGCCTCCTGGTAGCTCTCCAATGCCCCCTGCATCTGGTCCTCGCGCAAACGCCTTGTCTGCTCATCGACCCGTTCCTCGGCATAGTCGACCAGCGCCTCGGCAAAGACCTGGCTGATCTCCGGATCGGCGGCGATCACTTCCAGCTTCAGAATGCCCTCCGTGGGGTCGTAGCCGATCTTCACATGGTCCTGGTAGAGCGCGAAGGCATCCTCGTTCGTGGCATCGGCGGCGAGGCGCTGGACCGGATCGATCCGGTCCTGGGTGAAATGCGCCTTGAAGCCGTGATCGGCGTCGAGCCGCAGCATGGCATCGCGCGATTGCAGGTAGGATTGCACCCCGGTCGCATCCTGCTGGGTCGCGAGCCCGGTGCCGGCGAAAAGCCCGCCGAGCCCGCCGCCGCCGGCGCCCTCGGCCTCGCGCACGGTGAACTCGGTCTTTGTCGCGTACATCGGCGTCGCAATCACGGTGAAGTACCAGCCGACAAGAAAGGTCGGCAGCAGGACGAAGAAGGCCAGCCGGGTGAACAGCATCGCCATGTTGCGGCGCCGGCGGCGGGCGATGTCGCGGCGGATGCCTGCGATCTCGCGGGCGCGCTCCGCTGCGGGATCCGGCTTGGGGCTGTCGGTCGACGGCAGGGTCTGGCCGCGCTCCACGGTCTTCGGCAAATGCCTGTTGCCCTTGCCGCCCGGCGTGGTCTGCGGCAGCCCGGCAAGCACCGATTTGCGTTGCGCCTGAACAGCCTCACCGGCAGCGTCCCCCGCGCCGCCTCCCGTCGAACCGTCCGCTGCGTCCTGCGCTGCGGCGTCCCCGTCCGGGACCACGAGTTCAAGGATGTTGGCGCGACGGAACGGGTCGATCCCCTTGGCCCGGAGCTGGCGCACCGCATCGAAATCGGAGGTGACCGCCAGGCCCTGCTTCTGCGCCACGCGCCGCGCCATGCGGAGCTGACGTCCGGTCAGCCCCTCGCGGCGGATCGCATCGATATCGGTCTCGGCCTGAGCCTCGGCTGCACTCTCGACCTGGCCGTCGCGGCTGGTCGGCGCCTCCGCGGCGCCCTCGTCCGCGGTATCCTCTGCCGCCGGCTCCACGGCCGTGGCCAGCGGGTCACCGCGCCTGATCCGGTACTTTCTAGCCTTGGGTTTCGTAGTCATAGATCTGCTTCGCTTCTTCCAAGGTGTCGAACATCGTGAGCTGGCCGTCCCGCAAGACCGCAGCCGAGCGGGCATACCGCTCCAGCGTCGCGGGCTGATGCGAGACGATGATCACCGTCGTCTTGTCCAGCCGCTCCCGGAGGAGTTGGCCGGCCTTGCGGTTGAACTCCGCATCGGTGGTCTGCGGCATCCCCTCGTCGATCAGGTAGATGTCGAAATCGAGCGCCAGCATCAGCGCAAAGGTGAACCGCGCCCGCATGCCCTGGGAATAGGTCCCCACCGGCATGTCGAAATACTCCTCGATCCCGCAGAGCCAGCGGCAGAACGCCTCGACATAGTCGGGATCGAGCCCGTAGATTCGGGCGATGTAGCGACTGTTTTCCATCGCCGAGAGGCGGGTGCTGACGCCCCCCATGAATCCGAGCGGGAACGAGACCCGGGACTTGCGCAGGATCTCGCCTTCGTCGGGTTTCTCCAGACCGGCCATCATGTTGATCAGCGTCGTTTTTCCGGTGCCGTTCGGCGCCAGGATGCCGAGCGAATTGCCCAACTCGACCCGGAACGAGACCCGATCGAGGATCACCTTGCGCTGGGTACCGGTCCAGAATGACTTGCTGACCTCGTTGAACTCCAACATGCGCCTTCCATGCGCTCTGCCGCGCGTGCCTCTCCGCTCCGCTTCTGGCCTCCGTGGCGACCTCTGCGGCTGGCGCAGAATGGCGGGATTACGGTTAACACCGGGTAACGATCCGGCTGATGCGCGCATTATGTCGGATCGAAAGGCCAAATTACAATGAAATTTGGGCGATAACGGGCCGGAGCCGGGCTCACGGGGTCGTCAGGCGCCCTGCTTTTCGACACCCGTGACGCGCCCCGCGACGACGGCCAGCACCGCCGCGGCGAAGCTGAAAAGCGCGCCCATCTTGGCGGCATCCTGCACCGGGCCGCTGTCGAAGGCCACCGACGCGACGAAGAGCGAGACGGTGAACCCGATCGCCGCGACGCAGCCGATCACCGCCAGATCGACGATCCGCATGCCCTGCGGCATACCGAGCTTCATCGGCCCCGCCGCGAACCAGCCGAAGAGCAGGATCCCCGCCGGTTTGCCGATCAGGAGCCCGGCCAGGACCAGCCAGGTCGCGTCGCCGATGGCACCGATCTGCACCCCCGCATTGAAGAGCCCGAAGAAGAACAGGATCACCTCGACGGGGTATTTCAGCATGTGCTCGATCTGGTTCAGCAGGTCGGTGAGGTAGGTCTCCGCCTCACTGAAGATGCCGAAGGCGCGGTCGGCATGGGGGATCGCGGGCACGACCGGCAAGAGGCCCAGCGCCGGGTGGATCCCGGCCATCATGAAGCCATACCAGCTCGCGCAGCCGGCGGCGACATAGGGCCAATAGCTCAGCCGCCGCCGCACCCAGGTCGAAATCGGCCGCATCTCGTTGCCCCGGTCCAGGGTCCGCGGCAGCCAGTTGAAGAGCAGATAGGCGGCGAAGGCGGCCCCGAACGACAGCAGGAGCCAGGTGAAATTCAGCGCCTCGCTGGGATAGAAGATCGCCAGGATCAGGAGACCCGCGGCGTCGTCCGCGATGGCCAGGAGCAGCAGGAACCGGACCGCCGGGTGCCCGGCCCCGAAGATCATCCGGCCCACTAGGTAGGAGAAGGCGATATCGGTGGCGGTGGGGATCGCCCAGCCGCGGGCGACGGCGTCATAGGTCTCCGACCCAAGGATCAGCGCGAGGCCCAGATAGACCGCGATGGGCCCCAGCATCCCGCCGGCGGTGGCCACGAGCGGGGTCGCCGCTTTCTTGCCCCGGAGCGAGCCGTTCCGGAGCGCCACCGCCTCCCACACCTCCTTGGCGGCGATGAAGAAGAAGAGCGCCATCAGCACGTCGTTGACGAGATAGTGCAGCGTGAGCGTGCGGTGCCCGTCATGGAGATGGCCGATCGGGGCGTGGTCCCAGATCACGTACTCCACGAAATGGTGGTAGCTGGCGTGGTCGATATTGGCCCAGATCAGCGCGATCACCGCGCCGGCGATCAGCAGGATCGAGTAGTCGGTGATGAAATTCCAGACGCGGTACATACGGTCCGGCCCCCTGGCCAATCGGTCGTTGGACCGGGCTAGCTCTCCGACCTGTATACCGCAATGCCGGACAGTCTTAGGGGGACCTTAAGCCGCAGCCGCCCAGGCGAGACCCGCGAGCATCGCTCCGACGATCCCGAAACCGATGTAAGCGGCAAAGACTCGCGGCTTCACAAGCGCCCAGACCGCGATGGCCGCGGGGATGGAACTGACGCCACCGGCGATCACGAAGGACATCGCCGAGCCGGGGGCCATGCCCTGCTCCAAGAGCCCGGAGATCAGCGGTACGGCGGCATAGCCGTTGAGATAGGCCGGTCCGCCGATGATCGCGCCCAGGGCGATCGGCTGGAGCCCGTCACCGCCGAGGATCCCGGCGATCATCTCGGCCGGCACATAGCGGATCATCAGGGCTTCCAGCACATAGGCGAGGGTGAGCCATTTCAGCAGGAAGAAGCCGTTCGACAGGAAGGTGTCGCGGAACGTGTCGCGGCGGGCCTCTTCGGTCCAGAAACGCCAGACGGGCTGGCCCGAGAACGGTTTTTTGGCCGAGCAGCAGCCGCCCTTGCGCTCAGTCTGGCGGAGCGGGTCGGCGAAGACCGCGCTGCGCGCGAAGGCCAGGGTGACGAGCCCGCCGCCGATGCCGAGGGCCACGGCCGAGAGGGTCTTGGCCAAGGCGAACTCAAAACCGAGTGTGCCGGCGGTGATCGCGAACATCGCGGGGTCCATCAGCGGCGAGGAGAGCCAGAAGGCCATGACGGCGGAGAGCGGCGCGCCGACCGCGAGGAGCGCTGCGACGAAAGGGATCACCTCGCAGGAACAGAACGGCGAGAGGCCGCCGAGGAGCGCGCCTGCAACGATCATCCGCAGCTTCGGACCCTCGAAGGCCTTGGCGAGCAGGGTCTCGGCGCCGGTCGCCTTCAGCCCCGCCACGGCGAGGATCGCGAAGAGGATGAAGGGCAGCGTGTTCCAGAGCGCCCTGAGCGCGTCCTGCACCACCGGCCCGAATTCCGGCCAGTCGAGCACCGCCACGGCGAGTAGGATCAGGACGCTCGCCAGCACCGCCTTGTCGAGACGCGACCAGAGCGAGGGCTGCGGGGAAACGGCGGTGGTGTCAGCCATGGGGATGGTCCTTGGTCGGCGCGGCGCTGTCGGCGCAGCATTCGCGGAGGAGGAACTCGGAGAGGCTGCGCAGCTCGTCATAGGCGACGGCGGCGCAGATGATCTGGCGGCCCTGGCGCACCTGACGGACGAGGCCCGCCTGGGTGAGGATTTTCATGTGGTGGGTTAGGGTCGAGCCGGTAACCCCGCTGCGCCGCCCCAACTCTCCGATGGCCAGCCCCTCCTCGCCGGCGCGGACCAGGATGTTCAGCACTTGGAGCCTTTGTTCGGAGCCCAGCGCGGCGAAGGTCGAGGCAGCCCGTTCGAGGGCAAGATCGGGGAGCGGTGATATTTTCATGATTCTAGAAATATCGAATCGACTGGAGTCTGTCCAGTCATTTCGAGATTTGTCGAAATAAACGCCGTGGAGGGCTCCAGGCTCCGGCGCCTCGGCCGGACCTAAGTCAGTGAACCGGCGCCGGCACCGCGTCGATCAAGGTCCGCCCGCCATCCACCGTGATGATCTGCCCGGTCACGAAGCTGGAGGCGTCCGAGGCGAGGTATTGCACCGCGTCCGACACCTCGCCGGCATTGGCGATCCGATTGAGCGGCGTGTGGTCGAGGATCGCCTCACGGTACTCCTTGTTCTCCTTCAACGCCAGTTTCAGGCTCGCGCTCATCACCGAGCCGAAAGCCACCGCGTTCACCCGGATCCGGGCCTCGGCGAGGGCCACGGCGAGGGAGCGGGTCATCTGGTCGAGCGCGGCGGTGCTGACCGAATAGGCCAGAAGCTCGGCTTGCGTGCGCCGGGCCGCGATGGAACTGAGATTGATGATCGAGCCGGCGCTCCCCTCGTCCTGCCCCTCGGCCTGCTTGATCATCCTTTTGGCGACGGTCTGGGAGAGCCGGAGCGGCGTCATCAGGTTCTGTTGCAGGAGCGCGTCGACCCCGTCGGCGTCCGGGTCGAGCGGGTCGGAGACGACCACCTGACGGGAGGCGTTGACCAGGATGTCGACACGCTCGAAGGCGTCGATGGTGGCAGAGAGCAGGTTGGCGATGGTCAGCCGCTCGCGCAGATCCCCGGAAAAGAGCCGCACCCGCTCCGCCGCCTCGCCGCTGGGCGTGGCTTCGTCCGCCAGATGTTCTTCATCCATATCGGCGAAGACCACATTGGCGCCGCCCTCGACGAAATGCCGCCCGATGGCGAGGCCGACCCCGTTGGCCGCCCCGGTGACGATGGCGGTCTTGCCGGCGATGGAAAAGGGCATGTGCGGCCTTTCGGTAGGTCTGGTCGGTCAGGCTAGCGGAAATCAGCGGCGGGGGCGAGAGGCGGCGAAGAGCTTGAAGGCGCCGTCGCCGCCGATCTCCTCTGCGTTGCGGAAGCGGTCGGTCAGCACCGCCTCATAAGGCAGATGCCGGTTGGCGACGAGCCAGAGCCGGCCATTGGGCGCCAGCATCCGGGCGGCGGCGGTGATGAAGCCCTGGCCGAGGGTAGGCTGGCCCTTGCGGCTTTCGTGGAAGGGCGGGTTGGTGACGATATGGGTATAGGGCTCGGCAGGAGAGAAGGTCAGCGCGTCGGCCCAGTGGAACGCTGCGCGGGGGTCGGTGACGTTGAGGCGCGCACAGTCAAGGGCGAGCGCCTCCGCCTCCACGAGATCGAGATGGGTGACTTCTTCGCGGCTCAGAACCGCCTGGGCCAGATAGCCCCAACCGGCGCCGAGGTCGCAGACCCGACCCACCATCTTCGGCGGCAGAGCCCCAGCCAGCAGGGCTGAGCCGCGATCCACGCCCTGTTCGGAAAACACCCCCGGCAGGGTGACGAACCCCTCGGGCCCCGGTTCCGGCCCCGGTTCCGGCTCCGGCATGGCCCAATCGGCAAATGCCTCGGTCGCGCGAAACCAGAAGAGGCGGCCATGGCCCTTGGTCACATTCGGCAGGTCGCCCAGACGGTTGCGGCAGGCGCGGAACAGGCTGTCGATGCCGTCGGTCTTCTGCCCGTCCACCGCGACCAGCCCGCCGGGCGCGAACGCGCAAGCCTGCGCAACCAGCGCCCGCGCCAGCCGCTTCGACCGAGGCACGAAGACGAGCGCCGCGGCGGCGCCCGCCTCGGCGCCCATCGCATAGCCCTGCCCTTGCCAATGCGCGTGATGCGGGTGGAACCCTTGGTCGATGCGCAGTGCTTCGCGCGGCAATACGCCGAGCGGCGCCTCCGGCGGCGGGCGCAGCACGGCAATCGCACCTTCCGGCAGGGTCAGCGCCCCCTCGGTCAGGGCGGTCTCAAGGCGGGAGGTGGCGGAGATGGGAGACCCCTACTCCTTTTCCATGGTGCATTGCAGCGGGTGCTGATGGCGCTGCGCGAAATCCATCACCATGGCAACCTTGGTCTCGGCGATCTCGTAGGAAAAGACGCCGACGACCGCCACACCCTTCTTGTGCACGGTCAGCATCAGCTCGAACGCCTGGGCGTGGCTCATCCCGAAAAACCGCTCCAGCACATGAACGACGAATTCCATCGGCGTGTAATCGTCGTTCAGGATCAGGACCTTATAAAGCGGCGGGCGCTTCGTCTTCGGGCGCGTGTCGACCGCGACGCCGAGATCGGTGTCGTCGTCGCCGTCCTTCTCCGCCATCATGTGAAAGTCCGCGAGCATCCACGTGCCTTTCCGGTCTTCGGGGTTTTGCCTAACGCCGTTCGGCTCCGTAATATAAGCGAACGAAGGGTCAAGAAAACCCCAACAGAGCAGGCGGTGGTGGATGAATCTCTCTGACCGGTGGCGGATCTGCTTCGATGCCGACGACACGCTCTGGCACAATGAGCGGGTTTTTCGGATGACGCAGGAGCGGTTCGCGGAGCTTCTGCGCGACTTCGTCGAGGCCGGCCCGCTGATGGAGCGGCTGCTGGAGGCCGAGCGGCGCAATCTGGGCCATTACGGCTATGGCGTGAAGGGGTTTGTGCTCTCGATGATCGAGACCGCCATCGAGGTGACGGAGGAACGCGTGCCGGCCTCGGTCATCGCGGAACTCCTGGCGGCGGGGCAGGAGATGCTGGCCCATCCCATCGACCTTTTGCCCCATGCCCGGGAGGCGGTGGAGGCGCTGGCGCCCTCCGCCGAGCTGATCCTCGTGACCAAGGGGGACTTGCTCGACCAGGAGCGCAAGCTGGCGCAGTCCGGGCTCGGCGATCTCTTCGACGGGGTGGAGATCGTGAGCGAGAAGCGGGCGGAGACCTATCGGCGCATCTATGAGGGCGCGGACCGGGCGATGATGGTGGGCAATTCGCTGAAATCGGATGTGATCCCGTCGATCGAGGCCGGCGGTTGGGGCGTCCATGTCCCGCACGAGCTGACCTGGGACCTGGAGGCGGCGGAACCGCCAGAGGCCAGCCCGCGCTTCTTTCAGATTTCCGATCTTGGCGCGCTGCCGGCGCTGATCTTGGGTCTCGACTGAGCCGCCGCATTTCTGCCACAATGGCCGATCTGGGGCGTCAGACGTCCGGCGCCGCAATATCTGCCGTGGCGGTCTGAAGACAATCTGGGAAAGTGTTGAAATTAAGGGGTTCTTGGATCGTCTCACTCGTGCTAGCGTCCCGCCAAATCACGAGGTGCCCGCGATGACGGACACCCGAGAGGCAGATGAAAGGCAAGCGGCGCGATGGGTCGTAGCATGTCCCTGGCCCGGGCAGGGCTTTTGATGTTTTTTGTCATGCTCATGGCGGGGCTGGCGCCTTTGGCCGCGCGCTCGGCGCCCTATGCGGCGATGGTGATGGATGCCCGGACCGGCGAGGTCCTGCATTCGCGCAACGCCGATACGCCGCTGCATCCCGCCTCGCTGACCAAGATGATGACGCTCTGGATCGCCTTCGAGGCGGTGGAGCGCGGCGAGATCAGCCTCGACACCTATGTCACGATCCCGCCCCAGGCCGCGGCCGAGCCGCCCTCGAAGCTCGGCCTGCGCGCCGGCCAGCGGATCCGCCTGCGCTATCTGATCCGTGCCTCGGCGATCAAATCCGCCAACGACGCCGCCACCGCCATCGCCTTCGCGATCTCGGGCTCCGAGGCGGCCTTTGCCCGCCGGATGAACCGGACGGCGCGGGCGATGGGGATGACGCGGACGCATTTCAAGAACGCCCACGGGCTGACCGAGTCGGGCCATATGTCGACGGCGCGGGATATGACGATCCTCGGCCGGCACATGATCTATGACTGGCCGGAATACTATAACCTGTTCTCGCGCCGTTCGACCGATGCCGGGCTCGCCACCGTGCGTAACACCAACCGCCGGCTGCTTGACGCCTATCGCGGCGCCGACGGGATCAAGACCGGCTACACCCGGGCCGCGGGGTTCAACCTCGTCGCTTCGGCCCAGCGCGGGCAGGAGCGGATCATCGCCACGATGTACGGCGGCTCCTCGGGCGCGGCGCGGAACGCTCGGGTGGCGGAACTCCTCGATATGGGCTTTGCCCGGGCGCCGAGCCGGGCCGCGCTGCGCAGACCCGCTGTGCCGACCTATCTGGGCAATGCCGGGACCGCCGCGCCGGGCACGTCGTCGCGCACCGTGCGGCCGAACGGGCTCGTCACGTCGAGCTTGCGTCCGCTGGCCCGGCCGCTGCCGGAGGCGCCGCTGGTTCTCGTCGATACCGATATCCTGCGCGAGGCGATCACCGCCGAACTCGCCGAAGCGGAACCCGCCCTGGAGGACGCGCTCGCCGAGGCCATCGGCGCCGCCCCGCCACCGCCGCCGGCACCCGAGATCGGCCCCGAGCCGCGCCCGGAAACCCTGGTCGCCGCCGCCGCACCGGCCGAGGATATGGGCACGACCCCCCTGCCCCGCACCGCCCCGGAACCTGCTGTCGCCGCGCCGAGCGAACCCGAGATCGTCACCCGCATCTCCACCTCCGGCGGGCGGCATTGGGGGATCAATGTGGGCCGCTACGGTTCGCGCTATCAGGCCGAGCGGGTGCTCCTGCGGGTCGCGCTCAACGAGATGAGCACGCTCGACGGCTCGCTTCGGCGGGTGGAGCGGGGGTCCCAGGGCTTCGACGCGAACTTCATGGGTCTCGACCGAGAGACGGCGGATCTTGCCTGCCGCCGGCTGCAGGCGCGCGGGACGACCTGTTTCATGATCACGCCCGGCTGACCGGCTCCGGCCCGTCCGCCAGTGCCGCGGCGAACATACGCCGCAGCTGCGCTTCGTAGCAGGCAGAGCCGGGTGCGGCGATGCCGGGCAATTCGAGGGATTTCTCGGCGAGGCTGACGCCGAGCAGCACCGCGCTCAAGAGCGCGCCCTTCCCCGGATCGTCCACAATCCGGTCCATCGGCGCCTGCCATTTACGCCGGTATGCGGCCCGGACGATCTCCCCCACCTCCGGATCGCGGACATTGAGCAGGATCAAACTGAGCGGCGAGGGCAAACCAGCGGCCCGCGGCGCCGCGACGAACAACTCGACCAGCGCATCGACCAGCGTGTCCGGCCCCGCGGGCGCACAGATTTCGATACCGGGGACCAGATCGAGGGTCGCCTCGAAGAGCTTCTGCTTGGAGCCGAAATAGCGCGAGATCAGCGCCACGTCGGCCTCCGCCGTCTGGGCGATCTCGCGCACCGAAACGTTGGAATAGCCGCGCGACCAGAACAGGCGCCGGCCGGCATCGAGCAGTCTGTCCCTGGTCTCGCGACCCTTTGTCATGGGGCGAACCTATCTCTGCCGGGCAAAAAGTCAACAAATGTTGACATGGCGCCATGCTCGTCCTATCTGAGGCGTCAACACGTGTTGACTTCCGTACTCCAGAAAGGTCCTGCCATGCCCAATACTGCTCTCATCACCGGCGCCTCCTCCGGCATCGGCCTGGAATTCGCCCGTTACCATGCCGCCAAGGGCGGCGATCTCGTCCTCACTGCCCGCCGCAACGAGGTCCTTGAAGAGCTGAAGTCGGAACTCGAAGCCAAGCACGGCATCGCCGCCCATGTCATCGCCCTCGATCTCGGCGCCGCCGGGGCGGCCGACAGGCTCTACGACGAGGTCAGGGCGCTCGGGGTCGGGATCGACATTCTGATCAACAATGCCGGCTTCGGCGGTCACGGTCACTTCCTCGACCGCGATCTCGACGCCGATCAGGCGATGATCGACCTCAACATCACCGCCCTGGTCCGCCTGACCCATCATGTCGCCAATGACATGGCCAAGCGCGGCGGCGGCAAGATCCTCAATGTCGGCTCCACCGCCGGCTTCGCGCCGGGGCCGAACCAGGCGGTCTATTTCGCCACCAAGGCTTTCGTGAACTCGTTCAGCCAGGCCATCGCCCATGAGATGCAGGACAAGGGCGTCACCTGCACCGTGCTGGCGCCGGGCTATGTCGAGACCGGGTTCGCGAAGGCGGCCGATCTCGAACTGACCGCCATGGCAAAGGCCGGGGGCGCCACGGCGGCGGATGTGGCCAGGCACGGCTATGACGCGATGCTGCGCGGCGAGCTGATCACGATCAACGACCGCCGGCTCGGCTTCATGATGAATTGGGTGCTGCCGCTGCTGCCGCGCCGGATGGTGCTGCGGTCGGTGGCGGCCAATCAGTCCTGACGGCCGGGGCAGGTGCGGGAGACGGCCCGTCGACGGGCCGTGCTTACGCGATCGCG
>JANQRL010000034.1 GCA_028284605.1 Paracoccaceae bacterium | reverse complement strand
GACGCAGTTGCGGCCGGATCGAGGCGAGCGGTGCGCCGGACGGCTCCTCGGCCTCGGTGTCGATCTCGGTGGCGGCCTCTTCCGGCGCTGTGGCTTCTTCGGGCGTCTCCACGACCTCCTCGGCGGGCGCCTCGCTCGCCTCGGCGGCCTCGCGCACCGAGTCATCGATCTCAGCCTCGGGCGGCGGCGGGGCCACCGGTTCGGGCGCGACCCGGGGGGCGGGGCGGGGTTCCGGGCGCGGGCTTTCGGCCAGGTCCTCCGGCACGGAAGGCGCTTCGGGCACCTCGGGGACGATCAGTTCCGGCACGACGTCGGTCACCTCCGCGGGCGGCGGAACGGGGGCCGGCTCGGGCACCACCGGCGCCACCTCGGGCGCAGGCGGCGTGACCGTCTCCGGTGGCGGCGCGGGATCCGGCGGGGTCTCCTCCGCCAGGTCCGGCAGGGCCGCCTGCACCTCCGGCGCCTCGGGCACCGGCGTCTCGGTCTGCGGCGCCGACGGCGGCGCGCTCCGCGTCAGCATCGCGAATTCCTCCGCCGAGACCACCGCCACTTCCGTCACCTCGAACTCCAGGGGATCGCTCGCCAGCCCCCAGCCCGCCAGCATCCATATCAGCAGCCCCGCATGGCCCGCGCCGGATATGTAGGTGCCGGGGGTCATCCCCTACCCGCCCCCCTAGCCGTCCTGGCCGTCCGAGCCGTCGAGCGTCCGCCCGCCGATATCCGTCACCAGCCCGATATTGTTGAACCCCGCGGCGTTGAGCGCGCCCATCACCTCCGCCACCCGTGCCCAGGCATTGGCCCCGTCGGCGCGCAGGAACACCCGGTCGCTCTCGCGCTCGGCGGAGATCGCGGTGAGCCGGCCAATGAGTTCGGTCTCCGGCGTCTCGGTCTCCTGAATGAGGATCGTGCCCTCTGCGGTGAGCGTCACCGTCAGCGGCTCCTCATCCTCGGTCGGCAGCGCATTGGCGGCGGTCTCGGGCAGGTCCACCGGCACGCCCACGGTCAGGAGCGGCGCGGCGACCATGAAGATGATCAGGAGCACCATCATCACGTCCACGAAGGGCGTGACGTTGATCTCCGACATCGGCTTCTGGCGCTTGTGGCGCCGCCGCCGGCTGCCGCCCCCGCCCTCCTGAACGACACCGCCGCCCATGGTTCAGCGGTCCAACTGGCGGCTGAGGATGGTGGCGAATTCGTCGGCGAAAGCCTCATAGCCCGAGACGATCCGGTCGCTGTCGGCGGTCAGCTTGTTGTAATAGACCACCGCCGGGATCGCCGCGAGCAGGCCGAGACCGGTGGCCAGCAGCGCCTCGGCGATGCCGGGGGCGACGACGGCGAGGTTGGTGTTGCCCTGTTCGGCGATCTCGATGAAGGCGTTCATGATCCCCCAGACCGTGCCGAAAAGGCCCACAAACGGCGCCGTGGAGCCCACGGTGGCGAGGATCGGCAGGCCCTTCTGGAGCGCGCCCGCCTCCTTGGCGATGGCCACATCCATGGACCGGTCGATCCGCGCCTGGGCCCCGGCGATCAGCCCGCCATCCTGCCGGTGCGAGCGGCGCCATTCGGTCATGCCGGCGGCGAAGATGCGCTCCGACTGCCCGTTCGGCGTCGCGCCGATCTGCTCGAAGAGGCCGTCGAGCGGCTCGCCGGACCAGAACGCCCGGTCGAACACCGCCGCCTCGCGCCGCGCCCGGCGGTACTGGAGCGACTTGTCGACGATCAGCGCCCAGCACCAGATCGACGCGACGATCAGCATGATCATCACGATCTTCACGGTGATCGTCGCACGCGCAAAGAGCGCCCAAAGGGTGTAGTCCGATACCGCTTCCATCTGCCTGCTCGTTCATTCGGCCCGGTTCGGGGCTCTGATTGCCGCTATCCCTAGCCGATTGTCGCGGGGAAATCCACGGGGACACGCATCACGGCTGCGTTTTCAGGGGCCGCCGCCTTCGAGTTTTGCGCGGAGTTCCGCCGGGAGCCGCACCGGGCGCCCGGCGGTGGTCATGCAAGCGACCCAGACCACGGCGCGGAAGAGCACCTCCGCCCCCCGCCGCACCTCCTGATCAAAGCGCCAGCGCACCGGACCGACGGCCTGATGCTCGGTCACGACCGTCAGCCGATCCCCCAGCACCGCCGCGCCCAGATAGTCGGCCTCCACGCGGGTGACGGCAAAGACGATCCCGTCCTGGCGCATCTGCCGCTGGTCGAGGCCGAGGAGTTCCACCAGGTCGGACCGCCCGCGCTCGATATAGCGCAGGTAGTTGGCGTAATAGACGATGCCCGCCATATCGGTGTCCTCGTAGAACACCCGAACGTCGAGAGTGTGGGTCATGGCAGATCTCCGATCCGCGCGGCGAGGCGCAGTGCGTGGGACGGGTCAGTGGCAGTGGCCGGCAGGACCGGGTCGTAGGCGGCGCGGATCACCGCGGCGATCTCCGGGCGCAGCATCACCGTCTCCTCATGCAGGATCAGCGGCGCGGTTTCCGTGAAGGCCCGGTCGGACCAGAGCAGGATCGTCTGCACTGCCTGACTGAGCGCCAGGGTTTCCGCCGGCACCGCCGATAACTCCGCATCCATCCGCAGAAACACGAAGGCCGCGCGGATCGCCCCGGCCTCGTCGAACCGGAAGATGCGGTACTGGTTGGCCTCGGCCTCTTCCAGTCGCGCCACCACCGGGCCCAGATCGGGCACCAATCGGTCGAGATGCGGCACCTCCGGCAGTTCGTCCCAGTCCCGGCAGAAGAACACCATCAGGTTCGCGCCAAGCTCTACATCGGTTTCCGCCATCGGATGGTCGGCGAGCTGCGCCACGGCCTCGAAGGCGCCCTTCAGGACCGGCAGGGTCTCGTCGCTGACGCCGAAGACCACCGGCACGATGGGCCGACCCCAGCGGGCGCAGAGGAACGACCCGTCGCCACGGGTGAAAAGCGCTTCGATATCCGCGGTTTCCATCCGTCCTCAATAGGCAAGGGCGCAGCGGGCCGAAAGGGGCCCCGGCGGCCAGCCCACAGGCCCGGTTGGGCGCGCAACCGCCGATTTCGGCACCTGTCACACATCGCTTTGGGCGGGCCGCCGCGAATCAGATACCAAGTGAGTGCCCACACGCATTACGGGCATTTCACTTATCGAACCAAACCATTGGATGAAGGAGACGACCCATGGATACCATGGAAGACACCCGCGATTACAAGAAGACCAAGGGCACCGGCAAGCCGTCGCGCCCGGTGACCCTCCATCACCCGATCTCGCCAGAGGCCCTCGCCATGGGCGATATCCACAACGGCATCGTGCGGATGGTCGAGAAGATCCTCGATGGACATGAGAGCCCGGAGGCGAAGGTCGTGGCCACGATCCGCTACGCCGCGGCCACGGGCGCGCTCACCGCGCCGGAGGAACGGGCGCTCATGGCCATCGTGCGGGCCTGGGATGTGGAGGCCGAGGACCTTGGCCTGGCGCGGATCCGAGAGCTGCGCGAGGGGCTGATCGAGGCCCGGGCAGGCGATCTCGCGATCGCCGCGGCCGGTGTTGCGGTCGGGTCCACCGAGATGGGCCTGCAAGCCCTCGGCGGCGGCACGCAGCCTCAGGCCGTGCGCCGGCGCCGGCTCTGGATCGCGCTCGCCGATCTCGGCGGGGCGATCATCGGCGGCATCGCCGGCGCCGGCCCCGGCGGGGCCGCTGTGGGGAGTGGCATCGCCAGTTCGCTCGCCAACGCGGTACTGCCGCAGAACGACTGAGGCCGGGCCTCAGGGGCGCGGCCTGACGGTCGCGCCCTACTCGAAGAGATCATCCCGCGCCCGCGGCGCCTCCAGCCCCAGATGAGTCCAGGCCCGCGCCGCCAGCATCCGGCCTCTGGGCGTGCGCTGAATGAGGCCCTGTTGCAAAAGATAGGGCTCCACCACCTCCTCAAGTGCATCGCGGGCCTCCGACAGCGCCGCCGAAAGCGTTTCGATCCCCACCGGCCCACCGCCATAGCTCTCGGCGATCAGCCGCAGGTAACGGCGGTCGGCGCCGTCGAGGCCGAGGTGATCGACGCCGAGACGGGTCAGCGCCCGGTCGGCGATCCGGGGCGTCACCGTCCCGTCGCCCTCGACCACGGCGAAATCCACGACCCGGCGCAGGAGCCGCCCGGCGATCCGCGGGGTTCCCCGGGCCCGGCGGGCAATCTCACGCGCACCTTCAGGGTCCGCGGGTGTCCCCATGAGCCGGGCGCCGCGGGTGACGATCTCATGGAGCTCGTCCTCGGTGTAGAATTCGAGCCGCGTCGGAATGCCGAACCGGTCCCTCAGCGGCGTCGTCAGCAACCCCAGCCGCGTCGTCGCCCCGACCAGCGTGAAGGGCTGCAATTCGATCCGCACGGTCCGCGCCGCCGGCCCCTCGCCGATCACCAGATCGAGCTCGAAATCCTCGAGCGCCGGGTAGAGCACCTCCTCCACCGCCGGGTTGAGCCGGTGGATCTCGTCGATGAAGAGGACGTCGCGCGCCTCCAGATTGGTCAGGATCGCCGCCAGATCGCCGGCCTTGGCCAGCACCGGACCGGAGGTCATCCGGAAATTCACCCCAAGCTCCCGGGCCATGATCTGCGCCAGAGTCGTCTTGCCGAGGCCGGGGGGCCCGTGAAAGAGCGTGTGGTCCATCGCCTCGCCCCGCCGCCGCGCGCTTTCGATGAAAACCCGCAGATTGGCCCGCGCCGCCGCCTGCCCGACGAATTCGTCGAGGCTCTGGGGCCGGAGCGCGGGGCCGTCATCGCCGGTCAGACGTTCGGGCCGCAGGGTGGGGTCGGGCTCGGTCATCTCTCGCCCCCTATCCGGCCGGCGCCAGCAGCTTCAGCGCCGCGCGGATCAGACCCGCCGTATCGGCACCCGGCTCAGCGCCCGCTGCCTGGGCCACCGCCGTCGCCGCCTCGCCGGGCCCGTAGCCGAGATTGGCCAGGGCCGAGAGCGCCTCCGCCTGAGCCGCGCCGCCACTGGACGGGGCCGGTCGCGCCACCGGTTCGATCACGGCATCGGACGCGGTTTCCGCCACAGCCTCGGGCAGGCTCCCGCCCATCGCCATGACAGCCGGCGCCTTGTCCTTGAGTTCATTCACGACCCTCTGCGCGATCTTCGGGCCGACGCCCTTGGCCGACGCGATGGTCCCCCAGTCGCCCAGCGCCACCGCCCGGGCCACACCCTCGCCGCCCACCGCGCCGAGGATCGCCAGCGACGCCTTCGCCCCGATCCCCTGCACCGACATCAGCAGCCGGTGCCACTCCTTTTCCTGCAAGCTCGTGAAGCCGAAAAGCTGAAGGTTGTCCTCCCGCACCAGCAGATCGGTGTAGAGCGCCACCGCCTCACCCGGGCCGGGCAGCGCCGCCATGACCCGGTCGGAGACATAGACGACATAACCGACCCCGCCGGTCTCGATCAGCACGTGATCGGGGCCGCGATAGTCGATCCGGCCGCTGATCTTGCCGATCATGCCCCGGCCCTCGCCAGGGCCGCCGCCAGTGGCCGGGCCGACTGCAAATGGTGCGCATGGCAGATCGCAACGGCGAGCGCGTCCGCCGCATCCGGTCCGGCGATCTCCGCCCCGGGGAGTTGCAGGCCGACCATATGCGCGACCTGCCCCTTTTCCGCGTGGCCCACGCCCACAACGGCCTTCTTCACCGCGTTCGGCGCGTATTCTCCGACGGCAAGCCCGGCCCGCGCTGGCGCAAGGAGCGCAATGCCCCGGGCCTGTCCGAGCTTCAGCGTCGCGGCGCCGTCCTTGTTGACGAAGGTCTGTTCCACCGCCGCCGCCGCCGGATCATGGGCGGCGATCACCGCGCAAAGCTGCTCGAAGAGCGCCGCCAGCCGCTCGGCCAGCGCCCCGCTCCCCGATCGGCAGACCCCGTTGGCCACATGAGAGAGCCGGCTTCCCCGCATCTCGATCACGCCCCAGCCGGTCGCGCGCAGCCCCGGATCGACGCCCAAAACCCGCATCCCTGCCCTCATGCTTCTTGTTCTCGTTGCGCCCTGCCTAGCACAAAACGGGAACATAGGCCAATGGCGTTCTTGACCTGCGGCCCGGCCGGCAAACGGGAAAGGCCGCGCCCGAGGCATGGCGCGGCCTTTCTGCAAGCCGGGGTATGAGGAGCCCCCCCGAGTTAGTCCGGCGTCATGTCACCGCGGAGATCCACTGCGACAGGGTGTTGATCTGCGCCGAGGCCCAGAGTGTTGCCGGTTCGAGCTGCATGAAGAACGCCGCGGTGCGGTCGAACCCGTTGCCTTGGGCCAGCTCGGCGAGCTTGGCGAGGTACGCCTCCTGACCGAGGGCTTGATAGATCGCCACCTTGGCGGAGAAGATCAGGAATGCCGTCAGAACCAGAGAGCGGATCGGCGAGCGGACCAGTTTCGGCATCTTCGGCTTGACGATGATCAGCCCGTCCTTGCCAATGGTGACTTTGCCGCCATTTCGGTTGATCCGGTCGTGAGTGCGTTCGATCCGGCGCAGGCGCTGGCTGAAGGACGGGTTCATGGCAGTCATATCCTGCTCCGATGCAAGGCCCCCACCTCGCGTCCCTCGAAGACCTAGGGGCAAAATGTGGCGAAATTTTGGCAAAACAACGCATTACGGCAAGAAATGGGCAGATCAGGGGGCGTCGCGGCGCATCAGGAAGGTGGTCCAGTCGCCAATCCGCTCGCGGCGGATCGGATTGATGCCGTGGCGTGCATAATGGGCCGAGATATCGTCCGCCTGATCGTTCAAGAGCCCGGACAGAATCACATGGGCGCCCGGATTCGTCCGCGCTGCGATGTCCGGGGCCAGGGCAAGAAGCGGTCCCTTGAGGATGTTGGCGAAGACCAGATCGAAGGCCGGACCCTCGGCCAGCGCCGGATCGCCGAACCCTTCGGCCACGACGCAGGTCACCCGCCCTTCGAGCCCGTTGGCCCGCAGATTCGCCTCCGCCACCTCGATGGCAACCGGGTCGATGTCGCTCGCCAGCGGCTGGACATCGAACACCTTGGCCGCCGCCATCGCCAGAACCGCCGTCCCGCAGCCGAGATCGAGGACCCGGACCGGCCCCGTCCCCGCCTCCACAAGTTGATCGAGCATCCGGAGACAGCCCAGCGTGGTGCCGTGATGCCCGGTGCCGAAGGCCATGGCGGCCTCGATCAGCAACCCGACCCGTCCTTCGGGGAGTTTCTCGGCGTCATGGGCGCCGTAGACGAAGAACCGGCCCGCTTCGACCGGCGCCAGCTCCCGCTGCACTTCCGCCACCCAGTCCGTGTCCGGCAGTTCCGAGACCGCGAACGGTGCCGCCCCGAAACTCGCGGCGAGCAGCGCCAGCCCCGCCGCATCGGGCTTGCCGAGGAAGTAACCGCCGACTTCCCAGAGCCCGGACCCGTCCTCGACCTCGAAGACACCGATCCCGGTGGGCTCCGGATCGAGCCGTTCCATCGCCGCCCCTAGCGCCTCGGCGGCGGGCTGTCCGGGAAGCGTGGTCAGGGCGGTGAAGGTCGGCATGGGCCCGCCTCTGCGGGTGCCGGGCGCAAAGGTCAATGCCGGGCGCGATTTCCGAGCCGGAAATCGTCGACGAAATCCATATCGGATTTCGCCGCGCCCGCCAGTGCCGTCAGGCTCCGGTGCCGATCGGACAGCTCACCCCGGTGCCGCCGATCCCGCAATAACCGCCGGGGTTCTTGGCCAGGTATTGCTGATGGTAATCCTCGGCAAAGTAGAAGACCGGCGCCGGCAGAACCTCCGTCGTCACCACACCGTAACCGGCGGCGCTGAGCCTGGGCCCAAATGCCTCCCGGCTCGCCTCCGCCGCCGCGCGCTGCGCCTCGGAATAGGTGTAGATCCCGGACCGATACTGCGTTCCCCGGTCATTGCCCTGCCGCATGCCTTGCGTCGGATCATGCCCCTCCCAGAACACCCGCAGGAGGTCGTCATAGCTGACCTTCGCGGGATCGTAGACCACGCGCACCACCTCGTTATGGCCGGTCTGGCCGGAGCAGACTTCCTGATAGGTCGGGTTCGGCGTGTAGCCCGCCGCATAGCCGACCATGGTCAGCCAGACCCCGTCGAGCTGCCAGAACATCCGCTCGACGCCCCAGAAACAGCCCATGCCGAACATCGCCACCTCCAGGCCGTCGGGCACATCGAGGGTCAGCGGGCGACCGGTGACGAAATGGGTCTCCGCCGTGGGAATGGCCTCGGCCCGCCCCGGTAGCGCCGCCTCCGGCGCCACCATCTCGCTCTTCTTCGACAGTAATCCGAACATAGGCACCTCTCTTTCCTCTGCTCCTTATGTAAGACCCCCGCCGCCCGGCGCCACTCCCCCTTCATTTGGCCCCAAATACTCAAAGGCCCCCGCCCCGCCACCGGGGGACCGGCCCCACAGCGCGTCACGCCCGCCCTCCCGCACGAAAGAGAGCGCGCGGAAGCGCACAATTGGATCGCGGCCGCTTCAGAAGAAGGACTGCGGGTCGATGTCGACGGTGAGCCGCAGGTTTGCCGGCAGCCGGACCTGCGCAACCCAATCGGCAATCGCCGGCTGCAAGGGCACCCCCTTGCCGGCCTTCACCAGAAGCCGCACCCGGTGCCGCCCCCGGATCCGCGCGATCGGCGCCGGCGCGGGGCCGAAAACCTCCGCTCCCACGCGCCGCAAGGGGCCGTCCTTGCGCGCCAGCGCGTTGCCGACATCGAAGACCGGACCGACCTCCGGCCCCGACAGGATGATCCCCGCCATCCGGCCATAAGGCGGCACGCCGGCCTCTTTCCGGTTCGCCGCCTCGGCGTCCCAGAACCCCTCCTCATCGCCGGCGAGGATCGCCCGGATCACCGGATGTTCGGGCTGGAAGGTCTGCAAGAGCGCCGCCCCCGGCACCTCCACCCGCCCGGCCCGGCCGGAGACCTGGCGCATGAGCTGAAATGTCCGCTCCGCCGCGCGCAAGTCCGACCCCTGGAGGCCAAGATCGGCATCGATCACCCCGACAAGCGTCAGCAGCGGGAAATTGTGCCCCTTCGCCACAAGCTGCGTCCCGATGATCAGGTCCGCCGCCCCGCCCGCGATGGCCTCGATCTGCGCCTTGAGCTCCCGCGCCGTGCCGTAGAGGTCCGAGGAGAGCACCGCGATCCGCGCGCCGGGGAACCGCGCCGCCGCCTCCTCTTCAAGGCGCTCCACGCCGGGCCCGATCGGGGCAAGCCGGTCCTCGGCGCCACAGGCCGGGCAGACCTGCGGAATGGGCTTCGTCGCGCCGCATTGGTGGCACATCAGCCGTTTCAGGAACCGATGCTCCACCATCCGCGCATCGCATTCATCGCAGCCGATCTGATGCCCGCAGGCGCGGCAGAGCGTCACCGGCGCATAGCCGCGGCGGTTCAGGAAGAGAAGCGCCTGCTCGCCCCGCTCGAGCCGCGCCTCCACCGCCCGCGCCAGCGTCGGCGAGATCCACTTGCCCGACGGCAACTCTTCGGCGCGCATATCGATCGTCGCGATCTTCGGCATCACCGCCGATCCAAACCGGTCGGTGAGGTCGAGCCGCGCATATTTGCCCGCCTCCACATTGGCCCAGCTCTCAAGGCTCGGCGTGGCCGAGGCCAGCACCACCTGCCCGCCGCCAAGATGGGCGCGCAGCACGGCCATGTCCCGGGCATTGTAGAGCACCCCGTCCTCCTGCTTGTAGGAACTGTCATGCTCCTCATCGACGACGATCAGCCCGAGATCGCGAAATGGCAGGAAGAGGGCGGAGCGCGCGCCGACCACCATCTGCGCCCCGCCGGTGCCGACCATGTGCCAGGCGCGCCGCCGCTCGGTCTGGGTCACGCCGGAATGCCACTCCGCCGGCCGCGCGCCGAACCGCGCCTCGACCCGGGCCAGGAACTCCGCCGAGAGCGCGATCTCGGGCAGGAGCACCAGCGCCTGCCGCCCTTGCGCGAGGCATTCCGCCACCGCTTCGAGATAGACCTCCGTCTTGCCGGAGCCGGTGACGCCGCGGAGCAGCGTCGCACCGTAAGCGCCGCCTCGCACGGCTTCCCGCAAGACCGTCGCCGCGGCCTGCTGATCCGCCGTCAACGCCTTGCCCGGGCGCACCGGGTCGAGCCGGGGATAGGGCCCGTCGCGGGGCGCCTCCTCCTCGCGGAGCGCCCCGAGTTTCGCCAACCCCTTCACCACCGAAGATGTCACCCCGGCCAGCTCGGCTAGTTCGCCGAGGGTGAAAGCCAGACCGCCATGCTCTTCGACGACCTCCAGCACCCGCCGCCGCGCATCGGTCATCCGCTCCGGCTGCACATCGCCGGGCCGGTAGATGCGCCGCATCGCCGGCGGCTCGCCGAGCCCCGGCGCCCTGGTCGCGAGCCGCAGCATCGCGGGCATCGGGGTCAGGGTGTAGGCCGCCGCGCGCTCGAGAAACTCCCGCATGCCGGCGTCTAGGGGCGCCGCGTCCAGCACCCGGATCGCCGCGCGCACCTTGGCCCGGTCATAATCGCCGAGCCCCGACCCCCAGACCACGCCCATGACCTTGCGCGGCCCCAGCGGCACCTCCACGAAGGCCCCAGTGAAGCAGCCGCCCTCCGGCGCGGTGTAGTCCAGCAATCGGTCGAGCGGCTGGGTGGTCAGAACCCCGATCAGGTCGCCTTCGTGAAAGAACCGCTCGGCCATCGCCTCACGGCGCGGCGGCGCGGCGGCTGAGCGCGGTGAGCACGCCAAGCCCCATCAGCGTCGCGCCCCCGGCCCGGGTCAGCGCGCGCAGCACCCCGGGACGCGTGATCTGGGTCCGCAGGACATCGGCCAGCAGTGCATAAGCCACAGCATTCGCCGTCGCGAGCCCCACGAAGGTGGCGATCAGGATCGCGAATTGCGGGCCGAGCGGCGCCCCGGGGGCCAGAAAGAGCGGCACGAAGGCAATGAAGAAGGCGATGGATTTCGGGTTCAGCGCCGTGACCGTGAAGGAATGGCGGAAGAGCCCGGCGGAGGTCACTTCCCGGGCCATCGGAAGATCGTCCGCGCGCGCCGCCCGGGCGCTGCGCCAGAGCTTCACCCCGAGCCAGATCAGATAGGCCGCCCCGATCCATTTCAGTACCGAGAAGAGGGTCGCGGAGGCCAGGATCAGCGCCCCGAGCCCCGCGAGCGAGGCCGTCATCGCCACCAGATCGCCCAGCGCCACGCCGCCCGCCGTGGCGAGCGCCACCTTGCGGCCATGGGCCACCGCGTAGCTCGCCACCAGGATCACCGTCGGCCCCGGAATCGCCAGGACCGCGATCGACGCCGCCACGAACGCCATCCAGGTTCCGAAATCCATCGCCGCTCCCCATGCCGCAGAGGCCCCTTTCTGGCGCCAGCCCGGGGCGATTGTAAACCCGTCCGGCCTTTCGGAGCCGCGGGGCTTGGGCTATGCAATGGCCGAACCGATCCGCTTGGCTTCCGGGAGTGCCCCCATGCGATTCTTCGTCGACACCGCCGACACCGATGCGATTGCCGAACTCAACGATCTCGGCATGGTCGACGGGGTCACCACGAACCCCTCGCTGATCATGAAATCGGGCCGCGATATCAAGGAGGTGACGGCCGAGATTTGCGCGATGGTCGAAGGGCCGGTGAGCGCCGAGACCGTCGCGCTCGACGCCGAGGGCATGATCGCCGAGGGCCGGGAACTGGCCAAGATCGCCGACAACATCGCGATCAAGGTGCCGTTGACCTGGGCCGGGCTGAAAGCCTGCAAGGTCCTCACCGACGAAGGCCGGATGCTAAACGTCACGCTTTGTTTCTCGGCCAATCAGGCGCTTCTGGCCGCGAAGGCCGGCGCGACCTTCATCTCGCCCTTCATAGGGCGGCTCGACGACCTCAATCTCGACGGGCTCGACCTGATCGCCGATATCCGCGAGATCTATGACAATTACGGCTACGAGACGAATATCCTCGCCGCCTCGATCCGCTCCGCCAATCATATGAGCGAATGCGCCAAGATCGGCGCCGACGTGGCCACCGCCCCGCCGGGCGTGATCAAGAAAATGGCCGAACATGTGCTGACGGATAAGGGTCTCGCGGCCTTCCTGAAGGACTGGGAATCGACTGGGCAGACGATCCTCTGATCCCGGCAGTTGCACTTTTCATGCAATGAACCGCTCAGTTCGGCGGTTCCGTGGAAAAGAGTTGCAGAAATCTGCCCCGATCCCCGATAAGAACCTCTGAGCAGTCTGAGGTCCCTCCATGTCCACATCGCCGATCATCGATGACACTATGCGCGACCGCATCCTGTCGGAGCCCGAGACGCTTCTGGAGGATCAGGACATCATGCGCGCCCTCGTCGCGGCCAATGAAAAGTCCATGGGCGCCAATATCGTCGATCTGCGCGGCATCGCCATGGACCGGCTGGAGGCGCGGCTCGACCGGCTGGAAGACACCCACCGCAACGTCATCGCCGCAGCCTATGAAAACCTCGCCGGCACCAATCAGGTGCATCGCGCGATCCTGCGGCTGATGGATGCGACGGAGTTCGAGGACTTCCTCACCGACCTCGATTCGGGCGTGGCCGATATCCTGCGGCTCGACGCGATCCGGCTGGTGCTCGAATCGGAGCAGGCCGCGGACGCCCCGGCGCTGGCGAAGGTCGGCGAGGTGCTTTTCGTCGCCGAGCCGGGCTACGCCGATGGCTACATCACCCGCGGCCGCAACCTCCCCGTCCGCCAGGTCACCCTGCGCCAGACCGATGGCGCCGACCCGGTGCTCTATGGCGACAAGGCGGGCTATGTCCGTTCGGAGGCCTGCCTGAAGCTCGATTTCGGCGAAGGACGCTATCCCGGCATGCTGGTGATGGGCTCCGAGGACCCGCATCAGTTCACCCCGCAGCAGGGCACCGATCTTCTGGCCTTTTTCGGCGGCGTGTTCGAGCGCGCCATGCGGCGCTGGCTGGCCTGATCTCCCCGGCGCTCGAGGCGGCGCGAGACGCCTGGCTCGACCACATGCGCGCGCTGCGGAACGCCTCCGAGGCGACGCTGACCGCCTATCGCGCCGATGTCACTGGATTTCTGAGCTTCATGGGCGGGCATCTCGGCCGGCCGCTGGCGCCCATCGACGAGATCGCCGTCTCGGATATGCGGGCCTGGATGGCCCAAGAGCGGCAGCGCGGGCTTGGCCCCAGATCGCTGGCCCGGGCGCTCTCATCGGTCAAGAGCTTCCACCGCTGGCGGGCCGACCGCGAGAATATCGAGTTCCCAGCCGTGCTCGCCGCCCGGGCACCGAAGTTCACGCGCAAGCTGCCGCGCCCGCTCACCGAGGAGGCGGCGCAGGCAATGATCGACCGGGTCGAGGTACAGGCCGCCGAGCCCTGGGTCGCCGCGCGGGACACCGCCGTCGTCACCCTGCTCTATGGCTGCGGGCTGCGGATTTCCGAGGCGCTCGGGCTCACCGGCGCGGATCTGCCCCTCGGCGAGGTGCTGCGGATCAAGGGCAAGGGCGGCAAGGAGCGGATCGTGCCGGTGCTGCGGGTCGCGCGCGAGGCGGTCGAGGCCTATATCGCCCTCTGCCCCCATGCAACGGAGCCCGAGGCGGCGCTTTTTCGCGGGGTCAGGGGCGGCCGCCTGAGCCCGCGCCCGATGCAGAAGGCGATGGAGGCCGCCCGGCTCCAGCTCGGCCTGCCCGCCACCGCGACGCCACACGCCCTGCGCCACAGCTTCGCCACGCATCTGCTCTCCGCAGGCGGTGATCTGCGGGCGATCCAGGAGCTTCTGGGCCATGCCTCGCTCTCCACCACGCAGGCTTATACCGCCGTCGATACCGCGCGCCTGATGGAGGTCTACGAGAAGGCCCATCCCAAGGGCTGACCCGGCGAAAGCCCTTTAACTGCCCGTCCCGCTTTGGCAGAGAGACCCTATGACGTTGTCCCGAAAGGCGTTCGCGGTTCACCTGTTCACGGCCACCGGCGCGGTCTTTGCCATGCTGGCGCTGCTCGCCGCGGTGGACGCGGAATGGGGGCTGATGTATCTCTGGCTGGTCGTGGCCTTCGTGGTCGACGGTCTCGATGGGCCGTTGGCCCGCCGCTATGACGTCAAATCCAACGCACCGGAATTCGATGGGGTCCTGATGGACCTGATCATCGACTACCTCACTTACGTCTTCATCCCGGCTTTCGCGCTGTTCCAGTCGGGGTTGCTCGGCGGTTGGTCCGGCTGGGCGGCGATCATCCTGATCACCTTCGCCAGTGTCCTCTACTTCTCCGATACCCGGATGAAGACAAAGGATAATTCCTTCTCCGGCTTCCCCGGATGCTGGAACATGGTGATCCTGGTGCTCTTCGCGATTGCGCCGCACTGGATCGTCAGCCTGATCCTCGTCGCCGCGTTGACCCTTGCGATGTTCCTGCCGGTGAAGTTCATCCACCCGGTCCGGACCGAGCGGTGGAAGATGCTCTCGCTGCCGATGGCCCTGCTCTGGACGCTTTTCGCCGGCTGGGCGGCCTGGACCGACTTCGATCCCGGGCCGCTGGCCGTCCTGGGGCTGCTCCTGACCTCGGCCTACCTGCTTGGCGCGGGCGCAGTGCAGCAGGCGCTCTACGGGCCGGACGGCTGAGGCTCAGCTCACCTCATCGATGACGTGCTCCTGCCCGCGCCAGTCGAAGCTCTCGCCAGCCTGGAGCCCGGACATCGCCTGATAGATCGGGCTGTCGAGCGAGATGCCCATATAGGTCTGGCCCTCACAGTCGAACCGGGCGGTGGCCACGGCGGCAATGAAATGGCGCCCGCCGAAGCTCACCACGGCGCCCGGCTCCACCGTGTCGGTCGGATCGAAGTCGAGATCGCGCAGGGCTTCGATCTTCGCCTCATGGGCGTGGATCGGGTGGTCGAAGCCATGGGCCAGATCGGCCGCCGTGCGGGCCATGGCGATCTCGTCCTTGTCGCGGTACTGGCGCTGGTCGAGCTGCGAGTCCTTCAGATACTCGTCATAATGCTCCCGCGCGACGTCGAGCTCGTGCTGTTCGAGCTCCAGCATCCGGGCCTTCAGCGCGGCCTTGGCGGCATGGGTCATGTCTCTCTCCTTCTCAACCGGCGCTCAGCGCGGTGTTGCAGCGTCCGCAGACGCCCGGATAGGCGTGCCGCCCGACATCGGGCAGGATCTTCCAGCAGCGCTGGCATTTCTGGCCTTCGGCGCGTTCAAAGACCACGCCGACGCCTTCGACCTCCGGCAGGCGGAAGGCTTCGGCCGGGATCGGATCGCCGGTGAGGCTGACGGCGCTCGTGATGGCGACATCCTCGAATTCGACCGTGCGCAGCGCGGCGAGCGTCTCCGCATCGCGGACATGGACCACCGGCGCGGCTTCGAGGCTGGCGCCGATCACCTTGTCCCGGCGCTGGATTTCGAGCGCCGCGGTGACCACCCGCCGAACCCGCCGGATCGCAGCCCATTTCCCGGCCAGCGCGTCGTCGCGCCAGTCCGCCGGGGTTTCGGGGATGTCCTGGAGATGCACGGAGCTGTCCTCGCCCGGATAGCGCTCCAGCCAGACCTCTTCCATCGTGAACACGAGAAGGGGCGCGAGCCAGGTGGCCAGCCGGTGGAACAGCAGGTCGAGCACCGTCCGCGCGGCGCGCCGGCGGGGCGTGTCGCCGTCGCAATAGAGCGCGTCCTTGCGGATGTCGAAGTAGAACGCCGAGAGGTCCACCGTGGCGAAGGTGAAGACCGCCTGGAACACGCCCTGAAAATCGTAGGCGTCGTAGCCCTTGCGCACCACCTCATCGAGTTCCGCCAGCCGGTGCAGAACGAGACGTTCGAGCTCCGGCATATCGGCGGGCGCCACCCGGTCGGCCTCGGTGAAATCGGCAAGCGAGCCGAGCAGGAACCGCATCGTGTTGCGGAGCCGGCGATAGCTGTCGGCGGTCCCTTTCAGGATCTCCGGCCCGATGCGCTGATCGGCGGTGTAATCGGACTGCGCCACCCAAAGCCGCAGGATGTCGGCGCCGTATTGGTCGATCACTTTCTGCGGCGCGATGATGTTGCCCAGGGATTTGGACATCTTCATGCCCTTCTCGTCGAGCGTGAAGCCATGGGTCAGCACCCCGCGATAGGGCGCACGGCCCTGCGTCCCACAGGATTGCAGTAGCGAGGAATGGAACCAGCCGCGATGCTGGTCGGTGCCTTCGAGATAGAGATCGGCGATGCCGTCTTCGGACCCGTCCGGGCGGTCGCGCAGGACGAAGGCGTGGGTTGAGCCGCTATCAAACCACACATCGAGGATGTCGAAGACCTGCTCGTAGTCCTCCGGGTTCGCGTCGTTGCCGAGGAAGCGCTCCTTGGCCCCCTCCTGATACCAGGCATCGGCGCCTTCGGCCTCGAACGCCTCCAGCACGCGGGCATTCACCGCCTCGTTCCGCAAGAGGAAATCCGGGTCCGTGGGCAGCGCCCCCTTCTTGACGAAGCAGGTCAGCGGCACGCCCCAGGCGCGCTGGCGGCTCAGCACCCAGTCGGGGCGCGCCTCCATCATCGAATGGAGCCGGTTGCGGCCGGATTTCGGCGTCCAGGTCACGTTGTCGATCTCGGTCAGGGCCCGTTCGCGGATCGTGGTGCCGAACGCGTCCTGTCCGTCGCCCACCGGCTTGTCGATGGCGGCGAACCATTGCGGGGTGTTGCGATAAATGACCGGCGCCTTGGAGCGCCAGGAATGCGGGTAGGAATGCTTGATCTTGCCGCGCGCGAGTAGCCCGCCGACCTCGGCCAGCTTGTCGATCACCGCCTTGTTGGCATCGCCCTCCGCACCCTTGCGGCTCAGGATGTAGGTGCCGCCGAAGAACGGCAGGTCGTCGCGGAACTTGCCGTCATCCTCGACGTTGTAGGTGATGACCTGATCGAGCATGCCGAGGTCGCGGTAAAGCTCGTACTCCTCCATCCCGTGGGACGGCGCGCAATGGACGAAGCCGGTGCCTTCGGTGTCGGTCACAAACTCGGCGGCGCGAAAATCGCGCAGGTCGTCCCATTCGCCCTCGGAGCCCGGCACGCCATTCAGCGGATGGGCCAGTTTCAGCCCCGCGAACTCCGCCGCGTCGACATCGCGCAGACGACGGTACTGGCCATCGGCGAGACGGGCGCGGGCGAACACGTCTGCGGCGAGATTGTCGGCCAGGATGTAGCGGTCCCCGGGCGCGGCCCAGCACTCCTCCGGCACCTCCGACACCTCGTAGAGACCGTAGGAGATGTCGGCGCCGAAAACGACCGCCTTGTTCGACGGCATCGTCCAGGGCGTCGTGGTCCAGATCACCACATGGGCCGAGGCAATCTCATAGCGGCGCAGCTCATCCTCGCTCAGGCTGTCGAGATCCGGCGTTTCGGACCCGGCCAGCTCTTCGTCCACGACGCGGAATTTTACCCAGACGGTGAAACTCTCCTTGTCGTGGTACTCGACCTCCGCCTCCGCGAGCGCGGTCTTTTCCATCGGTGACCACATCACCGGCTTCGAGCCCTGGTAGAGCGTGCCGTTCATCAGGAACTTCTGGAACTCCTCGGCGATCACCCGCTCGGCGTGGAAGTCCATCGTCAGGTAGGGATCGTCCCAGTTGCCGGTCACGCCGAGGCGCTTGAACTCGTCACGCTGGATGTCGATCCAGCCTTCGGCGAATTCGCGGCATTCGCGGCGGAACTCGACGACATTCACCTCGTCTTTGTTCCGGCCCTTCTTGCGGTACTCTTCCTCGATCTTCCACTCGATGGGCAGGCCGTGACAGTCCCAGCCCGGGATGTAGCGCGCGTCGCGGCCCATCATCTGCTGGGAGCGCACCACCATGTCCTTGAGGATCTTGTTGAGCGCGTGGCCGATATGGAGATGGCCGTTGGCGTAGGGCGGGCCGTCGTGGAGCGTGAAGGGCATCCGCCCCGCCGCGCCCGCGCGCAGGCGGTCATAGACCCCGATCCGCTCCCATCGGGCGAGCCAGTCGGGCTCGCGCTTCGGCAGGCCGGCGCGCATCGGAAATTCCGTGCGCGGCAGGTTCAGCGTGTCTTTGTAGTCGACGGTTTCGTCAGGTGTGTCGGCGCACATCGGTGCGGTCCTCGGAAGTCGTGTCTCTCAGGGGGTGCGGCGGCGCGGATGCTCAGACGCCTTGTCCCGGCGGCTCATCGGTCAGAGCGCCGGGCCCGTAATTCGGATGATGATAGCGATCAGGTTCATCATGGGCCGCTTATAGGAGGCTGCCGGGCCGGGGTAAAGCGGCGTTCAGAGGCCGCGGAACAGGCTGGCCACGCCATAGGCGATCCCCGCCGCCGCCCCGCCGATGAAGAGCGTCTCCAGCCCCGAGCGCCACCAGGGTGAGAGCGACCAGCGGCTCTTCAGCGTGCCGATGGCGAAGAAGACAACGCCGGTAAGCGCGAGCGAGACGGTGAAGGCCGGGCCGGAGCCGACGAGGAAAGGGATCAGCGGCACGAGACCCGCCGCGAGAAAGGCCAGGAAAGTCGCGACGGCCGCCCGCATCGGGTGCGGATCGACCGGGGAAAGCCCGTATTCGTCGATCAGCATCATGTCGATCCAGCGGGTCTTGTCGGAGATGATCGCATCGGTCGCCTCTTCGAGCACCTGGCCCTCCAGACCCTTGCCGGCCAGGATCTCCCGCAGTTCCAGGCGCTCGCCCTCGGGCTCTTCGGCGATGTGCCGCTCCTCGATCGCACGGATGCGCTTGATGTTATCGAGTTCCGCCTTGGTGCCCGAGTAGTTCCCCGCGGCCATGGAGAAGCCGTCGGCGAGGACATTGGCGAGGCCCAGGGCGATGATGATGTTGGTCGGCAGCCCGGCCCCGGCGACACCGGCCACGATGGCGAAGGTGGTCACGGCCCCGTCGATGGCGCCATAGACCGTGTCGCGCAGATAGCTGCGTCGGTTCGGTGCGTTGATCCGAGCGGCCACTTCGGCCGGGGAATGTCCATGTTCGGTGGCGATGGCGGCCTCCATGGGTTTTGCAGCAGAGTGGTGCGGTTGCGGCGCGGGCGCCTTGAGGAGGATCAAGTGTCGCAACCGCTTGTGCCGGGTCGGGAAAGGCGGTTGTCCTCGGGTCGGAGCGGAAGGGGAGCGCCCATGGACATCGCCATCGCCGGGGCCGGGATCGGCGGGCTCGCCGCCGCCTCGCTGCTGCACGATCTCGGGCACCGGGTGATCCTCTTCGACCGGTTCGCGGCGCCGGGGCCGGTGGGGTCCGGTCTGGTGATCCAGCCGGTGGGCCTCGCGGTGCTCGACCGGATCGGGGCGGGGGCCGCGGCGCGGGAATATGGTCAAGCGATCACTCGGATGCTGGGGCATGAGGCGGATCACGGGCGCCCGGTGCTCGATGTCAGCTACGGCGCGGTGCCGGGCCTCGCGATCCACCGCGCCGCGCTCTTCTCCGCGCTCCACGCGGAGGTCGCGCGGCGGGGCATTCCGCTCCGGACCTCGGCCCCCGTCGTCGGCGTGGACGAGGCCCGCCTCGTCCTTGCCGACGCCCCGCCCGAGGGGCCTTTCGACCTCATCGTGGATGCCACCGGGGCCGGCTCTCCGCTCTCGCCGCTCAAGGCCCGGCCCCTGCCCTTCGGCGCGATCTGGGGCAATGTCGACTGGCCGGAAACGGCCTTGCCCAGCGACCAACTCACCCAGCGCTACCGCCGTGCCGAAAGGATGATCGGGGCGCTACCGATCGGCAGGCTGCCCGGAGAGGAGGGTGCCAAGGCCGCGATCTTCTGGTCCCTTCCACGGGATGGCCATGCCGCGTGGCTGAGCGCCGGTCGCGCGGCGTGGAGGGCGGAGGCGGTGGCGCTCTGGCCGGAGTTCGCCCCCTTCGTGGATCAGATCACCGATCCGGACCAGATGACCATGGCGCGCTACAGCCATGGTACGCTGAGGCGGCCCTATTCCGGACGGGTCGTGCATATCGGCGATGCGGCACACCGTGCCTCCCCGCAGCTTGGGCAGGGGGCGAATATGGCGCTGCTCGATACCGCCGCCCTGGCCCGGGCACTGGTCATGCATCCGACGATCGAGGAGGCGCGTCTGGCCTATGCGCGGGGCCGGCGCGGGCATGTCTGGCTCTATCAGGCGATGAGCGCCGCCTTCACCCCGCAATACCAGTCCGACAGCCGCTGGCTCCCGGTGTTGCGCGACCGGGTGCTGTTTCCGCTGAGCCGGATGCCGCCGATCCCCCACATCCTGAGCCGGCTGGTGAGCGGGACGCTGCTGCCGCCGCTGGGGTCGCTGGGGGAGCCTTAGTCGGGAGGACCGGTGTTGGCTCGCGAAGGCTCCGCCTGCCTACCAAGCGTGTCGGCGCAACGTGAGCCGGGCCTCGACAGACCGGGGGATGGCGATCCGAAGGCAGAGCTAAAGTGCTTTATGCTCGCCAAGCACGTCCCCCGCTCAGAGCTCCGCGCCTAGCCCAACCAAATCGCCAGCCCGTCACGCCGGAGGCGTGCCGACTCAGAACGGGGCACCTCCGGTGCGACGGGACGGTCTGTCGATGCCCGGCGCCTTCGGCGCTATTCGGGCGGGGACTTAGAACGACAGTGGCGCCTCAACGGGCGGCATCCCCACCCTACCCGTCCAGATACTCCCACACCTTCGACATCACCACCGAGCCTTCGCCCACCGCCGAGGCCACCCGCTTCACCGACCCGGCCCGCACATCGCCCACGGCGAAGATACCCGGATGCGAAGTTTCGTAAGAGGAGTCGCCGCCGGCCTCGCGTCCCGTCATCACGAAACCCTTGTTGTCGAGCTTCACCAGATTGCTGAGCCAGGCGGTGTTCGGCGCCGCCCCGACCATGACGAAGACCGCGCGGGACCGGATCGTCCAGTCCTGCCCCGCGGCCTTGTCGCGGATCGTCACGTTCTCAAGGGCGTCCTCGCCGCCAAGCGCCGACAGCTCGGTGCGGTAATGGATGGTGATTTTCGGGTCCGCGTCGAGGCGGGAAAGGAGATAGTCCGACATCGACGCCGCCAGAGACGGGCCGCGCACCAGCACATGGACATGGGAGGCGCTGCGGGAGAGGAACATCGCCGCCTGCCCCGCCGAATTGCCGCCGCCCACCACGACGACCTCGGTGTCCTTGCAATAGCGCGCCTCGACATCGGTCGCGGCGTAATAGATGCCGGCGCTCTCGAACTCTTCCAGCCGGTCAAGGCCGAGGCGGCGGTACTGAACCCCGGTGGCGACGACGATGGAGCGGGCATGGACCACCTCGCCATCGTCGAGATCGACGACGAAGACCCCGTCCTCGCGCTTACTCAGCCCCGTCGCCCGCCGCGGCATGGCGAACCGGGTGCCGAACTTCATCGCCTGCACCTCGCCGCGCCAGACCAGATCGCCGCCCGAGATACCGGTCGGAAAGCCCATGTAATTCTCGATCCGGCTCGACGTGCCGGCCTGACCGCCGATGGCGAGATCCTCGACCACAAGCGCATGGAGCCCCTCGGACCCGGCATAGACCCCGGCGGCCACCCCCCCCCGCCCGCCGCCGACGATCAGCACGCCG
>JANQRL010000025.1 GCA_028284605.1 Paracoccaceae bacterium | reverse complement strand
GCGGCGACGGCCTCTTCGAGCCGTTCGGTGCCGGGCTCGCGCTCGCCGAGGGTCGTGAGCGCGGTGCCGAGGTTCATCTGGGTCCTGGCCCAGTCGAGGGGCACGCGGTCGCGGGTGCGTTCCTCGAGCGCGTCGCGGTAGGCGGCGACGGCCTCCTCGAGCCGTTCGGTGCCGGGTTCGCGCTCGCCGAGGGTCGTGAGCGCGTTGCCGAGGTTCATCTGGGTCATGGCCCAGTCGAGGGGCACGCGGTCGCGGGTCCATTCCTGGAGCGCGGCGCGGTAGGCGGCGACGGCCTCCTCGAGCCGTTCGGTGCCGGTCTCGCGCTCGCCGAGGGCCTTGAGCGCGGCACCGAGGTTCATCTGGGTCATGGCCCAGTCGAGGGGCACGCGGTCGCGGGTGCGTTCCTCCAGCGCGGCGCGGTAGGCGGTGACGGCCTCCTTGAGCCGGTCGGTGCCGGGCTCGCGTTCCCCGAGGATCGAGAGCGCGATGCCGAGATCGTTGCCGGCTGCCCCCCTCTCATCGGCGGATGCGGCGCGGGCCAGGCTCGCGCGGGCCAGCTCAATCGAGATTTCGAGGTCGAAGTTCAGCCCCTTGTCCCGGCCCCGTTCGTACCATTCGTCCTGCACCTTCCGCAGAGCTGCGAACCGTGCCGCGGGATCGGGGATATCCACCCCGACTTTCCGTTCTAGCAGCTCCGCCGCCTTCTCCGGATCGCGGGCCAGGATGGCCTGTTCGACGCCGGAGTCGAGCAGCCGGGCCTTGCGCGCCTGCGATTCCACCTCCTCCCGCTGCAGCGCGTCCTCGATCTCCCCCAGCGCCTCGGCATTCGCACCATCTCGCGACAGCTCTGCCACCCGCGCCAGCACCGCATCGACAAAATCCGAATGGTTCGTCCCGACCGACCCTTCACGCTGCACGTTGACGGCGATGTCCATCGCGTTCTGGAGTTCCAGCCAGGCCCGGCCCACATCCTCCACATCCGCGGCAATGCGCTGGGCCAGCCTGAGAATGGCGTTCTCCGTGATCCCCTCGTCCCGCAGCTTGTCGGCCTGCCCGCCCTTCCGGGCGAGTTCGAGGAGTTCCCGCTGGCGCTTCAGCGTCTCCCGCTCGAAGGCTGTTGCCTCGTCCTTCTCCACGGGATCGAGCATCGCGTTCACAAGGCGCTCGAACTTGTCGAGGATGTCCCTCGTCTGGTGCCCGGTGTCCTTCGTCTCTGCCGCCACGCGGGCGCGATGCTCCCGGGCTATGACGCTCGCCGTCAGGTCGCCCTGATAGAGATGGTCGGCGGTCAGCGGGACAAGCTCCAGCATCTGCTCAAGATGTGTCTTGTCGTCTTCCGAGTGCGGGTTGCCGGCCAGATGCGCGTCCATCGCCTTTGCCATCATGGTCGCGAAACGCTGCTGCTCTTTCGGCGCCTTATTGAACATCGCGGTTGCCGAGAGCGCGGCACTGATCGCTGTCCCCGCCCCACCCGCAAGGGTCAGTTCGGCGCTCGTGGCGATCACCCCGAATGCCGCCGCGATGCTTCCGGCGTGAAGCGATTTCTCGATCATGGCCGCACCCAACCCCCTTTGGCGCAACCATAGGTCGGTCACGCAAGCTCTGCCAACAACCTTCTGTGGGCGGCCCCGCCCGCCAGCACGCCCGGGGCCTGCGGGGCGGGACGGTTGAAGGTCAGGGCGGCGCCTGTGGGGTCCGTCGCGCGGCCGCCGGCCTCTTCCACGATCAGCGCCCCCGCCGCGATGTCCCATTCCCAGGTGGGCCGGAGCGTCAGCATCGCGTCGAAGCGGCCCTCGGCGACCAGGCAAAGCCGGTAGGCGAGGGAAGAGCGGAAATGCCGCTCGACCGGCGGCGGCGCGCCGCGCTTCCAGCGCTTCGGCTCCATATTCGGGCGGGTCGCCAGCAGGGTGGCGCCAGCCAGTACCGCCGTGTCCGACACCGCGATGGGCGCATCGTTCAGCGTGGCCCCTTCCCCGAGGGCCGCCGTGTAGAGCTGCGCCCGGCGCGGCACGAACACGGCCGCGGCCGTAACCGTGCCGCCCTCGACAACGGCCAGCGAATGGGACCAGTCCCGGGCCCCGTCGAGAAACGCCCGCGTCCCGTCGATCGGATCGACGATGAAGCACCGCGACCGGGAGAGCCGTTCCGGCCCGTCCTCGGTCTCCTCCGAAAGCCAGCCGTAATCCGGCCGGGCGCCGGTCAGATGCTCGCGCAGGAACGTATCGACCGCGATATCGGCCTCCGAGACCGGGCCGGCCCCGTCCGGCTTGTCCCAGACCCGGTTCTCACCCTCGAAATAGCGTAGGGCCAGCGCCCCCGCCTCGCGCGCCGCCTGCGTCAGAAGTGCGCGGTCACTGGCCGGCAAGCGTGAGCCCCTCGACGAGCAAAGAGGGCACGACCCGGCTCAGATGCGCCCGCGCGTCGTTGGCCGGGACAAGACCGCCTAGCATGTCACGCAGGTTCCCCGCGATGGTGCATTCGTTCACCGGATAGGCGATCTCGCCCTTCTCCACCCAATGGCCGCTGGCACCGCGCGAATAGTCGCCGGTATTGGGGTTGATCGTGGAGCCGATCATCGAAGTGACCAGAAGGCCGGTGCCCATGTCGCGCAGGAGGTCGGCGCGGGACGCTTCGCCCTGGGTCAGCGTCACATTGCTGACCGCGGGCGACGGCGGCGCGCCGGTGCCCCGGGCGGCGCTCGCGGTGCTCTGGCGGCCGAGCTTACGGGCGGTGGCGAGGTCCATCGTGTAATCGACAAGCCGGCCATGGCGGAGGATCGACCGCCGCGCGGTCGGCAGCCCCTCGGCATCGAAGGGTCGCGATCCGGCGGTGCGGGGGCGGTGCGGCTCCTCCCAGAGATCGAGCGCCTCGGGCAGGACCTGCGCGCCAAGGCTATCGAGAAGCCAGCTCGACCCGCGCGCCACCGCCGCCCCGTTCACCGCCTGAAGGAGATGGCCGATCAGCGAGGACGCAATACGCTCGTCGAAGAGCACCGGAAAGCGGCCGGTGGGTGGCTTGCGGGCGCCGGCCCGGGCTACGGCCCGCTCGCCGGCTGTGCGGCCGATCTCCTCGGCGCCCCTCAGGTCGGCCTGATAGAGGCGGCTGTCGAAATCGTAATCCCGCTCCATCGTCAGCCCCTCGCCGCTGATCGCGACACAGGAAAGCTGGCGGTCGGTCCGGGCATAGCCGCCGGCAAACCCGTTCGTCGCGGCGAGGTGGATGCGGCGGCTGCCATAGGCGGCGCTGGCGGACTGGACCTGGCTGACGCCCGCGACCGCCCGTGCGGCGGCCTCGGCGGCGAGCGCGTCGGCCTTCAGCGACTCGGGTTCCGGCTCCGGCGCCGGATCGGCCAGATCGAGACCTTCGGCATCGCGCCTTTCGGAAAGCTGCTCCGGATCGGCGAGCCCGGCATAAGGGTCCTCCGGCGCCTCGCGAGCCATGGCGACGGCGCGTTCGGCCATCTGGGCCAGGGTCTCGTCCCGGCTGTCGGAGGCGGACACACAAGCCTGCCGCCCGCCGATCAGCACCCTGAGCCCCAGATCGATCCCCTCGGACCGCTCCGCCTGTTCCAGCGCCCCCTCGCGCACATCGATGGAAACCGACGTCCCGTCCACGACCAGAGCATCCGCCGCCTCGGCCCCGGCCTTTCGGGCGGCACTCAGGAGCGTCTCGGCGAGGGCGGAAAGGTCGCGGTCAGGCATCGGGCCTCCTAGGCGGCTGTCCCGCCGAGGTAGTCCGCGTCGCCGGGGCCTGCAAGCGGGGAACGCCCGGGGGCCTCAGCGGATGCGCTGCCCGTTCACGAAGACCTGCGCCTCCGGGGTGATCTCGAGAACCGATTCCAGCGCGTCCTCACCCACGCTCCGGGTGAACCCGGCCAATCCGAACCGGAGCGGTGTCACATCATCGTCGCTCAGGAGGCCCATCTCCGTCAGCGCGTCCAGCAAGGCGTCTAGCCCCAAAATCCGTGCCGTGGCCGACCCTTCGGGCCGCGGCAGACCGGCGAAGCTCTCCATATCGTCGAAATCGAAGGTGAACCGGCCGTCCGCCGCGGCAGAGGCGCCGGCCCCGGCGATCAGAACTTCGTCTATCGTCAGACTGTCGATCTCCACAGGCGTCTCGCCGCGATCAACGAAGGCCCCGAACGCCTCGAAATCGAGGAGATCGATCAGCGGCCGTATCTCCGCTTCGAGATCCATCACGAAGGTAAGCGGGTCCGCCGGCAGATACTCCGCCGGGTCGAACAGCCGCCAGAGCGCGTCATCCACATCGAACCCGTCGAGTGCCAGGAGTAACCGCGCCCCCTGCGCCGTGTCGCTTTGCAGAAGCGGCATGGCAAAGCCGGACCGGGCCGAGGCGATGGACGCCTCCAGCGGCACCGGCACCAGGTCTTCGGGCAGGACCAGCCGCAAGTCGACCCCCGTCGCGTCCCCGTCGATATCGATCCCGTCGGCGTCGAAACGGAATGTCGAAACGATGCGGTCGGTGACGGTGAGCTGATCGCTGACCAGCACGCCGTTCTCGATGGTCCGCGCCTCCGAGACCGATCCGCTGACATCCGAGGTCCCTTCGACCGACAGGCCGGCGCGCAGCGCCGCGGCGATCTCGGTCAGCGGGAAGCCGTCCCTGGGCAGGACCAGACGGGTTTCGCTCGTGGTCCGCGCGACGCGGCTTGTGTTGACAGAAGAGAACGCGGCGGCGGTGAGTTCAAATGCGGTCTCGACATCCTCGACCGCCGACTGCCCCTCGATCGTCAGAAGCTCGGGTCCTCGCAGGAGCCGCGTGGTCCCCTCCGTCGTCCCGATCCCGACGCGCAGGTCGAATGTCCCGCCCTCGACTTCCGCGATCCCGGTGATGTCGAGTTCGTTGATCGACATCGCCAGTCCGCTGCCCGTCGACACCATCGTCATGTCGTCGGCGGTTCCGGTAATCGTAACTTCCTGGTCCGGCTGTTCGATCAGCATGCTGCCGGTCAGCGTCACATCATCATCGGGGCCGAACTGGCCGAAGAAGCTCGCGCGCATCTCCACCGGGTAGGAGACGGCGACCGCCCCATCGCCCGTCTCGGTGAGCATCATCGGACCGAACCGCATCGACAGCTCTCCAAAATCGAACGGCAGCAGATACTCGACATCGATATTGGAGACGGTGAGCACATCGCCGTCGCGCGTGGCGGTTCCATCCATCCGCCCGCCGGTGGCCACAGTCACGTCCTGGAACATGGCCCAGGCGTCCTCCGCGGTCAGCTCCGCACTGGCCGGTGCGGCGGCGAGGGCTGCGACGAGGGACAGGGCGAGGGTGCGGGTCATGGGGCATCCATTCGTTGACAGGGGAACTCGTTGATCGGGACGGCAGGCGCCGGAATGACGCCTGCCGATCTACTTATTGCAGGCGCTGGCCATTGGCCAGGACATGGCCTTGCGCGTTGATCTCGATCACCGATTCGAGCTGATCGTCCCCGACCGGCTGGGCGAACATGCCCATCATCATCCGCGCGCCCATCGCCTGGTCCTCCGGTAGAAGGCCCATCTCGATCAGCTTGTCGATCAGCCCGTTGGCGCCGTTCACCGCGAGCATGAGGGAGCCTTCGGGCCGCGGCAGGCCGTCGAAGGTGACCAGATCGGAATTGTCGAAGGTGAAAGCCCCCGAACCGGTGACCGACGCCCCCGCCGCCGAGACGTCAAGCCCTTCGAGCGTCACCGAATTCAGCTCGCCGGGCATGTCCGCCATCGCCATGTCCTGGGCCTGTTCGGGGTCCAGCACGTCGAAGAAGAGCCGCCCGGTGCCGGTGATGTCGAAGGCGATCGTGGCCGGATCGCGCGGCAGCACCGCGGTCGGATCGAAGAGGCCCCAGATCATCTCGTTGATCACCACATCCGTCAGGTTCGTCTGCAACCGGAAGTCCTGCGGCTCGTCGGACGCGGCGAGCGGCAGGGTAAAGGTGTAGCCGTATTCCGCCATCGACACCTCGACCGGGAACGGCACGTCGGAGCCCGAGAAGCTGATCTGCGGGCTCATCGTCCCGCCGGAATAGGAGAATCCCTGGCTGTCCATCGATGCGTCGAGCGTGCCGCCTTCGGTCGCGAACTGCCCCTGGAACGCCTCGGCATCGTCCACGAAATTCACGCTCATCTGCACCGGCCCGACGACATAGGAGGTCTCGAAGGCCAGCCCCTCCATGAAGATCATCTCCGGGTCGTCTATCTCCTCGGGAAGGGCGCCGGTGCCGGAATTCTGCATCCCGTCGATGGTCCCGGTCAGGCGGAACGTGCCGGGGCCGCCCGGCTCCACGGCATCGAGATCGACGGTGATCCCGCCGATGGAGATGTCGTAATCGACCTCGTTCAGATCGCCCATCACCGTCGTGTAGCTGCCGGCGATGTCGGTCATCACCATGCTCGCGGCATTGAAACTGACCTCGGCATCGGCGCCGGTCAGCTCGTCGAGAAGGAACTCGTAGCTCGCTGCGGCCAGGTCGTAGGTCATCTCCTCCGGCGTGCCGCCGACACTCATCGTCATCCCGTTCTGCCGGGTCAGAATGCGCACCGTCACATCATCATCCGCAGGCTCAATGATGACGGGCGTCTCCTCGGACATGGTGATTGAGACGGTGCCATCGCCGTTCTCGGTCAGCACGATCTCTTCGATGATCGCTTCGACGACGGCCTCGCTATCCTCGGACCGCAGGCGTAGGTCAGAAACGGTCAGCGTGCCGCCCGAGAGGTTCTCGGAGCCGATGCTGACCCCGTCTTCGCCATAGATGTCGAGGAAACCCTTCCAGTTGTCCCACACCTCCTGGGCGGTGATATCGGCGCTGCCGGGCGCGGCGCAAAGGGCGCACAGAATGAAGGCCGCGCCGGGCGCGCGCAAGAATCTGGTCATCGGGGTGCCTTTCGCATTTCAAATCTCGGCTCAGGGTCATACGACCCGTTCGGGAGGTCAAGGTCGGGGAAACCGGACATGAGGTCCGGCCGGCTGTCGCCAGATTGCCTGGGGGAACGCGACATGGACATGACGGACAAGGTGGTTCTGATCACCGGCGCGAGTCGCGGGATCGGCGCCGCCGCGGCGCGCGAGTTTGCCGCGGCCGGAGCGAAGGTGGCGCTGCTGGCCCGCAACGGCGACGCCATCGCGACGCTGGCCGGAGAGATCGGCGCCGCGGGCATTGCGATCCCCTGCGATGTCAGCCGCTATTGGGAGGTCGCGGCGGCAGTGACCGCGACGGTGGAGACGTTCGGCCGGCTCGACGTAGCGGTGGCCAATGCCGGCGTTCTCGAACCCATCGCCTACTTGGCCGAGACCGATCCGGAGGCTTGGGGCCATGCCGTCGACATCAATCTCAAGGGCGCCTTCCATGTCATGCGCGCGGCGCTTCCTGCGATGCTGGAGGCCGGTGGCGGGACGCTGATCGGCCTCTCCTCGGGGGCCGCCCATACGCCGGAAGTCGCCTGGTCGTCCTATTGCGCGGCAAAGGCCGGGGCCTACATGCTGACCCGGATGGTGGATGCCGAATACCGGTCCCGGGGCATCCGCGCGCTCGGCCTCCGCCCCAGCACCGTGGCCACCGACATGCAGCGGATCATCGCCGCCCATGACACCAATCCCGACCGCCAGGTCGACTGGTCCGAGCACTTTTCCCCCGAATGGCCGGCGAAGGCTCTGGTCTGGATGTGCGGGCCGGCCGCCGACGCGTATCTCGGTACAGACGTCTATCTGCGCGACCCGGACATCCTGGCGGCGATCGGTCTGACATGATCCGCGCGAACACCTCCGGCGGCTGCCTCACGCTGATCCTCGACCGGCCGGAGAAGGCCAATGCGCTCACCCAGGACATGCTGGCGGTCCTCGCCGATGCCGTGGAGAGCACCGACGCCCGGGTCCTGATCCTCACCGGTGCCGGCAAGGTCTTCTCCGCCGGCGCCGATCTCGATGCCGTGAAGGCCGGCCTCGCGACCGCACCGGAGTGGGAGCGACTCTCGGGCGCCATCGCGGCGTTCCCGGGCCTCAGCATCGCCGCGCTCAACGGCACTGTCGCCGGCGGCGCCATGGGCATGGTGCTCGCCTGCGACCTGCGCGTCGCCGTGCCCTCGGCGAAGGCGTTCTACCCGGTGATGAAGCTCGGATACCTGCCGCAGCCCTCGGACCCCGAACGGCTCGCCGCTTTGGTCGGCCCGGCCCGCGCGAAGCTGATCCTGATGGGCGGCGCCAGGATCGGCGCTGAGGAGGCCCTCTATATGGGCCTCTTCGACCGCATCGCCGACGACCCCTTGGCGGCGGCCCATGACCTTGCGGCGGATGTGCTGGCCGCCGATCCCGCCCATGCCGCCGCGATCAAGACAATGATCCCCTGACCGCTCACCGCCGCGACCGGCGGCGGCCCGGCACCTTGGAGGCAAAATCCGGCGGCCGCTTCGCCACCCAGCGGATGTACTTCGCGAGCCGCGGATGGGCGCGCAGCGCCTCGACGCTCGCATAATCCCGCGCCAGCTCTGCCTCGCTGAGAGCTGCGTGGATTTCCCGGTGGCACTGGTGATGCAGTAGCACCGTCTCCCCGCCCTTGCCGCCCTTCAGCCGGGGCACCAGGTGATGCAGGCTTTGCGGGACCTTCGGCGGGATCGGACGGCCGCAGAGCGGGCAGGTCGGCGGATCGTCTTCCATGGCGCGTCTCCTTCCCGGCAGCAGCGGGCAATCGGCCCACAGAGGCACCCGGCCGTCCGGCTCACGACGCCTCGCGAACCGCCCCGATGGCCGCGGCGATATCCTCGTCCGTGGTCCGGTGGTTGGTGATCGCGGCGCGCAGGCAGGTCACGCCCCCGACCTTCGTCGTCGAAAACACCGCCGCGCCGGAGAGTTGGAGCGCGGTCGCGATCCGGCCGTTGAGCGTGCTTTGGGCGTCGGGCGCGAGCGTGGCATCGGCGGTGAAGACGCAGAGGTTCGACACCACCGGCGCGGCGAGCGCCATCGGTGGGCTGGCCTCCACGAGCCGGCCCATCTCCGCCGCCTGCAGGCAATTGGCGCTGATCGCCGCGCCGAGACGCGCCGCGCCATAGGTCTCCAGCGCGGTCCAGACCTTCAGCGCGCGATTGCCCCGACTCAGGTCGATCCCGTAATCGCAGAACCACGGATCGCCGCCGCCGAGCCCGTCCTCCTGCGCCTCCAGATAGGCCGGGCGCGCGGCAAAGGCGGCGCGGTGCGCGGCCTCGTCGCGGATCAGGCAGAGCCCGCAATCGTAGGGGACATACATCCATTTGTGGAAGTCGCAGGCCAGCGAATCGGCCCGCCCGATCCCGTCGCTCAGCGCGCGCCAGGGCGGATCGGCGAGCCGGGTCCAGGCGCCGAAGGCGCCATCGACATGGAGCCAGACACTCTCCGCCGCGGCGATGTCCGCCAATGCCTCCAGCCGGTCGAACCGGCCGAGATCGACGCTCCCCGCCGTGCCGACGATGGCCATCGGGACGGCGCCGGCGGCGCGGTCGGCGGCGATCGCCCGGGACAGCGCCTCGGGATCGAGGCCGTCCGGACCGCTCTCGATCAGATGCAGGCTGTCGGTCCCGAGACCGAGCAGCTCAACCGCCTTGGCGATGGCGTTGTGAACCCCGGCGGCGGCATAGACACGGAGCTGCGCCGCGCCCTGCCCGGTCTTTCGGACCTGCGGGCCAAGCACCCGGAGCCGCGCGGCGGCCAGCGCCAGAACCGTCGCCTGCGAAGTCCCCGCCACCAGCACCCCGCTCGCTGTCGGGGGGAAATCGAAGACCTGCCGGCACCACTCGATCACAGCCCGCTCGATATAGACCGCGCCGTGGTCGCGCCCGCCGCAATTGGCGTTCACCGTCGCCGCCACCATCTCGCTCAGAAGTCCGGTTGCGAGCCCGGTGCCATGCACCCAGCCGAAGAACCGGGAATGCGTGTTGCCGGTGCCGTAGGGTAGAGCCTCGGTGGCAAGGCGCGCGGCGATATCCGCCTCTGTCGTCCCCTCGGCCCGCACCGCATACCCGTCGCGCACCGTGTCCGGGACCGGCTGCCAGGGGTGGTCCGAACTGGCCGCGATCCGGTCGATACAGGTGTCGAGCAGCCGGTGCGCGGCGGCGCGGAACGCCTCCCAATCCTCGGGGTCGAGCCCGCTCATCGTCCGCGCCCCGCCAGATGAGAAAGACGCACGAGCGTCCGCTCCATCAGCGCGCGCTGCGGTGCGAGGGACGCGGAGCGGAGCGAGAGATCGGTGTCGGTGAGATGCGTCAGCGCTTCTTCGAGCCGGTGCCGCCCCCAGCGTTGTGCCTGCCGGACCATGGCGTCGCGGCGCGGGCCGAAAACCGGCGGCCGGACCTTGCCGATGCCCCGCGCCGGCCCTCCCGGGTCGGAGGCGGCGGCGTGGAGGGTGCGGAAATGGCGGGTCGCGCCGATGCAGAGCGTCACCGGCTGCACCCCCTGATCGTAGAGCCGGCGCAGGATCGCGGCGATATCGCCGGTCCGCGCCTCGGCGACCACGGCGAGCACGTCGTCGAGCGCGGCCTCGGCGGAGAGCGGCGCGCACGCGGCGACGTCCTCGGCTGAAAGCGGGATCGCGTCACCGCGTTTGTAGAGCCCGATCTTCTCCACCGTTTGCCGGAAGTCCCCCGGATCGAGGCTGCGCGAGAGCGACAGCAGCGCGTCCATCCCCTCGCCGCCGATCTCCGTCAGCCCGGCGCCGCCCAGCAGCGCCTCGATCTCGCCGCGATCCGGCGGCGCGTCGTAGAGCGCGGCGGCGCGGGCGGTCCCATGACCCTCGAAGAGCTTGCGCAGCGACGAGCGGGCATTGAGCGCCGCGGCGGTGACGAAGACCTGCGCGTCGCCCTCCCGCCACTCCGCCAGCGCGGCCGCGACGGTATCGGTCAGGCTGTCGGTGGCATCCTCCACCAGCACTGCGCGCGGACCGGGGAAGAACCCGACCGCTTTCACGGCGTCGAGCAAGAGCGCGGGGTCCTTGCGCAGGTCGGCGGCAGCGATCCGGGTCAGACGCATCTCTTCCGCTGCGTCCGGGCCGAGGAGCGCTGCTAGCGCATCGACCCGCCCCTGCGCCACTCGCATCGGATCGGCGCCGTGGATCAAGAGCCCAGCCGCCGCCGGATCGGGCTGACGCAGATAGGGCGGGACGTCGCGTGCAGAAAGCTTCACTGGACGCCCGCAATCAGCAGGTCGGATACGATCCGGTCCGCGAGCATCACCGCGAGCCTTACCCGCGCGTCCTGATCCGCGGCCCGCGTCGCCACCGATGTGCCGGTGGCGGAATAGCTTGCGAAGGTCGAGACGTCCCCGGCGGCCACCGTCTCGCCGGTTTCGATCCGTGTCAGCTGGTAGCCCGCCCGGCCGAGGAGCGTGTACCGGGTGATCTCGCGACCGGTGCTCACCCCGACTTCTTGCTCGGAATAATCCAGCGTCACCGCCAAATCGTAGAGCGCGGTCTCGGGCTGGCCGAGGCGCCGTTCCAGTTGGCTCTTGAGGCGGAACGCCTCCACGCTGTCCGGGGTCCCGACGGCCACGGTGCCGCGCAGCGCACCGCCGCCGCCCTGGGGCCCATAGACCGGCGTCAGCCCGCAGCCGCCGAGCGCCAGCACCCCGAGAAGGGCGACACGGCGGTTCAGGCGGGTCTCAGATGACGACATTCACGATCCGGCCGGGGACCACGATCAGCTTCTTCGGCGCCGCCCCGTCGAGCGCCCGGGCCACAGAATCGTCCGCCAGCGCCAGCTTTTCAACCTCTTCCTTCGGCAGATCGCGCGCCACGGTGATCTCCGACCGGCGCTTGCCGTTGATCTGGATCGGCAGCGTCACGCTGTCCTCGATCAAGAGGCTCTCATCCGCCACCGGCCAGGGTGCGTCCACGATCAGACCCTCACTACCCTGATGGGCCCAGATATCCTCGGCCAGATGCGGGGTCATCGGCGACATCAACTGCGCCAGCGTCAGGATCGCCTGCCGCTGTGCGCCATAGGACGCCTTCGATTTCGACAGCGTGTTGGTGAAGGCGTAGAGCTTGGCAATCGCTGCATTGAAACCGAAACTCTCGATCCCGCCGGTCACATCGAAGATCGTCTTGTGCATCGCCCTGAGCAGCTCGTCGTCCCCTTCGCCGGGGGCGGCACGGTCCATCCCGCCGATCCGGTCGCAGAGCATCCAGACCCGGCCCAGATGCTTATAGGCCGCCTCGGCCCCGGCGGCGGTCCATTCCACGTCGCGCTCCGGCGGGCTGTCGGACAGGACGAACCAGCGCGCGGTATCGGCGCCATATCGCGTGATGATATTCACCGGGTCGACCACGTTCTTCTTCGACTTCGACATCTTGGCGGAGGGGATGATCTCCACCTCCTCGCCCGTCGCGCCGAGCCGCGCGCCGCTCTCATGCACCTCCACATCCTCGGGGAAGTGGTAGACCGGGCGGTCCTGCTCGTCCCGGGTGACGTAGATCGCGTGGGTCACCATGCCCTGGGTGAAGAGCGCGTCGAAGGGCTCAATCGCGGTCTCCGGCAGATGCCCGGTGATATGCATCGCCCGGGCGAAGAACCGGGAATAGAGCAGGTGCAGGATCGCGTGCTCGATCCCGCCGATATACTGATCCACGTTCATCCAATACGCGGCCTCACCCGGGTCGGTCGGCGTCTCGGCGTGAGGCGCGGTGAAGCGGGCGAAATACCAGGACGAATCCACGAACGTGTCCATCGTGTCGGTCTCCCGCAGGGCGGGCCCGCCGCATTTCGGGCAGATGCAGTTGCGCCAGGTCGGGTGCCGGTCGAGCGGATTGCCGGGGATCGAGATGTCGATGTCCTCGGGCAGCTCAATGGGCAGGTTCTCCTTCTTCTCCGGCACCACGCCGCAGGTCTCGCAATGCACCACCGGGATCGGGCAGCCCCAATAGCGCTGGCGGGAGAGCCCCCAGTCGCGCAGGCGGTACTTGACCTGCCCCTCGCCCAGCCCCTCTGCCTCGAACCAGTCAATTGACGCGTCGATCCCGGCCTGACTCGTAACCTCACCGATCCCCGCGAAATGGTCCACGTAGGCCACTGTTTCGGATTTATCCGGGACCAGCGCGGTATCCGTCACCACCGTCTCGTCGCCGGGCATGTGGAACGCGTGGCGCACCTCCAGCCCGTATTTCCGGGCGAAGTCGAGATCGCGCTGGTCATGTGCCGGGCAGCCATAGATCGCCCCAGTCCCATACTCCATCAGGACGAAGTTGCCGATCCAGACCGGCATCTCCGCGCCGGGGATCACCGGATGGCGCACGGTGAAACCGGTATCGATACCCTTCTTCTCCGCCTTCTCCATCGCCGCTTCGGTCGTGTCCATCTTCCGCGTCTCGGCGATGAAATCGGCCAGGTCCGCATTGTCCTCGGCCAGCGCACGCGCCACCGGATGCTCCGGTGAGAGCGCCAGGAAGGTCGCGCCGCGCATCGTGTCGGGCCGGGTCGAATAGCAGACGATCGGGTCGCCGCCATCGGTCCGCTCGAACGGGATCTCGATGCCGCGCGACTTGCCGATCCAGTTCGCCTGCATCAGCTTCACCTTCGCCGGCCAGTCGTCGAGCCCGTCGATGGCCTCCAGAAGCTCTTCGGAGAAATCGGTGATCTTGAAGAACCACTGGGTCAGTTCGCGCCGCTCCACCTCCGCGCCGGAGCGCCAGCCCTTGCCGTCGATCACCTGCTCATTGGCGAGCACCGTCATGTCGACCGGGTCCCAGTTCACCACCGCGTTCCGGCGGTAGACCAGACCGGCCTCCAGGAAATCCAGAAACAGCGCTTGCTGCTGGCCGTAGTACTCCGGGTCGCAGGTCGCGAACATCCGCGACCAATCGAGCGAGAAGCCGAGTGGCTTCATCTGCGCGACCATCGTGTCGATATTGTCGTAGGTCCAGGTCTTCGGATGCCCGCCCGACGCCATCGCCGCGTTCTCCGCCGGCATCCCGAAGGCGTCGAACCCCATCGGGTGCAGCACGTTATGGCCCGTCGCCCGCTTGTAGCGCGCGATCACGTCGCCCATCGTGTAGTTCCGCACATGGCCGATATGGATGCGCCCCGACGGGTAGGGGAACATCTCCAGCACATAGTATTTCGGCTTGTCGCCCTCCCGGGTCGCACGGAAGCTGCCTGCCGCCTCCCAGGCGGATTGCCATTTCGGTTCTATCGTCGTGGGGTCGTAGCCTGCCATGTCGGACGCTCTTGCCATCTGTCGGGCCGGGTGTAGCCCCGGCCTCGGCAAGCGTCCACCAAAGAAGAGGCCCGGGCCCCTTGGGACCCGGGCCGGTCGCCCTGCGGCGGATCAGAAGGTCCGGGTCAGCGTCAGCTTGACGTTGCGCCCCGGCGCGTTCCGGGTCGAGAGCGCGGGACGATAAAGCTCATCGAGCGCGTTCTCGACGCCGAGCCGGATCTCGGTGCCTTCGAGGACGCCCGATTGCGGCTTGTAGGTGGCGCGCAGGTTGTGGACGACGTAGCGGTCGAAGGTGTCGCCGTTCCGGGTCTCTTCGGCGGCCGCCACGACCTCCCAACTCAGATCGAGCTCCTCGCCGAACCGCTGTCCGAAGGTCGCCCGCACCGAATCCTGCGGCAGGCGGTCCCATGTCGAGGTCGCGCCGTTCGTCCGGGTCTGTGTACCATCGGCGATGTTGGCGTTGAGATCGATGTAGAAGCCCGCGTCGTTGGCGTAGGAGGCTTCGATCTCGATCCCGTCCACTTCGATCTCGTCCCGACCGAAATAGGAGGTCACATCCTCAAGCGTCGTGCGGTAGGCGTTAAGCTTGAATGCGACCTCGTCGCCGCCCTGGAATACATCGGTGGAATCGTAGGAGAAGCCGAGCTCATAGGTCGTGGCCTTCTCGGCGGTGTCGCGTCGCCCGTCGGTCGTCAGGTAGTCGTCGAGGATCGGGAAGCTCTCGGTATAGGCGGCGCTGCCGAAGACGGCAAAGCCGTTGTCGAAGGCGTAGCGAACCGAGAGACCGCCCATCAGCGCATCGTGTTCGACCTCTTCGAGCGTGTCGTCGTCGCCGTCGAGCCGCTGCGTCTCGTAGCGCAAGGCCGGGGTGACGGTCCATCCGTTGCCGAACGACATTTCGTCGATGGCGAAGACCGCAAATCTGGTATCGGTCCCGCCGGGAGCGGAGTTCGCGTCGAGCCGGTCCTTCTGGATGAACTCGAAGCCGGCCCGCAATTCGTGATCGATGGCACCGGTGGTGAAGAGCGCGGTGTTCTTGACGGTGAGCTTTGTCGTCTCATAGCTGTGGTCGGCATTGACGACGGGGAAGCCGCCCGGCGGGAACCCGCCGGGGAAGCCGCAGGGATTGCTTGGATCGTCGCAGGTGGAGGTGCCCGGGAGATACTCCTGATCGATGTCCTGGTTGGCCCAGCTCAGGGACACTTCGAGGTCGAGCAGGTCGTTATCCAGAGGATTGTTGCGGTAGGTCAGCACCGCGGTCTGCGAAACGATGTCGCGATCAACGCTGCCGAAGGCATCGGCCGTTGTGATGAACGTGTCATAGAGCACGTCGCGCTCGGCCGTGGACGTGTCCGAGTAGGAGAATTCGATGCTCTGCTCCTGGGCATCGTCGAGGTAGTAGAGCAACTTGATCTTGTAGGAGGGTAGCTCGAACGAACTATTGCCGATCTCGTCGCCATCGCCGTCGATCTGGCTGTCCTGTTCGCGCCAGGTGTAGTTGGCGAACGCCTCGAACCGCGAATCGTCGGACTGATAGGCGAGCGTCGTGGAACTGAGCAGACCGTCGCCATTGGAACTCGACTGGAGCGACTGGCGCAGGGCAAAACCGGGCTCGCCCTCGGTAAGGTCGGAGGCGTCCTTGGTTTCGAGGATCACGACACCGCCGACGATGCCGGAGCCGTATTCGAAACTGCCGACCGTGCCACGGATCACGTCGACCTCCTTGAAGAGTTCGGGATCGCTGAAGAGCTGGGTGCCGATGCGGTAGATCTCCTCCGCCCCGACCGATGCACCGTCGGAGATGATGGCAACCTTCTGGTCGGTTCCGAACGTCGCGTTGGCGCCGAAGCCGCGGATGTTGATGCCGGAGCCCGACGGCGTGGAGCCGTTCACCAGATTCACGCCGGGAACGGAGTCGATCAGTTCGGCGATCGTGCTGGCCTGGCGGTCGTCGATCTCCTCCTCGTCGATCGTGGTGATCGGGACCGCGGTCTGGGTCTGAACCTCCCGCTTGCTCTCGCCGAGCACGATCGGGTCGAGCGTGAAGCCTTCGATATCCTGAGCGACCGCGCCGGTCGCGAGCAGGGTCGTGATTGCAGTTCCGCACAGAATCGCACGGCGGCCAGAGAGCAGCATGATCGTCCCCTTGATCGTGTAAGTGACGGCTTGCTCGGATCGGGCTGGCGTTCTGTTTCAGAGTGGATCGCGGGCGGAAAAACGCCGCGTCTTGAGGCGGCTAACTCACCCGACAATTTTCGTCAACTATTATCGAATGCGCTCTGTCAGGGTGCAGCCGGCTGTTGCATCGGCGCCCGGATCAGGGGTCAGAGAGCGCCGTCGTTGATCCGCAATTCCCGCGCCCGGGAGAGGATCGCGTCCTCCACCGCGCGCTGGGTTTCCGCCGCGACCGGGCCCGAGCGGGTGGCGAGCGCGACGTTCAGCGAACGCGCGTCAAGCGCCGGGTCGCTGACGAACACCGTGGCGCGATAGGCGCGGCCGCCGCCGGGGGGCGTGCCGTAGCCCATGACGATGACCCCGGTGAAGGGGTCCACGGACTGGATCGGCAGGAAGCTCAGCACATCGAGAGAGGCGTTCCAGATATAGCGGTTGACAGCCACGCTCTCGGCCCCGCGGGTGCGCACCGCCTGCCGAACCGGGGCCTCGGCCCGCGCGCCGGGGCCCGAGCCGATGCTTCCGATGCTGCCGAACGGGTTCGATCCGATACTGCCGAGGCTGCCGCCACCGCAGGCCGTGAGCGCCCCCAGGACCGGGGCGGCTAAGGCGATCCGGATCAACCTCTTGAAGCTCTGCACGACGTCACCCCGTCCCTTCGTCCTTGGCGTCAGGTGTAGCGAAGCGGGCAGAGCCCCACAAGTCTCACCGCCGGCTCCACAAAACGAAAGAGCGGGCCCGGGGGCCCGCTCTGACATAGCTTGATATCGGGTCCGGTATCAGAACTCGAAGGACACCTCGACGGTGGTGCCGCGCTGGTACTCGGGATCGCCGATCTCGTCTTCATCGACATTGCTGTCGTCTTCGGCGTAGGAGATCAGCAGTTCAGCACCGCCACCCAGATCGTACTCACCGGCGATGTAGAAGCGATCCTCGGTGGCGTCCTCGGTGAGGTAGCCGGCGCGGACCACGATGCCGTTGCCCACGTCATAGGAGCCTTCGAGGCCGACCTTCTCGGTCCCCTGATCGTCCTGATAGTCCAGCTCGACCGAGACCGGGCCTTCTTCATAGGCCACGTTGATGCCCCAGTTGTCGCCGGCCGCTTCCGACTCCGACACATAGTAACCGGTCAGGGTGACCGGGCCGACCGGATAGGCCACTTCGATGCCCAGCGAATCTTCGTCGTTGGTCTGATCGCTTGCATAGGCAAGTGCGATGTCCGCGCCGCCGAAGCTCGTCGATGCGAAGATACCGAAGATCTCGGCTTCGTTGAAGTCGCCATTGGCAACGGAAGGATCATAGGCGCCATTCGTGCCGATCGACTCTTCCTGATACGCGAAGCCCACGGTGAAGTTCGCGAAGGTGCCGACGGCGGCGATCGAGAGCTGATCGACATCGTCGGAGCTGTTGTCGCCGATAATGTCGCCATCCGCATCGGTGACCGCGTAGGAGATCGAGCCCTCGACATTGCCGAAGGTCAGATCGCCGCGGATCACGACTTCGCCGTCCTGCTCGGAGAAGCCATCGGATTCCATGTCACCGGCGGCATCCCAGTGGGTCTCTGCCGCGAACGCCGTGTCGCCGAAGAACAGGCTGGCGGTGTCGGATTCGAGGAACAGGACATAGTCGGAGCCTTCGAAGACCTGACCGGTGTTGTCGTCGGCCACTTCGAAGCCGAACTCGGCACCGGCGGTCAGGCCATTGTCAAGCGTCTGCGACAGAACGACATCGATATCCAGCTCCCAGTAGAAGCCCTGATTGTCGTCATCGGGCCCGATGGGATCGTCGTCGTTGTAGCCGAGCACGGCTTCGCCCGACCAGGTGATCTCCGCGGCCGCGGCGCCGGCCAACATGGCCAGGGCGGTCGAGGCAAGAAGGATGCGTTTCATATTTTTCCCTCGTGTTGCATTCCCTAGAATGCCAGGTTGCCTAGCATTGCGATTGTCTTTGCGCCTTCCGCCCTGCACAGACAAGGGCAACACCCCGGGCCATCGGCCTCTGCCACAGAAATGATGCAGGCGTGCCACACACATGGCGGCAGCTTGTCGCGGTCGATCCTCCGATGACAGGGGCCATGCGACGCGGTAGGACGGGACAGAAGCCAAAAGATCGTTTCGGGACAGGAGGCTAGAGATGTCGCTTGCCGGGATTCGAGACCGGATCGCTGCCGCCGCGCGGGAGGCCGGTCGGCCCTCCGGATCGGTCGCACTGATTGCCGTTTCCAAGACACAGCCCGAGGATCGCGTGGTTCAGATTCTCGAAGCCGGGCACCGCGTCTTCGGCGAGAATCGCGTCCAGGAGGCCGCCACGCGCTGGCCGCCGCTCCGCGAGCGGTTCGACGGGATCGCGCTCCATCTGATCGGGCCGCTCCAGACCAACAAGGCGCGGCAGGCGGTGGAGATGGCCGCGGCGATCCACTCCCTCGACCGGCCGAAGCTCGCCACGACCCTGGCCCGTCTGGCCCAGGAGCGTGGCGAAAGCCCCGACCTCTTCGTCCAGGTCAATACCGGCGAGGAGCCACAGAAGGCCGGGGTGCTGCCGGTGGAGGCCGATGGCTTCATCGCCGAGGCCCGGGCGCTCGACCTGCCCGTCGTCGGGCTGATGTGCCTGCCGCCTGTCGACGAAGCACCGTCGCTCCATTTCGCGCTTCTGGCCAAGATCGCCGAGCGCAACGGCCTCGCCGGCCTCTCCATGGGCATGTCCGGGGATTTCGAGGAGGCCATCGCCTTCGGCGCGACCCATGTCCGGGTCGGTTCGGCGATCTTCGGGGCGCGGGAGACCGCCGCGCCGGGGTGATTCCGGAGGCTAATCGGGCAGGGCGGCCCGTCGACGGGCCGCAAGACGCGCTTGCGCAAGCGCGTTTCACGCCGCGTCGACGCGGCGTTGCCAAGCGCCACAGGCGGCGCTTCCTTTGAAGGCGCCACCAGTTTGGGCGAGGATTGCCCGCCTAAAGCAGCCCCTCGGCCCGGAAACTCAGCTCCCGCGACCGGCCGACGATGATATGGTCGTGGAGCGTCAGCGACAGCGCCCCGGCCGCCGCATCGATCTGCCGGGTCATGTCGATATCCTCCGCGCTGGGCGTCGGGTCGCCCGACGGGTGGTTGTGGACCAGGATCAGCGCCGAGGCATTCAGCTCCAGTGCCCGTTTCACCACTTCGCGGGGATAGACCGGCACATGGTCCACCGTGCCCTCGGCCTGGGCCTCATCCGCGATCAGCACGTTCTTGCGGTCGAGATAGAGGACGCGGAACTGCTCGGTATCCCGATGCGCCATCACCGTGTGGCAATAGTCGATCAGCGCGTCCCAGCCCGACACGACCTGCCGGCGCAGCACCCGGGCGCGGGACAGCCGCTGCGCCGCGGCCTCGACGATCTTCAGCTCGGTGATGACCGCATCGCCGACGCCGAGGGTTTCCGCCAAACGCGCGGGCGCGGCGGACAGGACCGCGTTAAAATCCCCGAACCGCTCGATCAGGCGCCGGGCGAGCGGTTTGACATCCTGGCGCGGGATGGCGCGAAACAGGACGAGTTCGAGCAGTTCGTAGTCCGGCATCGCATCGGCGCCACCGCTGAGAAACCGCTCGCGCAGCCGTTTGCGGTGATCGCGCAGATAGGACGGCGCACGGGACCCCATCGGGCCGACATCGTCGGGCGCCGGCGCGTCCGGCTCGATCAGCGGCAACTGGGCCTCGGCGAAAGACCGGTCTCTCATGGCCCGAGGATGGCGGTGCCGTGGTTTAGGAAAGGTTAATCCGCGGGAGCGGGCACGATTCTTCTGCGAAGAATCGGGGCTCCGAGGTGAAGGGCAGTCTCATTGTCCTGCGTGTTCCGGGGCTCGACCTGTGAACTGACCCAAGCGTCCAATTGACTGTCTGCGTTGCGCTAGACATCTCTGGGCTCCGCCCATGAGCCGCTCGGCTCGTCCACTGGACGATCCGCCGAGCTTCGTCCCTATGGCCGGTTTCCTGGGCGCCGCCCGCGAACTGACCCAAGCGTCTACTGGACTGTCTGCGTTGCGCTAGACATCTCTGGGCTACGCCCGTGAACTGACCCAAGCGTCCACTGGACGCTTGGCTTCGCGCAGCGAAGTTCGTCAGTTCACCCCTTCATCGAATCCCAAAACGTCTTCACCGACTTGAAGAACGACGAGCTCTGCGGGTTGTTCTCTTCGCCGATCTTGTCGAACTCCCGCAACAGCTCCTTCTGCTTCGAGGTCAGGTTCACCGGGGTCTCCACCGCAAGCTCGATGAACATGTCCCCCTCGCCGCCGCCCCGCAGCGCCGGCATCCCCTTGCCGCGCAACCGCATCTGCCGACCGGACTGGCTCCCGGCGGGGATCTTCACCCGGCTGCGGCCGCCATCGATCGTCGGCACCTCGATATCGCCGCCAAGCGCGGCATCGGCCATCGACACGGGCACCCGGCAGAAGAGATCGGTGCTGTCGCGCTGAAAAAGTTCGTGCTCGCGGACCTCGATGAAAATGTAGAGATCCCCCGCCGGACCGCCACGCAGCCCCGCCTCGCCCTCGCCGGCAAGCCGGATGCGGGTGCCGGTCTCGACCCCGGCGGGGATGTTGACCGAAAGCGCCTTCTCCTTCTCCACCCGGCCCGCGCCCTGACAAGTCGAACAGGGGTTCTTGATGATCTGACCCAGCCCGTTGCAGGTCGGGCAGGTCCGCTCGACGGTGAAGAAGCCCTGCTGCGCCCGCACCTTGCCCATGCCCGAACAGGTCGGACAGGTCACCGGCTCGGCGCCGCCCTCGGCCCCGGTGCCGTTGCAGGTGTCACAGGTGACCAAGGTGGGAACGGTGATCGTCTTATGGAGGCCCGCATAGGCCTCTTCCAGCGTCACCCGGAGATTGTAGCGCAGGTCGTTGCCGCGGGCGGCGCGGGTCCGGCCGCCGGCCTGACGGGCGCCCATGAAATCGCCGAAGAGGTCGTCGAACACATCCGAAAAGGCCGAGGCGAAATCCCCCTGGCCGCGGAACCCGCCGCCCCCGCCGCCGCCCATACCCCCCTCGAAAGCGGCATGGCCGAACCGGTCATAGGCCGCCTTCTTCTCGGCGTCCTTGAGGACCTCGTAGGCCTCGTTGGCCTCCTTGAACTGGGTCTCAGCCTCGGGATTGTCGGAATTGCGGTCGGGATGGAGCGCCTTGGCCTTCTGGCGATAGGCTTTCTTGATCTCGTCGGCCCCGGCCCCGCGAGAGACCCCGAGAACGTCGTAATAGTCGCGTTTCGCCATGGTCCTTGGTCCCTCCGGCAACGGAAAACCGGCCCGGTCCGCCGGGCCGGTCCCCTATGCCTTGCGCGTCAGGAGGCGCGCTTGTCGTCGTCAAGGTCCTCGAAATCGGCATCGACGATGTCATCGTCGACGCTGGTCGGGCCATCGCCATCGGCATCCGGCGCCTCATCCCCGGCCTCGTCCTGGCTGGCCTTGTAGATCGCCTCGCCGAGCTTCATCGCGGCCTCGGTCACGTTCTGGATGCCGGCGCGGATCTTGCCCGCATCCTCGGCTTCGAGATCGTCCTTCAACGCGGCAATCGCCAGTTCGATAGCCTCGATTGTGGTCGGATCGACCTTGTCGCCATGCTCTTCCACCGACTTCTCGGTCGAATGAATGAGGCTTTCGGCCTGGTTTCGAGCTTCGACAAGTTCCCGGCGTTCCTTGTCGGCCTCGGCATTGGCCTCGGCGTCCTTGACCATCTGTTCGATGTCCTCGTCGGAGAGCCCGCCGGAAGCCTGAATGGTGATCTTCTGCTCCTTGTTGGTGCCCTTGTCCTTGGCCGAGACGGAGACGATGCCGTTGGCGTCGATGTCGAAGGTTACCTCGATCTGCGGCAACCCGCGCGGGGCCGGCGGAATGTCCTCCAGGTTGAACTGGCCGAGGAGCTTGTTGTCCGTGGCCATCTCGCGCTCGCCCTGGAAGACCCGGATCGTCACCGCGTTCTGGTTGTCCTCGGCGGTGGAGAAGATCTGCGACTTCTTGGTCGGGATCGTGGTGTTGCGGTCGATCAGCCGGGTGAAAACCCCGCCCAGCGTCTCGATCCCCAGCGACAGCGGCGTGACGTCGAGCAGGACCACGTCCTTGACGTCGCCCTGAAGCACACCGGCCTGAATGGCGGCGCCCATGGCGACGACCTCGTCCGGGTTCACGCCCTTGTGCGGCTCCTTGCCGAAGAACTTCGTCACCTCTTCGATGACCTTCGGCATCCGGGTCATCCCGCCGACCAGCACCACCTCGTCGATATCGGAGGTCGAGAGCCCCGCATCCTTCAGCGCCGCCTGGCACGGCTTCATCGACGCTTTGATGAGATCGCCGACGAGGCTTTCGAGCTTCGCCCGGGTCAGCTTCATCACCATATGCAGCGGCTGACCGCCATGGGGGTCCATCGAGATAAACGGCTGGTTGATCTCGGTCTGGGTCGAGGAGCTGAGTTCGATCTTGGCCTTCTCGGCGGCTTCCTTGAGCCGTTGCAGCGCCATCTTGTCCTTGGTCAGGTCGACGCCGTGCTCTTTCTTGAACTCGTCAGCGAGGTAGTTGACGATCCGCATGTCGAAGTCTTCCCCGCCGAGGAAGGTGTCCCCGTTGGTGGACTTCACCTCGAAGAGGCCGTCGTCGATCTCCAGGATGGTCACGTCGAAGGTGCCGCCGCCGAGGTCGTAGACGGCGATGGTCTTCGAATCCTTCTTGTCGAGCCCGTAGGCCAGCGCCGCGGCGGTCGGCTCGTTGATGATGCGCAGCACTTCGAGCCCGGCGATCTTGCCGGCATCCTTGGTGGCCTGGCGCTGGGCGTCGTTGAAATAGGCCGGGACCGTGATGACCGCCTGGGCGACATCCTCGCCGAGATAGGACTCGGCGGTTTCCTTCATCTTCTGGAGGATGAAGGCGGAAATCTGGGATGGCGAGTACTTCTCACCCTTCGCCTCGACCCAGGCATCGCCATTGCCGCCATCGATGATCTCGTAAGGCACGATCGCCTTGTCCTTGGTCACTTCGGCATCGTCCACGCGACGCCCGATCAGGCGCTTGACGGCGAAGATCGTGTTGTCCGGATTGGTGACGGCCTGGCGCTTGGCCGGCTGGCCGACCAGGCGTTCGGTGTCGGTGAAGGCGACGACGGATGGCGTCGTGCGCGCGCCCTCGGCATTCTCGATCACCCGGGCCTGGCTGCCGTCCATGATGGCAACGCAGCTATTGGTGGTGCCGAGGTCGATCCCGATGACTTTGGCCATTTTCAAAACCCTCTTAGAAGTCTGTTAGGCGGTTTGAGCGGCCCGGGCCCGTTACGGCACCCCGGCCTCTGGTTGCAGGCGGAAGACGTCGCCCCCGCCAATCCTTGGGGTATATAGGAGGGTGGTTTGGGGGCTGCAACGGTCTGCAGGGGGCAAGGCGTGGCAAAAATGCACTATGGGCGCGGTGTCCGGTGACAGGGCCCGCTCACACCGTGCGCGGGGTCGCGGTCTGGTCGGAGTTCCTGGAGCGCGCGGCGCAGGAGGCGATGGTGGCCGATCTGCGCGACGTGGTCCGCGCCGCGCCGCTCTTCCGGCCGGTTACCCGCTGGGGCAAGCCAATGCGGGTGCGCATGACCTCCGCCGGGCGGTTCGGCTGGGTCTCCGACCGCTCCGGCTACCGCTACGAGCCGCGCCATCCCTCCGGCGTCGCCTGGCCGCCGATCCCCGCTTCGGTGCTGGCGGTCTGGGAGGCGGTGAGCGGGGCGGATCGCGCCCCGGAATGCTGCCTCGTGAACTTCTACGATGCCGACGCGAAGATGAATCTGCACCAGGACCGCGACGAGGCGGATTTCTCCCAACCCGTCGTCTCGATCTCACTGGGGGACGAGGCGCTCTTTCGGATCGGCAATGCAGAGCGCGGCGGGTCGACCGAGAGCCTCTGGCTCCGCTCCGGCGACGTCCTCGTCATGGGCGGTCCGGCCCGGCTCCTGCACCACGGGATCGACCGGGTGCGGGCGGGCAGCTCGACGCTCCTGCCCGATGGCGGGCGGATCAATCTGACGCTGCGGGTGGTGACCTAGGGCCTGTCGCCGCCACTCATCCGCCCGACCGCACGTGCTTGCGCAAGCGACGCCCCCGGCCGACGCTTCAATGCTCCAACATCGTCAAGTACGACACGCCCTAATCGAGCCGGCAGCAGCCCGTCAGATGCTGCAAGCCGCCCGTCACCTGCGGGAAGAACTCGATGGCGATGCCGAACTCCCGGTCCGACATCCCGTCAAAACACTGGGTCCGGCGCAGCACGCCCAGCACCGGGCTCGCATCGCCGCTCCCCTCAAAGCTCGACGAGCGCAGATCATTGCCCGAGGTCGCGAAGTTGTTGAGGTCGATGCCGACGGAGTCTTGGCCCAGGAACTGGTAGCTCAGATACCCCTCATCCTCGAACCGGACTGTCCAGAACGGTTCGGTGCCGACGCAGGTGACCGGCAGGTTCGAGATCACCGCCGGGTCGTCCTGGCCCGGCTGGCGCTCCAGGAACTGCGCGCTGGCAAAGAGCGTCGTCTCGCCCCGGCCGATCCGGGCCCAGCCATCGTGGATTGCCAGAACCTCGATACCGGTCGCATCGGGCGCGAGCGTATCGGCCACCGGATGCGCGGTGCCGGGGCCGGTCCGCAGGTTCAGCACGTCATCCGCCGATACGCCGACGACATCGTAGCGCGCGGGAAACAGCGGCTCCGCCGCCAGGGACACCGGTAGGACAAAGAGGATCATCAGCAGTCGGATCAGGGTTCGCATCGTCACAACACTCCTTATCGGTGATCCGACCGACCTTGCTCGAATGGGCCGGCTCGGCCTGTTCGCTACCGCGCCGCGTTCCAGCTCTCCGAGGCTTGTTTGCGGGTATAGAACTCTCCCATCAATCCGATCAGGATCAGCACCAGGCTCAGGATGACCGGGTAACTGATCGAGCTGTAGTGCGGATTGTAGTTGATGAAGACGAAACCGCGCGCCTGATCGATGGCGTGAAAGAGTGGATTCCAGGTGAAGAAGACCAGGATGTATCCCGGCATCGTATTGGCCAGGAACATCTTGCCGGAGGCGATCATGTTCGCGCGCATATAGATCTGCGAACTGATCTGCACGAAACCCGGCAGCCACGGCTTCAGCGCGAGGAAAACCACACCCACGGCGACCCCGGAGAACCAGCCCAGAAGGAACATCCCCATGGCCGGGACGGGCCGATCGATCGTGATCGGCGTGAAGACGACGTGATAGATGAACAGGATCACGAAGAGCGACAGCACCTGAATATAGAGCGAGCCGAGCGCGGCGGAGGTGATCGCCACAAGCGTGTTCATCGGCGCATGTTTCATCATCGTCGAGGTCGGCCCCTCGGACGATATCACCGCTCCCATCGCCTTGATGTGGGTGATGAAGATGAAGATGCCCGACATCAGGTAGAGCAGGAAATCGCCCCGGACCGCGTTGGCGCGGAGGCCCAGCACCGTGAACATGATGTAGAACGCGGCGACGAAGACCACCGTCTGCGCCATGTTCATCAACAGGCCGATGATCGCGTTGCGGTGGGAACTGCGCACCTGCCGCACGGTGGAGTGGTACATCAGGTCGAGCAGGGCATAGGCCGAGCCGAGCATCTTCCTTTGGGGGGCTCTCTCGAACATGGCGCCTCGGGTCCTGCCGCGGAGTGCGGCTTTACTCGCACGAATTTCTTGCCGATTTCTTGAGCGGGCACCATAAGGTGGCACCGGAGCCATTTCAACGGCGCAGGTGGTCCGGGGCAATCGGGAAAGCGGGCGCATGGACTTCGACAGGCTGACCCTGGTGATGCGGCGGCTCGCGCTCGAGGCCGGGTCGAAGATCATGGAGATCTATGACGGCCCGGATTTCGGCGTCCGGTCGAAGTCCGACGACAGCCCCGTGACCCTTGCCGACGAGGCCGCCGACGCCTTGATCTCCGCCGGCCTGCGAGAGGCTTTCCCGGACACCGCCCTGGTGACCGAGGAACAGGCCGCGACCCACGATCAGGAGGTCGGCACCTTCCTGATCGTCGACCCGCTCGACGGTACCAAGGAGTTCATCGGGCGGCGCGGCGATTTCACCGTCAATATCGCCTATGTCGAGGATCACGTGCCGGTGCGCGGCGTCGTCTATGCGCCCGCCAAGGGCCGGATGTTCTACACCAATTCCGTCGGCCGCGCTGTCGAGGAGACCGGCGATCTCGACCCCGGCGCCCAGGGCGAGACCCGGGCCATCTCGGTCTCCGATCCGCAGAATGGCGCGCTCATGGTCGTGGCGTCGAAATCCCACCGCGATCAGGCGACCGACGACTATATCGCGCAATATGCCGTCAAGGACATGACCAGTGCCGGCTCCTCCCTGAAGTTCTGCCTCGTCGCGACAGGCGAGGCCGATCTCTACCCCCGCCTCGGCCGCACCATGGAATGGGACACCGCCGCCGGCCATGCCGTGCTCTCCGGCGCCGGCGGCCGCGTGGTGCGCTTCGACAACCGCCTGCCGCTCTCCTACGGCAAGCCCGGCTTCGCCAATCCGTTCTTCATCGCGCATGCTCCCGGAGTGGAGCTGAAACCGGGCTGAGGGCTCATGTCCGTCCTGATCGTCATCCCCGCCCGCTATGCGTCGAGCCGCTATCCGGGCAAACCCCTCGTGGAGTTGCGCGGCGCCACCGGTGAAAGCCGGAGCCTCGTGGAGCGGACCTGGCGCGCCGCGCTCTCCGTCGAAGGCGCGGACCGGGTCGTGGTGGCCACCGATGACAGCCGCATCGAGGCGGCCGCACGCGGCTTCGGCGCCGAGGTGGTCATGACCTCCGAGACCTGCCGCAACGGGACCGAACGCTGTGCCGAAGCCTTCGATGCCCTGGGCGGCGGCCAGGACATCGTCGTCAACCTGCAAGGCGACGCGCCGCTCACCCCGCCCTGGTTCATCGAGGACCTGATCGCCGGCCTTTCCGCGCATCCCGTGGCCGAAGTCGCCACCCCGGTCCTGCGCTGCGACGGCCGCACCCGCGCCGCGCTCCTCGCCGACCGTGCGGCGGGCCGGGTCGGCGGCACAACGGCGGTCTTCGGCATCGATCTGAACGCGCTCTATTTCTCCAAGGAGGTCATCCCCTTCGCCCCGGGCGACTACGGCCCCGACGACCCGACCCCGGTCTTCCACCATGTCGGCGTCTATGCCTACCGCCCCTCCGCCCTCGCCGCCTATCCGCGCTGGGAGCCGGGTCCGCTCGAAACCCTCGAAGGGCTCGAACAGCTCCGCTTCCTGGAGCGCGGCGTCCACATGCTCTGTGTCGAGGTCGAGGCCCGCGGGCGGGCGTTCTGGGAACTCAACAACCCCGAGGACGTGCCTCGTATCGAGGCGATGATGGCAGAGATGGGCAGCCCGTGACCCTGCCGACCGTCAGCGTCGTTGTGGTCGGTCAGGGCCGGCCCGCGGCGCTGGCCCGGTGCCTCGCCGGCCTCGCCCGTTTGCGTTACCCGGATTTCGAGATCGTCGTCGTGGCCGACGCCCCGGGGCTCCAGGCGGTCGAAGCCCATCCGGACCTCTTCGGACAGGTCAAGACCCGCTCCATCGACGGCGCCAATGCCCAGGCGGCACGAAACGCCGGTATCGCCGCGGCGGCTGGCGAGGTCGTCGCCTTCATCGCCGAGGATGCCGTGCCCGAGCCGCTCTGGCTCCAGCATCTCGCCGCGCCCTTCCGCGACCCCCGGGCCTCTGCGGCGGGCGGCTACGTGATCGGGGACGACGGGATCGGCCCCCGCTGGACCGGGCAGAGCATCACCGCCGCCAATGAAACGGCGCCGCTTGCCATGGAGGACGACACGCCCGCTCTCTTCACCGCCGAACCGGGGCTCGGGATCGGCACATCGGGCACCAACATGGCGGCGCGGCGCGAGGTCCTGACCCGCCTCGGCGGCTTCGATCCCGCGTTCAGGTCGTCCTTCGCCGAGGCCGACCTGAACCTGCGGCTCTCTGCGGAACGCGGTTCCACCGCCCTCGTGCCGCTCGCACAGGTTCATTGCGGGACCGCCGCCCGCGCACCGGACACCCTCTCCGAAGCGGGGGCCGACCTGATGATCTTCCTGCGCAAACACGCGCCCCCCGATCGACACGACCGTGCGACTACCGAAGAGCGCGCCCGCCACCGCCGCCGCCTCGAACGGCACCTCGTCGCGGGTCGGATCGAACCGCGGGACATCTCCCGCCGGATGGCCCGTTTCGAGACCGGCCTCGCGGAGGGGCGCCAACACCCGCTCGATCCGCCCCCACCGCTCTCCGACGCGACCCCGGACTTTCTGCCTTACCGCCCCGTCCAGACCCGGACCGACCACCGGGTGTTCGGCGGCGGGCTCTGGCGGGCGGCCCGTCTGCGAGAGGCGGCGCGGCAGGCGGCGCGCACCGGCGCCACGGTGACGCTGATCCTGACCGACCTCAGCGCCCGCCCGCACCGGGTGCGCTTCGACCCGGCGGGCTACTGGGAACAGACCGGCGGCCTCTTCGGCCCCTCGGCGCGCCCGGGCCCGCGGGTGAGGCTCTGGCGCCGCGCGGACCGGATCGCGGCCGAATGCCGTCGCGTCACTCCCCTTCGCGGCGAGTCCGACTTTGCCGTTTCGCGTGGAAATTAACCACGATTCATGCAGTTTGAGCCCGTCCTGCCATCTTCCTGCCCCGATCGTGCGTGACAGAGAACAGCCGGTTCGCTCGTTGCGTCACTCATGTTAGAAGGTTCCTCATGAAGAATCGCGTCACCAAGGCCATCTTCCCGGTCGCCGGGTTGGGCACCCGCTTCCTTCCCGCGACGAAATCCGTCCCGAAAGAGATCATGACTCTCGTGGACCGGCCCTTGATCCAATACGCGATCGACGAGGCGCGCGCCGCCGGGATCAAGGAGTTCATTTTCGTCACCTCGCGCGGCAAATCCGCGCTTGAGGATTACTTCGATCACTCGCCGGAACTGGAAAGCGCCCTGCGCAAGAAGGGCAAGACCGATCTCCTCGCGACGCTGAAGACCACCAACATGGAATCCGGCGCCATCGCCTATATCCGCCAGCACCGGGCGCTCGGCCTCGGCCACGCGGTCTGGTGCGCGCGGCGGCTCATTGCCAACGAACCCTTCGCGGTGATCCTGCCCGATGACGTCATTGCGGCCGAAAAGCCCTGCCTTCAGCAGATGGTCGAGGCCCATGCCGAAACCGGCGGCTGCATGGTCGCGGCGATGGAGGTCCCGCAGGACAAGACCTCCTCCTACGGCATCCTCGACGTGCGCGAAGATCACGGCACCATCGTGTCGATGAACGGCATGGTGGAGAAGCCGCCGGCGGAAGAGGCCCCATCGAACCTCGCGGTGATCGGCCGCTATATCCTGACCCCGAAGGTCATGCAGCATCTCAACAAGATGGATCGCGGCGCCGGCGGGGAGGTTCAGCTCACCGACGCCATCGCCACCGAGATCGGCTCCGGCCGCCCGGTCCATGGCTACCGGTTCCGCGGTCAGCGCTTCGATTGTGGCTCCAAGGCGGGCTTCCTTCAGGCCACCGTCGCCTTCGGGCTTGCCCGCGACGACCTTCGCGACGAGTTCTCCCAATACCTTGACGAGTTGGTTTCGGTGCGCAACGCGGCCCAGTAGGGGCGGCGCCAGCGGGAGAGTGACGTGACGACGATCCTGGTGACCGGCGGGGCGGGCTATATCGGCAGCCATGCCTGCAAGGCGCTGGCGCGTGCCGGATACACCCCCGTGACCTTCGACAATCTCGCTACCGGCTGGGCCGACGCGGTGAAGTTCGGCCCGTTCGAGGAGGGCGATCTGCTGGATCGGGAACGCCTCGATCAGGTCTTCGCCGCCTATCAGCCCGCCGCCGTCATGCACTTCGCTGCGCTGAGCCTCGTCGGCGAAAGCATGACCGACCCGGGCCGCTACTGGCGCAACAATGTCTGCGGGTCGCTCAACCTGGTCGAGGCTGCGCTGGCCGCCGGTTGCCAGCAGATCGTGTTCTCGTCGACCTGCGCGGTCTACGGCGATCAGGATGGTGTCGTGCTCGACGAAGACAGTGCCCGGATGCCGATCAACGCCTACGGCGCGTCGAAGCGGGCGATCGAGGATCTGCTCGAGAATTTCGGCGAGAGCCACGGTCTGCGCTCGGTGATCTTTCGCTACTTCAACGTCGCCGGCGCCGATCCCGAGGCCGAGATCGGCGAGTTCCACCAGCCGGAAACCCACCTGATCCCGCTGATGCTCGACGCCATCGACGGGCGCCGCGATGCGCTGACGATCTTCGGCACCGACTACGATACGCCCGACGGCACCTGCATCCGCGATTATGTGCATGTCTCCGATCTGGTTGAGGCCCACGCTCTTGGATTGAAATGGCTCGAGGAAAGCAATCCCAGCCGCGTCTTCAATCTGGGCACCGGCAGCGGTTTCTCGGTGCGTGAAGTGATTGAGCAATCCGGCGCCATCACCAACAAGGCGGTGCCGGTGATTGAGGGTCAGCGCCGGGCCGGGGATGCGGCCAAGCTCGTCTCCGGCAGCGGCCGGGCGGAGCGGGAACTGGGCTGGCGCGCCGGGCGGTCCACCCTGCCCGAGATGATCGCCGATGCGTGGCGTTGGCATCAGACCGGCGGCTATGAGCGCTGATCGCCCGCTGCTGGCCGATCTCACCCTGCGCTACCGGCGCCGCTGGATCAGACGCCGCCAGCTCTGGCGCGCCTTCCGCAAGCGGCATGAGCTGACGCTCCTGCACGACAATCGCTCCGCCATCGCGCCGGACACGATCCTCTGTTTCACCACCCTGCGGAACGAGGCCCAGCGGCTGCCCTTCTTCCTGGACCATTACCGGCGCCTCGGCGTCGGACATTTCTGTGTGGTCGACAATGGCAGTGACGACGGCTCCACCGACCTCCTTCGAGGGCAGGCGGATGTCACCCTCTGGCATACCACGTCGAGCTACCGCGCCTCGCGGTTCGGAATGGACTGGCTCAACTGGCTGATGCGGCGGCACGCCCACGGGCGCTGGGCCGTCGTCGCGGATGTGGACGAAATCCTGATCTACCCGGATTGGGAGGCCCGCCCTCTGCCGGACCTCACCCGCTGGCTCGACGCCCAGGGCCGCCGGGCGATGGGGGCGCTGATGCTCGACATGTACCCCAAGGGCTCCCCCGACGCGCAACACTACGCGCCCGGCCAGGACCCGTTCGAGGTTCTGAACTGGTTCGACGCCTATGGCTATTGGGTCCAGCGGCAGCCGAAACTGGACAATCTGTGGCTCCAGGGCGGCGCGCGGGCGCGGGTCTTCTTCGCCGACGATCCCGACCGCGCTCCGACACTCAACAAGATCCCGCTGGTCCGCTGGCACCGCAGCTACGCCTTCATGAACTCCACCCATTCCGCCCTGCCGGCGCATCTGAACCGCACCTACGGGCGCGCCGGGGCAGAGATCGTCTCCGGCGTGCTGCTGCACTCGAAATTCCTGCCCGGCACCGCCGCCCGGGCGGCCGAGGAGAGAGCGCGCGACGAGCATTTCCAGGTCGGCACCCGGTACCGCGACTATTACGACAGCCTGACTGAGAGCCCCGATCTCTGGTGCCCGGACTCGACCCGGTACGAGGGCTGGCGGCAGCTCGTCGATCTCGGCCTGATGATCCGGGGCGACTGGTAAACGTCCGGACCCCGGCGCGCCGCCCCGGACACGGTCCCCAGATGCCCGCCGGACCGCGGCGACATTTCTGTTTACCTGAGTCCAACCGGCCAGTATCACCGGAAAAAACGTGATCGCGGCGGGACGAGCAGTCCCTGACGCCGAGGCGCCCCAAACCCGCCGAAAGGGGTGGCGGATTTCAAGGCCGCGTTAAGCGTGTCATGATAGGGCCCGAATGCGAACCGGTCCGATCAGGCAGTAAGAGAGGCAGTTTTTGGGGTTCTTGCGGTCATACGGTCTTCGACTGCGGCGCAAGCGCTGGCGCTGGCGCGCTATGCGCAAGCGGCGCCAGCTGACCGAGGTCGTCAACCGCACCGCGGCGATCGCCCCCTCCGACATTCTGGTCTTCTCCACGTTCCGGAACGAGGATGTCCGCCTCCCCTATTTCCTGAAGTATTACAGGGAGATGGGCGTCAACCACTTCCTGATGGTCGACAATGACAGCGACGATGGCGGGCGCGAATACCTGGCCGAGCAGCCCGATGTCTCGCTCTGGAGCACCACGGCCAGCTACAAGAAGTCCCGGTTCGGGGTCGACTGGCTGAACGGGCTTCAGATGCGCTACGGCCACCGGCACTGGTGCCTCGTCGTCGATCCCGACGAGCTCTTCGTCTACCCGTTCTGCGATTCACGGCCCATTCAAGCGCTGACCGACTGGCTCGACGCCTCCTCGATCCGCTCCTTCTCGGCGATGCTGATCGACATGTACCCCAAGGGCCGGCTCGACGAGCTGCCCTACCGCCGCGGCGACAACCCGCTCGACATCGCCGCCTGGTTCGACGCCGGTAACTACTCGATCAAGCGCAATCCGGGGCTGAAGAACCTCTGGATTCAAGGCGGCCCCCGGTCGCGGATGTTCTTTCAGGACGAGCCCTGGCGCGCCCCGGCGCTGAACAAGATCCCCCTGGTCAAGTGGGACCGCGCCTATGCCTATGTCAGTTCCACCCACATGCTGCTGCCCCGCGGGCTGAACCTGACCTATGACGAATGGGGCGGGGAAAAGGCGTCGGGCGCGCTCCTGCACACCAAGTTCCTCGACACGTTCACGATCAAGGCGGCCGAGGAACTGAGCCGCAAGCAGCACTATGCCAACAGCCACGAATACGTGGCCTATGCCGCCGGGCTGAACGAGAACCCGGACCTGTGGTGCAAGTGGTCCGAGAAATACATCAACTGGCGCCAGCTTGAGATTCTCGGCCTGATGTCGAAGGGCAACTGGGCATGAATGTCGGCATCGTCATGCTCGTGCATACCGCGCTGGACCGGGCCGAGCAGGTGCTCCGGCACTGGCACGCGGCGGGCTGTCCGGTCGTGGTCCATGTCGATGCAAAGGTCGCAAGCAAGACCTACGACACCTTCGTCGCGGGCCTCGCCGACCTGGAGAACGTGCGATTCTCGACCCGGCATCGATGCGAGTGGGGCGGCTGGGGCATCGTCGCCGCCTCCCAGGCCGCGTCGGAGCTGATGCTGCACGAGTTTCCCGATGTCGCCCATGTCTATCTGGCATCGGGGTCGTGCATGCCGCTGCGCCCGGTGCAGGAGCTACAGAGCTACCTCGCCGCCCGTCCGCGCACCGATTTCATCGAGAGCGCGACGACGGCGGACGTGCCCTGGACCGTGGGCGGTCTCGACGAAGAACGCTTCACCCTGCGCTTCCCGTTCTCCTGGAAGCGGCAGCGCAAACTCTTCGATTGGTGGGTCGAGGTGCAGCGCCGCTACAAGCTTCAGCGCCGGATTCCAGCCGGGCTCGTCCCTCATATGGGCTCGCAATGGTGGTGCCTGACCCGGCAAACCCTCTCGGCGATCCTCGAAGATCCGGACCGCCCGAGCTGGGACCGCTATTTCCGCCAGGTCTGGATTCCGGACGAGAGCTATTTCCAGACCCTCTCCCGGCTCTATTCCCAGAACATCGAAAGCCGGTCGCTCACGCTGTCGAAGTTCGATTTCCAGGGCAAACCACACATCTTCTACGACGACCATCTGCAACTCCTGCGCCGCTCCGACTGTTTCGTCGCCCGCAAGATCTGGCCGAGGGCGGATCGGCTCTACGACACCTTTCTCGGCGATCCCGCCGGTGCCATGAGCGGGACCGAGCCGAACCCGGGCAAGATCGACCGCATTTTCGCCAAGGCGGTGGAGCGCCGCACCCGCGGCCGTCCAGGTCTCTACATGCAGAGCCGGTTCCCCAACGAAAACTGGGAAAACGGCGTCACGTCGGCGCGCTACTCGGTGTTCGAGGGCTTTGCCGAGCTTTTCGAGGATTTCGAGCCCTGGCTCGCCAAGGTCACCGGGGCACGGGTCCATGGCCACCTCTTCGCGCCCGAAGGCGCCGAGTTCGACGGAAGGCAGGACACGTTCGCCGGCGCGCTCTCCGCCAATCCCAAACTCCGCGACTACAACGCCTGGATGTTCCTGACCAACCTGATCTGGAACACGCGGGGCGAGCGTCAGTGCTTCCAGTTCGGGCCGCGCGACAGTCAGTTCATCAGTTGGGACATCGCCAAGGACCCCAACGCCCAGATCAGCGTGATTTCCGGCGCTTGGGCGGTACCGCTCTTTCTGTCGAACGAGAACTTCTCCGTGCTGCGGGCGAAGGCTGCCAAACTGCAGAAGATCGAGGCCGATCACCTCTACGCCCTGCGCTCGACCTATGCCAAGGCGCGGATCCGGATCTGGACCATGGCCGAGTTCATCGAGGCACCGACGGAGGCGCTGCAAACGGTGATCGACGAGACCGGCAGCCCGGGTCTGCGGCGGTTGACCGAGGCGCCGCGGCTGATCGATCTCAAGGGCTTCGGCCAGTTCCTCCAGAACCTGAAGAACCAGGGCATGCATCCTTATCTGATGGGCGACTTTCCGGTCGACCGGGCGCCGAGCCAGGCCAAACCCGGTCGCCGCAAGCCCTATCTCGTGAAATGAGCTGATGGCCGATTTCGATCTTTTCGTCGTGCTGGCCGAGATGCGCACCGGGTCGAACTTCCTCGAGGCGAACCTCAACGCCTTCGATGGGATCACCTGCCATGGCGAGGCCTTCAACCCGCAATTCATCGGTTACCCGAACAGCGCGGATATCCTCGGCATCACCCGTGAGATGCGCGAGGCCGACCCGGACCGGCTGATCGACACCATCCGCGAGATGTCGGGCGGGCTCGGCGGCTTCCGGTTCTTCAACGACCACGATCCCCGGGCGCTCGACCGGGTCCTGCCCGATCCGCGCTGCGCCAAGATCGTGCTGACCCGCAATCCGCTCGACAGCTACATCAGCTGGAAGATCGCCCGCGCCACCGGCCAGTGGAAGCTGACCAGCGCCAAACATGCCCGGCGCGAGAAAGTGCGCTTCGACGCGGCGGAGTTCGAGGCGCATCTCGCCGCCCTGCAAGCGTTCCAGGTCCAGATCCTCAACACGTTGCAGAAGACCGGGCAGACCGCGTTCTACATCGCCTACGACGACCTTCAGGACATCGACGTCATGAACGGGCTCGCCACCTGGCTCGGCTCCGACGCGCGGCTCGACAGCCTGGACAGGAAGCTGAAGAAACAGAACCCGGAGCCGATGTCGGAGAAGGTCGAGAACTTCGCCGCGATGGAGCAGGCGCTGACCGGGATCGACCGGTTCGATCTGCACCGGACCCCGAATTTCGAGCCGCGCCGCGCACCGGCGGTGCCCTCTTATTTTGCGGCGGCCGAGAGCCCGCTGCTCTACCTGCCAGTCCGGTCCGGGCCGGAAGAGGCGGTGAAGGACTGGCTCGCCGCACTCGACGGGGTCGACGGCGAGGCGTTGATCACCGGGTTCAGCCAGCAGAGCCTGCGCAAGTGGAAACGACAGCGCCCGGGCCATCGCGGCTTCACCGTGTTGCGCCACCCGCTGGCCCGTGCCCATGCGGCCTTCTGCGATCGCATTCTGACCGCCGGTCCGGGGGGGTTCGCCGAGATCCGCGCGACGCTCCGGCGCGAGTTCAAGCTGCCGATCCCCGAGGCCGACCCGACCGACGACTACGATAGCGCGGCCCATCGCACGGCGTTCGGGGCCTTTCTCGAATTCCTGCGCAAGAATCTCCGCGGTCAGACCTCTGTCCGCGTCGACGGTCACTGGGCGAGCCAATCCTCGGTCGTCGAGGGGTTCGGCGGCTTCGTCCTGCCCGACATGATCCTGCGGGAGGAGCGTTTGGCCGAAGACCTGGCCGGCCTTACCGCCCAGATCGGGCGTGCCGACGCGCCGGTCATCGCCACCCTGACCGATCCGCATCGCGATGTCCTCGCGGCGATCTACGATGCGGAACTCGAAGCGCTCGCCCGCGACGCCTATCAGCGCGACTACATCCTCTTCGGGTTCGGAGACTGGCCGGGCAGGTGACTGGCCGGGCGGGTGACTGGCCGGGCCGGTGCGGCGCCTAGATCACGCCGCCTGGGACGAAGTCGCGTCGGTCAGGATCGTGTGCAGCGTCGCCGGATCGCTATTCGCCCTGAGCTTCGCGCAGACCGACTGGTTGCGCATCGTGCGCGAGACCAGCGCCAGCGCCTTGAGATGATCCACCCCGGCATCGAGCGGCGCCAGCAGGGCAAAGACCAGGTCCACCGGCTGCCGGTCCACCGCGTCGAAATCGAGCGGTTTCTCAAGCCGCAGGAACAACCCCTGAACGCTCGGCACATCGGCGAGCCGCGCATGGGGCAGCGCCACGCCATGGCCGACGCCGGTCGGACCCAGCCCTTCGCGGTCCAAGAGCGCCTCGATCACCGCGCCATGGGCAAGCCCGTAACAGGCTTCCGCCATCTCGCCCAGATCGTGGAACAGGCGCTTCTTGCTGCTCGCGGCGGCGCGGCTGCGCACGGCGTCCTGGTTCAGAATATCCGATAGCTGCATGGCGTCCTGATCCCTGACCGTTCGGTCACTTTCCAGAATTGCGCGGGTCGATCCAGCCGATATTGCCGTCGTCCCGACGGTAGACCACGTTGATCCCGTCATGACCCTCGTTACGGAACACCAGTACCGGCGCATGGGCCAGTTCCATCTGCATCACGGCTTCCCCGACCGAGAGCGACGGTATCCGCGTCTCCATCTCGGCGATGATCATCGACGAGATATTGTCCGGCTCGGCCTCGTCCGGCGTCTCCGACGAGGCCAGGATATAGGCGCCGGCCTCGGAAACCTCAACGGGTTTGGACCGTTCCCGGTGATGATCTTTCAACCGGCGCTTGTAGCGGCGGAGCTGCTTGTCCATCTTGTCTAGGCAGTTGTCGAAGGCCGCGTAGATCTCGGTCGCGTGGCCTTTCGCGGAAAGGTTGAGCCCGGTGGTAAGATGCACCACGGTCTCGCAGTAGAACTCATGGCCGGAGCGGGAGAAGATCACCATCGCCTCGGTCGAGCGGCTCGCATATTTCTCGATAATCCCGTCTATCTCCGACTTCACGTGGGTCTGGAGCGCTTCGCCGATATCGATCTGCTTGCCACTGATCTGATAGCGCATCTTCTCTCCCCCTGTTGCGCGACCGGTCCCGTGGACATCCGTGAACGCCCTCAGCCGAGAGGCGGGGTCTGACAGGTTTCCGGGCGGATGCAAGTGGGCTTGTGCCATGGTCCGGTCCCGGTTCGTTTCCAGGACGGTCCGGGCAAACCTTCTCGATGGGTAGGCTCGGTCATCGCAGCCATTTGGCGACAGCCGCGCGGGGCTTGTCAACGATTCCTCAGTTAACGCGGAAGCTCTGGCCGAGATAGACGCGGCGCACATTCTCGTCGCGCACCACCTCCTCGGCAGTGCCGCTCATGATCACGCGGCCATCGTGCAGGATATAGGCGCGGTCGACGATTTCGAGGGTCTCGCGGACATTGTGGTCGGTGATCAGCACGCCGATCCCGCGGGTCTTCAGATCGGCCACAAGCTGCCGGATTTCCCCCACCGCGATGGGATCGACCCCGGCGAAGGGCTCGTCGAGAAGCACGTATTTCGGGTTCGCGGCGAGGCAGCGCGCGATCTCCGTCCGGCGCCGCTCCCCGCCGGAAAGCGCCAGCGCCGGCGCCCGGCGCAGATGCTCGATGGAGAAATCGCTGAGCAACTCCTCAAGCCGCTCACGGCGTGAGGTACGGTCGGGCTCGGTGATCTCGAGGATGGCGAGGATGTTGTCCTCCACGCTCAGGCCGCGAAAGATCGACATTTCCTGCGGCAGGTAGCCGATGCCGAGTTTGGCGCGGCGATACATCGGCAAAGCGGTGACGTCGCGACCGTCGACCACCACCTGCCCGGCCTCGGGCGTGATCAGGCCGGCGATGGCATAAAAGCAGGTGGTCTTGCCGGACCCGTTGGGCCCGAGCAGCGCCACCACCTCGCCGCGGTCGAGATCGAGACTGACGTCACGGATGACCATGCGCTTGCGGTAGCTCTTGCGCAGGGTGAGGACCTTCAGCCCGGCCGTCCCCTCCGCGACGGCGAGGTCCGGCCGGCCCGTCATGGGTCGGCCTGTCGAAAGACGGTCCGGACATTGCCTTCCATCCGCGCCGACCCGTCGGTGAGGTCGATCCGCATGATATCGGCAGAGATCGCGCTGGCGCCCTGGGTGAGCAGGACCGAACCGGTCATGACGAGGGTTTCGGCGCTCAGGTCGTAGGTCGCGCGCTGGGCCTCCGCAGCTTCGGTCGGGGTCACGAAGGTGACGCCGCCGGTGGCCTCGAGCTCGGTGATCGCTTCGCCGGCATCGTCATAACGCACCAGCACCCGGCCCGCCGCGATCCGGAGATCGCCCTGCCCGATCACCACCCCGCCGGTGAACTCGGCGCGCCCGCTCTGCTGATCGACGGCGAGGTTCTCGGCCGCGATCTCGACCGGCGCGTCCGGGTCCGCGGAGAGACCGCCGAGCCGGATATCGGTGCCCTGGGCGAGCGCGGCCGGGGCCGCGACGAGCCAGGCAAGGGTCAGGAAACTGCGGGAAAGCGTCACGAGATCACGGGTCCTGTCTTTGCGGGCGGTATATCAGGTCGACCCCGTCTGTGAACAGCATCCGCTGGCCGCCGCCGCCTTCGGGCGTCTCGATCACCAACCGGCCGGCGGTCAACTCGCCATAGGGGGCCTCGGCGGTGACCGGACCCAGGGTCTCCAGCCGGCCGGTATCGAGGCGCGCGGTCAGCCCGCCGGTTTCGATCGTGTAGCCGTTCGAGGTCTCGATCTCGACATCTTCCTCGAGCCGCGCGCCGCGTCCGTTTTCGATGATCTGTCCGAACCCGGCCACGATGTTGATCCGGGTCCCGTCCAAGCTATCGATCCGGGCGCGCGGCGCCGCGACGATGAGACCGTCGCCGCCTTCCGGCTGAGCGCTCTGAGCCGAAAGCGCGATAATCGAGCCGTCGTCGGCAACGCCCGAGAAGGCGGGCGAGGTCAGCCGCTGGTCCCGCGCCACCGCTTCGATCTCCGCGAACGGGATCGTTGACGGGTCGGCGGGCCCCCGGGCGAACAGAAACAGGGTGGAGAGCAACGCCAGCGCCGCGAGCGGCAGCAGGACCTTGAGCCAGTTGACGAACCGGGAATAGCGGTTGTCCGCGACCATCGCCTCAGACGATGCCCGCGCGCAGGCAATCGTGGATATGCAGGATGCCCGCCACCCGGCGCGACCTCGCAGGGTCCACCACGAAGAGACAGGTGATCTTGCGGTCGTTCATCAGGGCCACGGCCTCCTCGGCGAGCGCGTCCGGTCCGATCGTGCGCGGCGCCTCTGTCATCACATCCCCCGCCACCCGGTCGAGCAGCCCGCCCATATGCCGGCGCAGGTCGCCATCGGTCACGATCCCGACCAGATCGTTATCCTCGTCCAGAACGCCGACCACGCCAAATCCCTTCTGGCTGATTGTCAGCAAAGCATCGCTCATCGGCGTTGCCTTGCCGACCAGCGGTACCGCCGCGCCGCCATGCATCAGATCGCCGACCCTGGAGAGCCGCGCGCCCAGCTTGCCGCCCGGGTGGAACTCACGGAAATGCTCGGGCGTGAAGCTGCGATGCTCCATCAGCGCCACCGCCAGCGCATCGCCCAGCGCCAGGGTCATCGTGGTGGAGGTGGTCGGCACGATCCCCTTACCGCAGGCTTCCTCCGCCTCCGGCAGCACCAGGGCGACATCGGATTGCCGGAGCAAAGTGCTCTCCGCCCGGCCCGCGACCCCGATCAGCGGGATCGAGAACCGGCGGGTATAGGCGACCAGATCGGCCAGTTCCGGCGTCTCCCCGGAATTCGACAGGACCAGCGCCACATCGCCCTGGGCCATCATCCCGAGATCGCCATGGGACGCCTCGGCGGGATGAACGAAATGGGCCGGCGTTCCGGTGCTCGCGAATGTGGCCGCGATCTTCCGCGCGATATGGCCCGACTTCCCCATCCCGCTGACGATCACCCGCCCGGTGACATCTAGTAGGAGTTCCACCGCCGCCGCGAAACTGTCGTCGAGCGCCTTGCCCAGCGCGGTCAGCGCCCGCGCCTCGGTCTCCACCACCCGCCGCCCGGCGGCTAGGAACGCCGCGCCACGGCGCGGGTCAGTGGGCGAAGATGTCATGGTCAGGCCAGCCGGCGAGGTCGAGCCGCGCGCGCATCGGCAGGAAATCGAAACAGGCTTGGGCCATCTCTTCCCGCCCCTCGCGGGCCAGCCGCCCGTCGAGCACGTCCTTCAGCCGGTGCAGATAGAGCACGTCGGAGGCGGCATAATCGATCTGCCCCTCGCTCAGATGCGTCGCCCCCCAATCGCTCTGCTGCTGGAGCTTCGAGATGTCGATATCGAGCAACTCCTGAAGCAGGTTCTTCAAACCGTGCCGGTCGGTATAGGTGCGCACCAGTTTCGAGGCGATCTTGGTGCAATAGACCGGCGCGGTCAAAACCCCGAAGGCGTGCAACAGCACCGCAATGTCGAACCGCCCGAAATGGAAGAGCTTCAGCACGTCCGTGTCGGCCAGCATCGCCGTCAGATTTGGCGCCTCGCCCTGCCCGGGCGCGATCTGCACCAGATGCGCCTCGCCATCGCCCGCCGACAACTGCACCAGGCAGAGCCGGTCGCGATGGGGGACAAGTCCCAATGTCTCGCAATCCACGGCGACGACCGGGCCGAGATCAAGGCCCGCGGGCAGGTCGCCGTGATGAAGATGGTTCGCCATGATCCCTCTCGCCGCCGTGTTGGAGGGATGGTGCCCAGGAGAGGACTCGAACCTCCACGTCCATACGGACACCAGCACCTGAAGCTGGCGCGTCTACCAATTCCGCCACCTGGGCCGGTGTCGTGAGTGAGGCGTTTAGGCGCCGGGCCGGAGGCTGTCAACGCGAATCCTGAGCCGCCACCGCTTGCCCGGACCGGGCGCAGATCTACCTTGTTTGTCAGGCGACGGAGGTCTAGACCCGGGGCCGCGCTCGGCCCGGCGACCGAAGGAGGCAGCCCATGTCCAGGCTCGTGACGATCTATGGCGGATCCGGCTTCGTCGGCCGCTACATCGCCCGGCGGCTGGCCAAGGACGGCTGGCGCATCCGCGTCGCCGTGCGCGACGTGAACCGCGCGATCTTCGTCAAACCCTATGGCGTCGTCGGTCAGGTCGAGCCGGTCTTCTGCAATATCCGCGATGATGCCAGCGTCCGGGCGGTCATGCAGGGCGCCGATGCGGTGGTGAACTGTATCGGTGTACTCGACGAGGTCGGGCGCAACACCTTTGAAGCCACCCAGGCCGAGGGCGCCGAGCGGGTCGCGCGGATCGCGGCGGACGAAGGCGTGGCCCACATGGTGCATCTCTCTGCCATCGGCGCCTCCGAGGCGTCCGAGAGCGATTACGCCCGCACCAAGGCCGCCGGCGAGGCGGGGGTCCTGGCGCATATGCCCGCGGCGATGATCCTGCGGCCCTCCATCGTCTTTGGCCCCGAGGATCAGTTCTTCAACCGCTTCGCCGCGATGACCCGCCTCGGCCCGCTCCTGCCCATCGTGGGCGCAGAGACCCGCTTCCAGCCGGTCTATGTCGATGACGTGGCCGCCGCCGCTGTGCTTGGTGTCGACGGCACCGCGCCCGGCGGCGTCTACGAGCTTGGCGGACCGGATGTGGACACGTTCCGCGAGCTGATGGAAGAGATGCTGCGGATCATCCGCCGCCGCCGGCTCATCATCAATGTCCCGTTCTGGGCCGCGCGGATGATGGCGGCGGGGTTCTCCGTTCTGCGGTTCCTGACCGCCGGGTTGGTGCGCGGGCCGCTCACCGCCGATCAGGTCCGCAATCTCGCCGCCGACAACGTTGTCTCCGACGGCGCGAAGACCTTCGCCGATCTCGGCCTGACACCCCGGTCGATGGAGGCGATCCTGCCGGATTACCTCTGGCGGTTCCGGCCTTCCGGCCAGTACAGCGATATCAAGGCGTCGGCGGCCCATCTCGCGGCCCGTCAGGACCGCACCTAGGCATAAGCGATCCAGAGCAGGATCAGTCCGAGGAGGCAGCGGTAGATCACGTAAGGCGTGAAGCTGATCCGCCGTGCGAGCCGCATCATCACCGCGAGCGCCGCGAGCGCCGCCAGAAAGGCCAAGAGCGCGGCGATGGCCCCGTCCCGCGCGGCGTCGGCATCGGCGGTGACCACGACCTCGGCACCCAGAAGCGCGCCGGAGCCGAGGATCACCGGGATCGACATCAGCATCGCCAGCCGCGCCCCGTCCTCGCGCGTATAGCCGAGCTGCCGGGCCCCGGTGATGGTGATGCCCGACCGCGAGGTGCCGGGGATCAGGGCCAACACCTGCCAGAGCCCCATGATCGCCGCGTGGCGCAGGGTCCAGCCGTCTGCCTTGCGGGCCTGGACACCGGTCCGGTCGGCCCAGTAGAGGACGAGGCCGAAGATCAGCATGGTCCAGCCGATCAGCGCGGTGGAACGCATCGCCGCGTCGAGACCGGAAAGGCGCAGCAGCAGCCCGGCGATGACGATCGGGACCGTGGCGGCGATCAGGCAGAGCGCGAGAAAGGCGCCCGGCGTGTCGATCTTCCCGCGCAGGAGCCGGCCGAACCCGGCCAGCGCCTTCGCCGCGTCGGGCCAGAAATAGAGGACGACTGCGCCCAGCGTTCCGACATGGACCGCCACGTCGATGACGAGGCCCTGATCCTCCAGCCCGGTCAGCTTCGGCAGCAGGATCAGATGGCCCGACGAAGACACCGGCAGGAATTCGGTGATGCCCTGGATCGCAGCCACAAGCAGGAGGTGAAAGAGCGGCATCCCGGCCCTTCGATGATTCGACGGCGCCACCCTATCCCATGGGCTTGGCCGAGAAAGAGCCCAGGTAGGTCACGAAGCGGACCCAAATTTTCGTCGAAAATTTGCACCCCTGGCCAGCGGGCGGCAGAATATCAGAAATTAGGTCAAATATACTGACTTTTCTTTCCCCACGATCCGCTCTAATTGGAGCGCTCCGCCGGACGGTCGGGTAACGGGCCGTGAAGGTCGGTCGAGGGAGGTGCGCTTGTCCAAGGATCGCATGCTGAAATTCGTCGATGTCGCGCGCGACATGCCGGACAAGCGTCCGCCCGATCTGCGGCGCGACGATTTCCAGGAGATTTACGGAGAGTTCGCCCGCGAGAAGGCCGCCGAGCAGGCGGGGCGGTGCAGCCAGTGCGGCGTGCCTTACTGTCAGACCCATTGCCCGCTCCACAACAACATCCCCGACTGGCTGATGCTGACCGCTGAGGGGCGGCTGAGGGAGGCTTATGAGCTGAGCCAGGCCACCAACACCTTCCCGGAAATCTGCGGTCGCATCTGTCCGCAGGACCGGCTGTGTGAGGGCAATTGCGTCATCGAGCAGGCCGGGCATGGCACGGTCACTATCGGCGCGGTGGAGAAATACATCACCGACACCGCTTTCGAGGAAGGCTGGGTGCAGCCGATCCGGCCCTACGAGGAACGCGCCGAAAGCGTTGGAATCATTGGCGCCGGGCCGGCTGGACTTGCCGCCGCCGACCGGCTGCGTCGGGCGGGGGTGCAGGTCACGGTCTATGACCGTTACGACCGCGGTGGCGGGCTGATGACCTATGGCATCCCGGGCTTCAAGCTGGAGAAACCGGTGGTGATGCAGCGCATGGCGCAGCTTGAGGATGGCGGCGTGGAGTTCGTGCTCAACTGCAATGTCGGCGAAGACCTGAGCTTCGACGCGATCCGGGGCAAGCATGACGCGGTGCTGATCGGAACCGGCGTCTACAAGTCCCGCGACCTTCAGGCGCCGGGCTCCGGCGCGGAGGGCATCGTCCGCGCCATCGACTACCTAACCGCCTCGAATCGCAAGAGTTTTGGCGACGATGTGCCGGAATTCGACAGCGGCGAACTGAATGCCGAGGGCAAGCGCGTCGTCGTCATCGGTGGTGGTGACACGGCGATGGACTGCGTCCGCACGGCTGTGCGGCAGGGCGCGGAGAGCGTCAAGTGCCTCTACCGCCGGGACCGGGCCAATATGCCGGGCTCCCAGCGCGAGGTGGAGAACGCCGAGGATGAGGGGGTGGAGTTCGTCTGGCTCTCCGCGCCGAAGGGCTTCACCGGCGATGCGGTGGAGGGGGTGATGGTGCAGAAAATGCGCCTCGGCCAACCCGATGCCACCGGCCGCCAGGTGCCGGAACTCATTGAAGGCGCTGACTATATCGAGGATGCCGACATGGTCATCAAGGCCCTCGGCTTCGAGCCAGAGGACCTGCCGGCGCTCTGGGGGGTCGAGGGTCTCGAAGTGACCCGCTGGGGCACGATCAAGGCGGAGTTTTCGACCGGCCGGACGAGCCTCGACGGGGTCTTCGCGGCGGGGGATATCGTGCGGGGGGCGAGCCTCGTCGTCTGGGCGATCCGCGACGGGCGCGAGGCGGCGGATGCGATCATGGCGGATCTGGGCGTCGGCTCGAAGGCGATTGCGGCGGAGTGATCTGTGCGAAACGTGGCCCGAGATGTACAGATGCCGCAGCGCAGAAAATGGCCGAGTCCGGCGGACCGGTACAGAACCGACGCCGTTTCGTACTTTTCCGGTTTCGGCGCTAATCTGGGCCGAATCCTGAACGATTTGTGAAGCTCGTGGGTCAGCAAGACTGACCTATCGATGAAAGGACCTCGGATGCGAACCGCCTGTCCCCCGACGCGATGCCCGACCGCCGAAGCGCGGCCCGTGCAGGGGTCGGGTCCGGGCGCTCTGGCCGCGATCCTCGCCCTTCTGGCCGGGCTCGCGCTGCCGGCCGGCGCCGTGGCCCAGGGCGGGTTCAGCCCGCCGGCGGGCTGCTCGGGCGTGCTGACGATCCAGAGCAAGGGCTGCATGCTGACCAATGTCTGGACCTGCGAAGGCGAGGCGGAGGGGCTGCAATGGGTGGCGCTCTTCGACGAGCGCGGGCCGTTTCAGGTCAAGCAGGTGGACACCGAGTTCCAGTGGCTGACGACGTACTACACGTCCCTGCCGCGGCTCGAACGGATGCAGATCCCGGCGCCGGACCCGGCGAGCCTTGCCGAACTCTTTGTGAGCGGGTTCGACAGCTACGATTTCACGGTTGTTCCCGACGCCGGCCCGCTCGGGCCCCAGCGCTATGTCGGCTTCGACCGGCTGACCGGCGAGACGGTGATCGATGGCGAGCCGCTTCACACCACCGAATACGGCTTTGAGCGGTCGCTGAGCGACGGCACCGTCCTGTCGCGCCGGGCCGGGCGGCAATTCGTCTCCGACCGGCACCGTATCTTCATTCTGGGGCAGAGCTGGCATGTGGACAGCCCCGATGAGGTTCGGGACCATTCGCCGGTCGAGTTCCTCTATCCCGGCGAGGCCGGCTTCATGGCGGCGGTCCCGAAATACGAATGCGGTGCGATGATGTCGTCGCTTGACGCCCAGCCCATGGAGGCGCCGTCATGATCCGGTTTCTGCCGCTTCTGGCCCTGCTTGCCGGCCCGGCCATGGCCCAGGGCAGCTTCACGCTGCCGCAGGGCTGCGAGGCGTATCTGACGGTGCAGAAACGCGACTGCACCGTGACGCATCATTTCATCTGCGAGGGCGATCCGGAGGGGCATCAGCGCCGGGTCGACCTGACCGAAGAGGGGCTCGTCTATGCCGGCTCGATCGACGCCGAGACGCAGTGGATCAGCTCGTTTCACGCCTATACCGGCCATACCGAGGTGCTGGAGCCGAGCCCCGCGGACCCCGCGAACATGACCGAACTGATGCGGACCGGGACCGACACCTACGATTTCCGCACCCTCTCGGACGAGCGCGGCACCACCCGTTATGCCGGACAGGACCGGCTCACCGGCGAGGTCGTGGTGATCGACGGGGTCGCGCTGCACCGGACCGAATTTCAGATCACCGCCTATGCGCCGGGCGGTGCGGCGCTTTGGAGTTCGGAAGGACGGGAGTTCATCTCGGAGGATTTCCGCATGTTCATCTCCGGCCAGAGCACCGTGACAGCGGGCGGCGAAAGCTGGGAGAGTGATGGCACGCCCGTGGAGTTCGTCTTTCCCGACGAGCCGGGCTTTCTCAGCGCGGCGCCGAAGCATGGCTGCGGCGTGATGATGTCCTTGTTGGAGCTTGATCGATGATGCGTTTTGCCCTCCCGCTCTGCCTGACGTTCGGCGCGTTGCCGGTCTTCGCGCAGTCCTGGACCCCGCCCGAGGGCTGCGAGGGGTTCCTGACCGTGCAGCAGCGCGGCTGCATGCTGTCGAACCACTATATCTGCGAGGGCGATCCCGAGGGCGATCAGTGGCGGGTGGATTTCATCGAGGGCGGCCCGGTTTTTGCCAGCCGGATCAATTTCGAGACCGAATGGGTGGAGAGCCTGAGCCTCTTTTCCCAGACCCGCACGACGCTCGGCGAGCGGCCCGATCCGGCCTCGCTGACCGAATTGCTGGAGACCGGGATCGACACCTACGACTTCACCACGGTGACCCAGGACGGGGAGGAGACGCGCTGGCGCGGGGCCGATGTGCTGACCGGGGAGACCGTGGAGATCAGCGGGCATGAGCTTCTGGTGATGACCTATACGTCGCAATCCGACGATGCCGAGGGGACGTCGATGAACCGGGGGGTGAATTACGTCTCCGAGAAATGGCGGATGTTCCTGCCGGGCGTGTCGTCGAGCGTGCTGGAGGATGGGACGACGGGCCCCGAGCGCGACAACACGCCGGTGCAGATCATCGAGCCGGGGGAGCCGGGGTTCTTTGCCGTGGCGCCGATTTACGATTGCGGCGTGCAGGATACGGGATGGCGGCCGTGAGCGGGGCGGTCAATCCGGGCACCGGCGGGTGCCTTTGCGGCGCGGTGCGGTATCGGCTGAGTGAGGCGCCGACGGCGTTCGGGGCCTGCCATTGCGCCATGTGCCGGAAGTTCACCGGGGGGATCGAGTTCAGCCTTCAGGTGCCGCCGGGCGGGGTGGCCTGGGAGGGGGAGGAGAATATCGGCACCTATGCCTCCTCGGACTGGGCGGAGCGGGGCTTCTGCAAGATCTGCGGGTCGAGCCTCTTCTGGCGGCTCACGGCGCCGGGGCCGATGCAGGGCTTGCTGAGCCTGTCGGCGGGGTCGCTCGACACGATGGAGGGACTCGAGTTCGACGTGGAGGTCTATATCGATGCGAAGCCCGACGCCTATGCCTTTGCCGGTGAGCGCAAGCGGATGACCGAGGCGGAGGTGATGGCCGAGGTGGCGGCATCGGCGTCGGACGGGGGCGGGTCTCATGTCGATTGAGGAACCGGTCTATGCCGAGGGGATCGAGGGGCGGTGCCTCTGCGGGGCCATCACGATCCGGGTCGGGCGGCATCGGGCGGAGATCGCGGCCTGCCATTGCACCCGCTGTCGGCGCTGGACGGGGGTGGCGCTGAACGTCTTCACCGCGGCGCCGGAGGAGGTGGTGGTGGAGGGCGAAGTGGGCATCTACCCGGGCGAGATCGCGGAGCGGGGGTTCTGCCCGCGCTGCGGGACGTCTCTCTGGCTGCGGAACCCGGGGGAGGAGTACGAGTTCATGGTCGGGCTCTTCGATGGGGCCAAGGATTATCCCCTGATCTCGGAGATTTACATCGATCGCGCTTTCGCCTCCTGCCGGTTTGCCGGAGACCACAAGCGCGCGACGCAGGCCGAATACGAGGCCAAATACCCATTCATCGCGGACGACCCCACGCCCGCCACGGAGGACAGCCAATGACCATCTATGACGCCGAGTGGGTCGCCGCCGAGGAGGCCAGGCGCGCCTATATGGCCGAGCATGGGCTTTACCGGGCCGAGGAGGAGCATGCGTCCTGCGGGGTGGGGCTTGTCGTGTCCATCGACGGGGAGCCATCGCGGAAGGTGGTGGAGAACGGCATCGACGCGCTGAAGGCGGTGTGGCACCGGGGCGCGGTGGATGCCGATGGCAAGACCGGGGACGGGGCCGGCATCCATGTGCAGATCCCGCATCATTTCTTCGGCGACCAGATCCGCCGCACCGGGCACGAGCCCCATGAGGGCGAGTTGCTGGCCGTGGGTCAGGTGTTCCTGCCGCGCACGGATTTCGGGGCGCAGGAGCTCTGCCGGACCATCGTGGAGAGCGAAGTGCTCCGCATGGGCTATTACATCTACGGCTGGCGCCATGTGCCGGTGGACGTCTCCGTCCTGGGCGAGAAGGCCAATGCGACGCGGCCGGAGATCGAGCAGATCCTGATCTCGAATTCCAAGGGCGTCGATGAGGAGACCTTCGAGCGCGAGCTTTACGTCATTCGCCGCCGGATCGAGAAGGCCGCGGCGGGGGAGGGGATCAAGGAGCTTTACCTCGCCTCGCTCTCCTGCCGGTCGATCATCTACAAAGGCATGATGCTGGCCGAGCAGGTGGCGGAGTTCTACCCGGACCTGATGGACGAGCGGTTCCGGTCGGCCTTCGCGATCTACCACCAGCGCTATTCCACCAACACCTTCCCGCAATGGTGGCTCGCCCAGCCGTTCCGGATGCTCGCCCATAACGGCGAGATCAACACGCTGAAGGGCAATGTGAACTGGATGAAGAGCCATGAGATCCGCATGGCGTCGTCGGCCTTCGGGGAGCTGGCGGAGGACATCAAGCCGATCATTTCGAGCGGGGCGTCGGATAGCGCCGCGCTCGATGCGGTCTTCGAGGTGCTGGTGCGGGCCGGGCGCAATGCGCCGATGGCCAAGACCATGCTGGTGCCGGAAAGCTGGTCGAAACAGGCGACGGAGCTGCCGCAAGCCTGGCGCGACATGTATTCCTACTGCAATTCGGTGATGGAGCCCTGGGACGGGCCGGCGGCGCTGGCCATGACCGACGGGCGCTGGGTCTGTGCCGGGCTCGACCGGAACGGGCTGCGGCCCATGCGCTATGTGGTGACCGGTGACGGGCTGCTGATCGCGGGCTCCGAGGCCGGGATGGTGCCGGCGGATGAGAAATCCGTGGTGGAGAAGGGCGCGCTGGGCCCCGGTCAGATCATCGCGGTCGATATGGCGGAGGGACGGCTCTTCCACGATGTGGAGATCAAGGACCGGCTCGCCAATTCGCAGCCCTTCGGCGACTGGGTGGGCAAGATCCACGACCTCGATACCGAACTGGCGCGGGTGACGGAGGCGCCGCTCTTCACCGGGGCGGAGCTGCGCAAGCGGCAGATCGCGGCGGGCTACACGATTGAAGAACTTGAACAAATCCTGACGCCGATGGCCGAGGACGGCAAGGAGAGCCTCGCCAGCATGGGCGACGACACGCCGCCCGCGGTGCTGTCGAAGACCTATCGCCCGCTCAGCCACTATTTCCGGCAGAATTTCAGTCAGGTCACGAACCCGCCCATCGACTCGTTGCGCGAATACCGGGTGATGAGCCTCAAGACCCGGTTCGGGAACCTCAAGAACGTGCTCGACGAGGATTCGAGCCAGACCGAGATTTTCGTCCTCGAAAGCCCGTTTGTCGGCAACGCGCAATGGGATGCGATGACGGCGGCGTTCAACGCGCCCGTTGTGGAGATCGACTGCACCTTCGCCGCCGGGGCGGAGGGCGATGCGCTGCGCCGGGCGCTGGAGCGCATCCGGTCCGAGGCGGAGGATGCCGTTCGGTCGGGCGCCGGCCATCTGATCCTGACCGACGAGCATCAGTCGGACGACAGGATCGGGATGCCGATGATCCTGGCGACCTCCGCGGTGCATTCCTGGCTGACGCGGAAGGGGCTGCGGACCTTCTGTTCGCTGGGCGTGCGGTCGGCGGAATGTATCGATCCGCATTACTTCGCGGTGCTGATCGGCTGCGGCGCGACGGTGGTGAACGCCTATCTGGCCGAGGACAGCCTGGCCGACCGGATCGAACGCGGGCTCCTCGATATCAGCCTGACCGAGGCGGTGGCGCGCTATCGCGGGGCCATCGATGCGGGTCTGCTGAAGATCATGTCTAAGATGGGGATTTCGGTGATCTCCTCCTATCGCGGCGGTCTGAATTTCGAGGCGGTGGGCCTGTCGCGCGCCATGGTGGCGGAGTTCTTCCCCGGCATGCACAGCCGGATCAGCGGGATCGGGGTCAGCGGTATCCAGACCAAGGCCGAGGAGGTCCATGGAAGGGGCTGGCGCGGGGGTCAGGATGTGCTGCCCATCGGCGGGTTCTACAAGGCGCGCCGTTCCGGCGAGAAGCACGCCTGGGAAGCGACCTCGATGCACATGATGCAGGCGGCCTGCGACCGGGCCTCCTATGAGCTCTGGAAGCAGTATTCGGCGAAGATGAAGGCCAATCCGCCGATCCATCTGCGGGACCTGCTGGACATCAAGCCCCTGGGTCAGCCGGTGCCGATCGAGGAGGTGGAGAGCATCACCTCGATCCGCAAGCGCTTCGTGACGCCGGGGATGTCGCTGGGGGCGCTCTCCCCCGAGGCGCACAAGACGCTGAACGTGGCGATGAACCGGATCGGGGCGAAATCCGATAGCGGCGAGGGCGGCGAGGACCCGGCGCATTTCGTGCCTGAGCCCAATGGCGACAACCCGTCGGCGAAGATCAAGCAGGTGGCGTCGGGCCGGTTCGGGGTGACGGCGGAGTATCTCAACCAGTGCGAGGAACTGGAGATCAAGGTGGCCCAGGGCGCGAAGCCCGGGGAGGGCGGGCAGTTGCCGGGGATGAAGGTGACGGAGCTGATCGCGCGTCTCCGGCATTCGACGCCGGGCGTGACGCTGATCTCCCCGCCGCCGCATCACGACATCTATTCCATCGAGGACCTGGCGCAGCTGATCTATGACCTCAAGCAGATCAACCCGCGGGCCAAGGTGACGGTGAAGCTGGTGGCGTCCTCCGGGGTCGGGACGATTGCCGCCGGGGTGGCGAAGGCGAAGGCCGATGTGATCCTGATCTCGGGGCACAATGGCGGCACGGGCGCGTCGCCCGCGACCTCAATCAAATATGCCGGGCTGCCCTGGGAGATGGGGCTGACCGAGGCGCATCAGGTGCTCGCGATGAACAACCTGCGGGACCGGGTGACGTTGCGGACCGATGGCGGGCTCAGGACGGGGCGCGATATCGTGATGGCGGCGATGCTGGGGGCCGAGGAATACGGGATCGGGACTGCGGCGCTCATTGCCATGGGCTGCATCATGGTGCGGCAATGCCAGTCGAATACCTGCCCGGTGGGGGTCTGTACCCAGGACGAGCGGCTGCGCGAAAAGTTCACCGGGAATGCCGACAAGGTGGTGAACCTGATCACCTTCTATGCCTCCGAGGTGCGGGAGATTCTGGCCGAGATCGGGGCGCGGTCGCTCGATGAGGTGATCGGGCGGGCGGATTTGTTGACCCAGGTGAGCCGGGGGTCGGCGCATCTCGACGATCTCGACCTCAATCCGCTGCTGCTGACCGTCGATGGGGCGAAGGACATCGTCTATGACCGGCACCGGGAGCGGAACGCGGTGCCCGATACGCTCGATGCGCAGATCGTGCGGGATGCGCACCGGTTCCTGGAAGACGGCGAGAAGATGCAGCTCGAATATGCGGTGCAGAACACGCTGCGGACCATCGGGACGCGGACGTCGAGCCACATCGTGCGGGCCTTCGGGATGAAGAACCAGCTTCAGCCGGACCATCTGACGGTGAAGCTGCGCGGGTCGGCGGGGCAGTCGCTGGGGGCGTTCGCGGCGCCGGGGCTGAAGCTGGAAGTGGCGGGGGATGCCAACGATTATGTCGGCAAGGGGCTCTCGGGGGGCATTGTCGTGGTGCGGCCGCAGCAGGTGAGCCCGCTGGTTGCCCATGACAACACGATCATCGGCAATACCGTGCTTTACGGGGCCACGGACGGGTATCTCTTTGCCGCCGGTCGGGCCGGGGAGCGGTTTGCGGTGCGGAACTCGGGGGCCAAGGTGGTGATCGAGGGCTGCGGGTCGAATGGCTGCGAATACATGACCGGCGGGATCGCGGTGATCCTCGGCGAGATCGGCGCGAATTTCGGTGCAGGGATGACCGGGGGGATGGCCTATCTCTATGATCCGGAAGGGAAATCCGAGGTTCTGATGAACCTGGAGACGCTGGTGGTGACAAAGTCGCTCAGCCCCCATTGGGAGGCGGAGATGAAAGGGCTGATCGAGCGGCACCTGGCCGAGACCGGCAGCGCGCGGGCCGCCGATCTGCTCCAGCATTGGGATATCGAGCGGGGGCATTTCCTTCAGGTCTGCCCGAAGGAGATGGTCGACAAGCTGGCCCATCCGCTGGACCTCGACGGGGCGCGCGCGATCCCGGCGGAGTGAGCGATCCCCGCCGGGCCGGCCGTCAGTTCGAGACGGCGATGGCCTTGCCGTGGCTTTGCGGCTGGTCCAGCAGGGCCAGGAGGCAATGGGCGACATCGGCGCGGGCGATCTTGAGCGAGAGGCCCTTGGTGCCCGGCGCAAAATCGCGGCTGTAGGTGCCGGTCATCGGACCGTCGGTGAAGGCGGCGGGGCGCAGGATCGTCCAGTCGAGCCCGCTGGCCCGGACATGGCCTTCCTGCACATTGTGATCGGCCAGAACGGGGCGGAGGAGCAGGCCGAACATGATGTATTTCCAGTAGAAATTCAGCGCGCCATAGCTGTCGCCCGCGCCGAGCGTGGATTGGCAGACGAGGCGCCGGACGCCTTTCGCCTGCATCGCGGCGATGATGTTGGCCGTGGCCGGGCCGCGCAGGTTTCCGCGCGTGCCGTTGCCCAGAACGATGAGGACCGCGTCCTGTCCCTCGACGGCGCGCTTCACATGGGCTGGGTCCAGCACATTGCCGGCCAGATGCCGCGCATCGGGCTCGATCGGGGTGTCGGTGCGGGAGAAGGTGGTGACGGTATGACCGGCGGCGAGGGCCTGGGCGGTGAGCGGGCGGCCGATACTGCCGGAGGCGCCGAAGATGACGAGGTTCATGGGCTTTCCTTGGTTGCTGCTTGACTTGACACTGTGTCAATTGACATGGTGTCAAGTAGGAGGTGATTGACACGATGTCAAGTGGCGATCCGAAGACCCGGGCGCGCATCTTGCGCGCGGTCGTTGCGCTCTTGGCGGACAAGCCGGGCGTGGCGATCCGAATGGCCGATATTGCAAAGCGCGCCGGTATCTCGCGGCAGGCGCTCTATCTGCATTTCAGCACCCGCACCGACCTTCTGATCGCGGCGATGCGGTTCAACGACGACACTCTGCAAATCGACGCGCGTCTGGCGGGTTTTCGCGGCGCGTCCAGCGGGGAGGAGAAGCTCACCGCGTTCGTGAGGTTCTGGGCCGGACATGTCGATCTGATCTACCCGATGGCGCGGGCCCTTCTGGCACTGCGCGACAGTGACAGCGATGCCCGCGCCGCCTGGGAGGAACGGATGGCGGCGGTGCGCGATGGCTGCGCGCGGGTGATCCGGCTCCTGGCGGAGGAGGGGCGCCTGGCGGAGCCCTGGACCGAGGAGACCGGAACCGAAGCCTTTGCCGCGCTGCTCTCGATCCAGAACTGGGCCTTTCTGGTGCGGGAACGCGGCTGGTCCCTGGCGGAGTATGCGGAGCGGATCGGCGCCCAGGCCCGGCGGAGCTTCGTCGCCCCCGGACGCTGATCCGCGACGCGACACCGCAGACTGGTCTGTGGCCCGCCCCGGGTCCGCCCAATTTGAGGCGAATTTCTCCTTAGTTCGCCCGTAATCCCGGCAAATTCGGCTGCCAGTTTCCGATCCGTAAACAATCGGGCGAGCCGGATGCCCACGACCTATACGGATCAATTCTACCTTATCGATCCCTACGCGCCGCCCGCGTCGGGGACGTCGCTGCTCGTGCAGACCTTCGATCTGGTCGATTTCGACGATGACGGGGATTTCTCCGGGCCCGGCGGCGATACGGTCGACGGCGTCGATGTGACCTCGGTCTATAATGGCGACACGGTCACGGTGCAGCTTCCCGGGGGCAGCATCATCACGATCACCGGGGCGACGCTCTACCTCGCCGACGGGCGCGAGGTCTTCACCCCGACCGACGCGACGATCCTGGAGGACGCGACCTTCCTGTCCTCGACCTGGGTTTCGGGGAGCACCCAGCTTGACGCCGCCGACCTGCCGCCGGCCTGTTTCGCGCCTGGCACGCTGATCGAGACGGCGGAGGGCCCCCGGCCCATCGAGGAACTGGAAGAGGGCGATCTGGTGCGGACCCGGGATGCCGGGCTGCAACCGATCCTCTGGATCAGTCGCCGGGTGGAGCAGTGCCGCCCCGACGCCCTGCCGGTGCGGATCTGCAAGGGCGCGCTGGGCAATGACCGCGATCTGATCGTGTCGCCGCAGCACCGGATGCTGATCTCTGGCTGGCGCGCCGAGATGATCTTTGGCGCCGATGAGGTCTTTGCCGCCGCCCGGCATCTGCGGAACGGCGATACGATCCACGATCTGCCCTGCGAGGAGATCACCTATCTGCATCTCCTGCTGCCCGATCACGCGGTGATCTATGCCGAGGGGATCGCCACCGAGAGCTTCGATCCGGGCGGCGAGCTGGCCCGGAGCGATCCGGAAATCCGCGCGACCCTCGCCGCGCGCTTCCCCGGCATGATGCGCCGCGACGCGCCGCCGCCGCCCACGGCGTACCCGGTGGCGCGCGGCTTCGAGGCTGCGGTTCTTCTGCACTGATTGCCCCTTTTGCGCGGCGGCGGAGCCCCTATGCTCTGGCCATGGCAAGGGCGAAGAGCAGGTCGGAGAAGGCACCGAAGACGCGCGCACGTCGGTCGAAGGCGCGCCCGGGTCTGTTGCGCCGGCTGCGCCGCTGGGTGTTGCGGGCGTTGGGCGGGGCGGTCGTTTTTGTGCTGTTTGCCGTTCTGCTCTACGCCGTGGTGAACCCGCCGACGACGCCCTACATGGTCTCCGAGGCCCGGCGGCTTGGCGGGGTGGAACGGGACTGGGTGCCCATCGAGGAGATCGCGCCGGTCATGGCCCGGGCCGCGGTGGCGGCGGAGGATGCGGATTTCTGCCTGCATTGGGGGATCGACGTGGATGCGGTGCGGGCCGCTTTGGAGGACGGGGCGCAGCGCGGCGGCTCGACGATCAGCCAGCAGGTGGTGAAGAACGTCTATCTCTGGCATGGGCGGAGCTGGTTCCGGAAGGCGCTGGAGGCCGGGCTTACCCCGGTGGTGGAGGCGGTCTGGTCGAAGCGCCGGATCGTCGAGGTCTATCTCAACGTGGCGGAGTTCGACGAGGGGGTGTTCGGGGTCGAGGCGGCGGCGCGGCACTATTTCGGGGTGCCGGCGGCGGAGCTTTCGGGGGTGCAGGCGGCGCGGCTCGCGGCGATCCTGCCGGCGCCGAAATCGCGCTCCGCCTCGAATCCGTCGGGTTTCGTGCGGCAGCGGGCGGCCAGCATTCTGGACGGGGCGGCCACCATCGCCGCCGATGGCCGCGCCGCCTGTTTCGAGGAGGCGGGGTGAGGGCGGAAGGCGCGTCGACGCGCCTTGAGCAAGCGCCGCCTGCGGCGCTTGGGGACGCCGCGCCGACGCGGCGGGGGACGCGCTTGCGCAAGCGCGTGGTCACGGCCCGTCGACGGGCCGTCCGCCTTTGGCACACCTACGCTGCCCCGCCGGGCCCGGGTTTTCAACCGCAGGCGGCGGATGGCAGCGTAG
>JANQRL010000014.1 GCA_028284605.1 Paracoccaceae bacterium | reverse complement strand
CGCGCCAACGTCACCCAATCGCCGGTCCGTCGGGGCGGCCCGTCGATGCGCGGCCGGCTTCGCCTCTGTTCCGCGCCGCGTCGCTCGGATGTCCGCGAAGGGCTCAAACAAGCCGTTCACCGCAACGCTACTGAGATCGCCCCCGGGCCAAACCCGGTCAGCAGGTGCAGCCCCCTCAAACCGCATGCCCCTCCCCGTCGAAAAAATGCAGCCGGTCCGCGTCGAAGATCAGCCCCACCTTCTCCCCCGGAGCGCCCACGGCGCCATCGGCGGCGCGGACCGTCACTTGCCCCGCGGCACCGCAGTCGAAGATCACGAAGGTGTCCGCGCCGAGATATTCGATCACATCCACCACCCCGTCGATCTGGCCCTCTCCCGGGGCGCCCAGCGTGATGTGCTCGGGCCGGATGCCGAGATGGGCCGGGCTGCCGCCGTGGCTATAGGCGCCGCCCCGGCCGCCGGGGAGCGCGTAGCTCGCCCCGTCCAGGGAACAGGGCAGGATGTTCATCTTCGGGCTGCCGATGAACTGGGCGACGAAGAGGTTGGCGGGCCGCTCGTAAAGCTCCCGCGGGCTGCCGACCTGGGCGATGGTGCCGAACTCCAGCACCACGATCCGGTCGGCGAGGGTCATCGCCTCGACCTGGTCGTGGGTGACGTAGATCATCGTTGCACCCAGGGTCTGGTGCAGCTTCGCGATCTCGTAGCGCATCTCCACCCGGAGCGCCGCGTCGAGGTTCGACAAAGGCTCGTCGAAGAGAAACGCCGTCGGGTCCCGCACGATGGAGCGCCCGATCGCCACCCGCTGTCGCTGCCCGCCGGAGAGGTCCTTTGGCCGCCGGTCGAGATAGGGCCCGAGCTTCAGCACCTCCGCCGCCGCGTCCACCTTCTCTGCCATCTCGGCGGCCTTCACCCCCGCCGCCTTCAGCGAGAACCCCATATTCTCGCGCACCGACATGTGCGGGTAGAGCGCGTAGGACTGGAACACCATGGCGAGCCCCCGCTTCGAGGGCGGCTCGGCGGTGGCGTCGCGGTCCGCGATCATGATCTGGCCGCGGCTCGTTTCCTCCAGCCCCGCGATCATCCGCAGAAGCGTGGATTTCCCGCAGCCCGAGGGGCCCACGAAGATGATGAACTCGCCGGTCTCGATGGCCAGATCGACGCCCTTGATGACCTGCACCTCGCCGAACCATTTCTCGACCGCTTTCAACTCGATGGAGGCCATCAGCCCGTCTCCTTCCCGCTGCGGCCCGCCCAGGTCAGCCAGATCGCCGCCGTCCAGGTGAAATCCTTGCCGCCGCAGGGGGTGGCGTCGGTCGGGTCGAAATATTCGTAGAAGCCGCCCGACCGGATCAGCGCCGCCGTCTCGGCGCGGAGCCGCTCGGCGAGCCCGACCTTGCCCCGGTCATGAAGCCCGCGCGCGATCAGGGTGTTGAGGAACGGCCAGGCGGGGCCGCGCCAGTAGCGGCGCGGCTCGAAACCGGGCTCTTCGGGGTCCGCCGAGGGGATGCCGTAGCGCACCGCGTTCCAGGCCCGGATCAAGCGCCGCTCCAGCTCCGGCCGATCGAGCCCGGCATAGAAGGCGAGGAAGGCGGCGGAACTGAGATTGTTCGCGAAGCGCCCCGAACGCATGTCGCGGGCGTCATAGGCGTGAAGATCGGCGTTCCACATCAAGTCCGCCCCAGCGCGGAGCGTCTGGCACCAATGCTCGATCTCCGCGACGTCCTCGCCCAGCGCGCGGCCGATGGCGGCGAGGTCCTCATGGGCGCGGAGCAGGATGAAGGTCATGCCCGGATCGGCCATCAGGAACGGGCCGTTTTCGAGGATCTCGGCGTCGTTCCAGCCGCTCTCCCGCCCGAAATGGAGGATCGCGAGATAGCGGTCGTAATCGGCCTTGCCGGGACGCATGGAGGCATCGACATGGCCGAGATCCCGGCGCTGGTAGTCGCCGATCCCGGAGGTATCCACCGCCGCCATGCCGATGTCCCAGTCCGGGCAATTGTCGCGCCCCGATTCCCAGGGGTGGGTGACACAGACCGCCCCGTCCTTCACCCGCGCGGTCATGAACCAGCGGTGGGAGGCCAGAAGCCTCGGATAGAGCCCGGCCAACCGCTCGCGCCCCGCCTCCGGGTCCGCCTCCCAGATCCAGCGGGCCAGCGACGCCGCGACCGGCGGCTGGCTGATCCCGGAGGTCGGCGGGGTGGTCTTCGTGCCCCAGACATCTGGCCCCGGGAAATAGCCCGGATCGTCGCGGTGGAAGACGATATGCGGGACCATCCCGCTCTGCCACTGCCCGGTGAAGAGCGTCTCCAGCTCAGTCCAGGCGCGGTCGATATCGAAGGTGGAGAAGCCCCAGGCGGCAAAGGCGCTGTCCCAGTTCCACTGATAGGGATAGAGGCCCGCCGTGGGCACGGTATAGCCGCCCCTATCGTTGCCGCGCAGAATCGCGCGGGCCTGTTCGTCGGGTCCGATCGGGTTCATCTCGCTCATCCTTTTACCGACCCCGCTGTCAGCCCCTTGGTCATGAAGCGCTCCAATCCGAGGAAGATCACCATGATCGGCACCGTCGCGATCACCGACCCGGCCATCAGGTGCTGGCGCGGGATTTCCGAGGAATCGAGGCTCGCGATCCCCCGCGTGAGGGTGAATTTCGACGGATCGTCGAGCAGCATGAAGGCGAGCAGGAACTCGTTCCAGGCGATCATGAAGACGTAGAGGCTGACCGACGCCATGGCCGGGAGCGAAAGCGGCAGGGTAATCTTCCAGATCACCTGGAGCCGGTTCAGCCCGTCCATCAGCCCGGCCTCTTCGATCTCGGACGGCAGGCCGCGGAAATAGCCCTGAAGCATGTAGAGCGCCACGGGGATCGTGGTGACCGGATAGATCAGCACGATGCCGAGGATCGTGTTCCGGAGCCCGGTGACCGAAAACGCGATGTAGATCGGCAGGGCGAGGACGATCATCGGGACCATGTAGATGAGCAGGATCGAGCGCGAGAACGCCGCCCGCCCCTGAAACCTCAGCCGCGCCACCGCATAGGCCCCGGGCACGGCGAAAAGGAGCGTGATGAGCACGGTCAGGACCGAGACGTAGAACGAGGTCCAGAGATAGGAGCCGAAATTGAACTCGAGGATCAGTTCGGTGTAGCTGGAAAAGAGGTCCCAACCCTTGTCGAGATCGATGGAGAAATCGAGCGGGTTGGCCATCAGTTCCGACTGGTTCTTCAGGCTCGTCATCACCATGACGTAGAACGGGATTAGCACGATGGCGGTGAAGAAGATGTAGCCGAACCCCATCAGGAACCGGATCACCGCCTCCTCGAATTCATGGCGGGTGAGCGCGCCGAGAGCGGTGTCCTTCAGGATCGTCAAGAGCGGCACGATCAGGCAGAGCCCGAAGGCCGCGCCGGCCGCCGCCGCGCCGCCGGCGCCGACGGTGGGGCCGGTGACGATGGGCGGGACGATCTGCATCAGGACCAGAGCGAGGCTGATCAGCGTGACAAGGGCGATGAGCGCGGCGGGGGTCCGCCAGGCGATCACGGCCAGCCCCGCCAACCCGCCGAGCAGCAGGCACCCAAGCAGCGCAGGCCGGTAGGCATCTCCGGTGACGAAGGACATCACCACGGCCACGGTGGTGGCGATCACGAAGGCCCAGAGCACCCCGATCCCCGGTCCGGTGACATATCCGTAGCGGAGCGCGCTCACGCGCCCAGCCCCTTCATTTGGCCGAAAATACTCCGGGGGGAGGCCGAAGGCCGGGGGGCAGCGCCCCCCTCCCAGGTCCGGCATGACGCGCTCACAGCCCTTCCTCCTGATTGATGTAGCGGAAGAAGAGGAAGCTGAAGAGCAGGAGGCAGCAGAAGATCACCACCGCCACCGCCGCGCCGGCGCCGATATTGGAGATCGCGAAAGCCTGTTCGTAGACATTGACGGTGAGCGTGCGGGTCCCCGCATTGCCGCCGGTCAAGAGGAAGATGTCGTCGAACTTGTTGAAGGTCCAGATGAAGCGCAGCAGGAACAGGACCGCCAGGATGCCCATGAGCTGCGGGATCGAGAGGTACCAGAACTTCTGGAACGGCGAGGCGCCGTCCATATCCGCCGCCTCGTACATATCGGTGTCGATGGCCTGCATCCGCGCCAGGATGAAGAGGAAGGAGAGCGGGAAGTAGCTCCACATGGCAAAGACCGTCACCATGATCAGCGCGTAGGGCCGCTGCCCGAAGAAATTGATCGGCGTGTCGGTGACGCCCATCTGCACCAGCAGCGCATTGGCCGAGCCGGAGAACGGGTCGAAGAGGATGATCCAGGTGAAGGCGACGGCGATGATCGGTGCGACGTAAGGGAAGAGGAAGAGCCCGCGCAAAAGGCCCTGACCGCGGAACGAGTGGTTCAAGAGCATCGCCGCGAAGAGGCCGAGGGTGAGCGCGCCGAGGGTGCCGAAGATCGTGTAAAAGATCGTCACCCAAAGGACGTTCCAGAACTCCGAACCGTCGAAAACGCGGGCGAAATTTTCCGTGGTGAACTCGAAGTTCGTCAGAATGTTGTCGGCGCGCCCGGTCATCTCCGGTTCGCTGTCGGCGGGGCCGATCCCGGCGTCGAGGAAGTCCGCCGAAACGATGACCGGGAGGCGGACCTGATCGCGGAACCCGCCCTCCCAATCACCGAGATCGCAGAAGAGCGCGCGGCCGTCGAGGCTGCACCGTTCATCGAGGTCCACCACCTCTAGGCCCGCGGGCAAGGTGTCGGTCAGCGTGACCCCTGTAATCGGCACGTCCGGGCTCGAATTGCGCAGCCGGTAGCGGATCGTGGCCTCGTCGCCGGCCACTTCCGGCCCGCCGCGCAGGTCCTCGCGCACCACCGGCGCGGGCGGACGCAGATCCGCCAGTTCCACCGGTTTGAAGCTGATCCAGAAGATGGCTAGGAGCGGCAGGACCACAACGAGGGAGACCGCCGCGATGGTCGGGAACAAGAGCCCCCAGGCCAACCGCGCTTCGCGCCGGGCGAGCGGTCCGGTGCCTTTCGGTGGGGCGGGTGCGGTCATGGCGTCATCGGTCCGTCACGGGGCGGGGGTCGATTTCCGCACGGAAATCGTCGTCGAAGTCCGGATCGGACTTCGTCCACGAAATCCGTGCGGATTTCGGCGCCTACTCGATGGCCCCCAACTCGTCGTTCATCGCCGCGACCGCCGCCGAAGCGTCGATCTCCCCGTCGATGAATTGCCGCACGATCCGGTTGATCGCCTGGGAATTGACCATCTTCGAGGCCAGTGCGAGCTGCCCCTCGGCCACGCCCCAGCGCTGCGCCACGTCGAGCCCGCCGACGATCTCCTCGATCATCGACGCCTCATAGAGATCGCCCAGCGGCGCCTTGCGGTCCACGCCCACCGGAAGGGTCGCCCAGATATCGGCGAACGCGGTCGGATTGTCCGCGGTGCCGCGGCGGACCGGGAACTTGCCCTCCGGCGCGATGGCGAGCGTCTGCTCATAGCCTTCGGACATCGAGAACTGCACGAATTCCATGGCCGCATCGGTCGCCGCGTCCGAGGTGATCCCGAAATAGCGAATATCGGCCCAGGCCGCGCCGTCGGGGTTCGAGGGCCCGGCGAAGTTGGTCACGATCCCGGTCTTCGAAGCGAGTTCCGACGAGGTCGGATCGTCGTTGATCGTCGGCGGCGCGCTGTCGCGCAGGCCCGCGAGTTCGTCGAGGATGAAGGGCGACCAGATGATCATCGCCGCATTGCCCGAGAAGTAGAGCGTCCGGGACTGCTCCCAGAACAGCTCGCCCGGAGGCGACGCTTCGGCGATGGCCTTGTAGAACTCGAGCACCTCGGTCGTGGCCGCCTCGTCGAGCGCGGCGAACCCGTCACCGTCCACCGGGCTCACGCCATTGGCGAGAAACACATGCTCCAGCACCTGCGACATGAAGTTTTCGTCGACCTTGGTCGCCGCCACAAAGCCATAGACCTCCGGCGGGTTGTGCAGGGCCTCGAGCGCCGCGACGACATTGGCATAGGTCGTCGGCGGCTCCAGCCCGGCCGCGTCGAAGAGGTCCTTGCGGTAGACGATCATCTGGGTCCAGCCGTCCACCGGCACCGAGGCATAGCCGTCCGCCGTCGCGGCCATCTCCAGCGCGCCGGAGGCGAAGGTGTCGCCGCCCAGCATCTCGATCACATCCGTCGCCGCCTCGGTGTCGAGGATGCCGGCCTCGGCCCAGGGCAGCGCGAATTGCAGCGGGTGGTAGATCACGTCCGGCAGATCCCCGGCGGCAAAGGCGGCGGTGGCGCGGGTGCCGAGATCGCTCTCGGTGACCGGGATCACCTCCACATTATGGCCCGTGGCGGCGGCGAAATCCGCGGCCATCGCCTCTTGCCGCGCGAGCCGCTCCGGCTGCTCCTCGGTGGTCCAGAACCGGATGTCTTCGGCCTGCACCGCCATCGCCGAAAGCGCGAGCGCCATGGCCGCGCTGCCGAGATGGCGAACTCTGAGATAGGTCATGTTGGTCTCCCTCCGTTGGGTCTAGGTGATCTGCGCCGGGGTCTTTGCCCCGATCGCCGTCTTCAGTTGAGCCGAGGTCAGCGCGGGCGGGCCCGCCGATCCCCGGTCGAGAAATCTGGCCGGCGCGGTTTCCCGCAAGGCTTCCGGCGCCTCGCCCCGCACCCGGCGCATGAGCATCGCGGCGAGCCGCTCGCCGGCATCGCGGAAATCCACGACGAAGGTGGTGAGCGGGGGATCGGCGGCGATCCCCTCCGGCGTGCCGTCATAGGCCATCACTGAGACATCGCGGCCCACCATCAGCCCGATCTCCCGGGCGACGCGATAGAGGCCCAGCGCTACGGCATCCACGGCGTAGAGGATCGCCGTGGGCGGTTCGGTGAGGTTTAGCAGACGCTGCGCCGCGCGCTCGCCCTCGGCGGGGGTCACCGCATCCTCGACAACCAGATCGGGGTCGAAGCCCAGCCCGGCCTCGCTGAGCCCCGCCGCATATCCCTCGCGCCGGAGCGCCGAATAGGTGTAGCGCGTGCCGCCATTGACGAAGCCGATCCGCCGGTGCCCGAGCCCGGCCAGCCAGAGAACCGCCTCGCGCATCGCCTCTTCGCCGAGAATGTCGAACCAGGCGCAGCCGGTCGGGTCCGCGGTGCGCCCGAAAAGCACGAAGGGCACGCCGCGGGCGCGCAGAAGCTCGATTCTCGGGTCGTTCAGCATGGTGCGCGGCAGGATGAACCCGTCCGCCTTCCGGTCGCGCAGCAGCGCCTCCATCTTGGCCAGGGTCTCGGGCTCGCTTTCCGAGGTGGCCACGGTCAGCGTCCAGCCTTCGACACTGGCGGCATGGCTGAGCCCGGCGAGGAATTCGGCCAGGAAGGGGCGGTGCGAATCGTGGTCCGCCAACTGGATGACGAGGCCGAGGGAGCGGGTGCGCCCGGTCTTGATCCCCTGAGCCTGGGAGAGCGGGACATAGCCCATGGCCCGCGCCTTGGCGGCGATCCGGGCGCGGGTGCTTTCGGCGATATCGGGATAGCCGTTGAGCGCGCGCGACACGGTGCTCTTGGCGAGGCCCAGCGCCTCGGAGACATCGGTGATGGTGACCCGTTGCGCGGGTCCCTGCACCGGTTCAGCCGCGAGTGCCGCCGTCATTGTCGTCCTCCCATGCGCAAGAGTGTTTTCACCGAAACCGGTTTCGGCAAGCGATTCTTTTACGGTTCTCCTGGGGAGGATTGCGCGGCAGGCCCTTTCGGAGCCACCGGTGCCATTGACCGGCCCCAGTGAATCGGGCTGATCTGAGGCCACCAGCGGGTTCCGGACGAGGATGCGCTATTGCCTTTGGCAAAGGCGTGCGGGAGGCTCCGGCCGTGAGAGGTGCTGCCAATAGTATCATGTTGTTTTTCAAGAAACTAAATGGGATACCTCCCGTGATGCGTGAAGTTTCCGCGATGCACGTGGCCTGCGCCGAGCCAAGCTGTCGGGTCGTCCCGTGACGGTCTTCTCCGAAGACGGCGGCGCACTGATCGCACGCTTTGGCGGCGAGACCCTGCGCATCGAGCCCTGGGGCGCCCATGCCGTCCGGGTGCGGGCCCGCCCCGGCCGCACCGTCGTCGAGCCCCATCACAGCGCGCTCCTGCCGATCCCACACGAGACCGCCCGGATCGATATCGCCGGGGACCGCGCCGATCTGACCCGCGGGCGGCTTCGCGTCGAGGCCCGGATCGTCCCCCGGCTCGGCGCCGAGGTGAAGGCGGAACTGGTTCTCCGCTTCCTCCGCGCCGACACCGGCGCCCTGCTCCTCGAAGAGGCGCGGAGCCATTTCCCAGGGCCAAGGGTGCGCAACTTCAAATCCCTCGCCTCCGGCTCCTGGCGGCTTGAGGCCACCTTCGCGGCGCAGGACGGTGAGGCGTTCTGGGGCCTCGGCCAGCCGCAGCATGGGCGGATGGACCTCAAGGGCACCTCGACCAGCCTGATGCAGCAGAACGCCCATGTGGCGATACCCTTCCTGACTTCCTCGCGCGGCTACGGGATGCTCTGGAACAATCCGGCAGTAGGCCGCGTCGATCTCGCCAGCAACATCACCCGCTGGACCGCCGAGGCGACGCCGGGCCTCGATTACTGGATCGTCGCCGGGGACAGCCCGGCCGAGATCCTGCGCGCCTATGCCGGGGCCACGGGCCATTCCCCCGCCCTGCCCGGTTGGGCCACGGGCTTCTGGCAATGCAAGCTGCGCTACCGGACCCAGGACGAGCTTCTGGAGATCGCCCGCGAATACCGCCGCCGCAACCTGCCGCTCTCCTGCATCATCATCGACTTCTTCCACTGGACCCGGCAGGGCGAATGGCGCTTCGACCCCGCCGACTGGCCGGACCCGGCGGCGATGGTGGCGGAACTGCGCGGGATGGGCATCGAGGTGATGGTCTCGACATGGCCCACCGTCTCCGCCGCCGCCGAAGACTACCGCGAGATGATGGAGCGCGGGCTGCTGCTGACAGGCGAACGGGGCGTTCCGGCGCTGATCAGTTTTCCGGACAAGCACCCGGCCGGCCCCGGCTTCTTCACCTATTACGACGCGTTCAACCCGGAAGCCCGCGACACACACTGGGATCTCGTGAAGCGCGGCTATGTCGATCACGGGCTCACCAATTTCTGGCTCGATTCCTGCGAGCCGGAACTGCGCCCGCCGCATCCGGAGAATGTCCGCACCGCGCTCGGCAACGGGGCCGAGATGCTCTGCGCCTATCCCGACCTCCATGCCGCACGCTATCGCGCAGGGCTGGAGGCGGCGGGCGCACCGGAGGGCGTGCTGTTGACCCGTTCCGCCTGGGCCGGTTCCCAGCGGCACGGGGTGGTGCTCTGGTCCGGGGATGTCTGGTCGGACTGGGACTGGTTCCGCGCCCAGATCCCCGCCGGGCTCCATGCCGGGATGAGCGGTATGGGCTGGTGGACCACGGATATCGGCGGGTTCTATTTGGGTCATGGCCAATCCGAGCCGTTCCGCGAGTTGCTGATCCGGTGGTTCGAATTCGGGGTGTTCTCGCCGATCTGCCGGCTGCACGGGTTCCGGGTCCCCGAAGGCCTGCCGGTCTCCGCCGAGGGGGAGCCCGCGACATACGGCGCCGACACCTACACTATCTTCACCGAGAGCGGTGGGCCGAACGAGGTCTGGTCGTTCGGCGAGGAGGTCGAGGCGGTGCTGACCGGGCAGCTGGCGGTGCGCGAAAGGCTCCGGCCCTATCTGACCAGCCTCTTCGAGACCCACAGCGCCACCGGCGACCCGGTCATGGCGCCGGTCTTCTATCATTTCCCCGACGAATCCGGTGCGGACGCGACGCGCTACATGCTGGGCCCCGACCTGCTGGTCGCCCCGGTTATGGCGCCGGGGGTGGAGGAGATGCGCGTGCCGCTGCCCGCCGGCACCGACTGGGTCCATGTTTGGACCGGGCAGCAGGTCGCGGGCGAGGCCGAGGTCCCCTGCCCCTTCGGCCAATGCCCGGTCTTTGTGCGCAAGGCGGCGGCGGACCGGTTTGCCGGGGTCTTTCCGAGGCTCTGAGTCGCACGACACGGAAGCCGCCGGGCGCAAAGTCTTCGCGAAGACTTTCGCGCCGGCCGGCGCCGGCGCCCCGATCCTTCGTCGAAGGATCGCCCGCTACGATTTGTGCTATGTCAAAGCGCCGCAGCGACAGCCTGTCATGGTCGCCCTTGCCGGACCGTCCGGCCGGCTGCCGCAGAGACCGCGGCGGCACCGGCGCGGGCCCCGTGGAAGGAGCCCTGTGGGAGGAGCCCTGTGGGAGGAGCCAAGACAGAACCTGTCAAAGCCCTTGGGCTCGACGATCCGCGCCAATTGCTCGCCGCCTGCCTCGCCTCGGGCCGCCGGGTCATCGCACCGCGCGAAACGGACGGCGCGATGCGCTATGTCGAGGTCACCGAGCCCGAGCTGCCGCGCGGGCGCAGCGACGCCCAGGCGCCGGGGAGCTACCGGCTCGAGGACGGCGATCCGGACCGCTGGTTCGACTATGTCGTGGGCCCGTTCGGATTGAAGGAATGGCTCTTTCCCGCCCGCCAGAAGCTCTGGTCGGCGAAGCGCGACGGCGACGGGTTCACGGTGGAGGCGGCGGACCCGGTCTGGCCCGAAACGGTGTTCTTCGGGGTCAGACCCTGCGATCTCGCCGCGATCGAACGGCAGGACGCGGTCTTCGGCCACGGGCCCTTCGCCGATCCGGGCTACCTGCACCGCCGGTCGCGGACGCTGATCGTCACCGTGCAATGCGCCCGCTCCGCCCCGACCTGTTTCTGCACCTCTATGGGCACCGGTCCCCGCGCCGAGGCCGGGTTCGATCTGGCCCTGACCGAGTTGGGCGCGGGCGCCGATCCCGCCTTCCTTCTGGA
>JANQRL010000010.1 GCA_028284605.1 Paracoccaceae bacterium | reverse complement strand
CGGCCTCCGCCGCGATCCGGTCCGCCAACTCCAGGATTTCATCCGCCGAGAGCGGCGCCTCGCCCGGCGCCGCCGCGGCGACCGGAACCGCACCATCTGCCCCGCGCACCTCCCCGGCCTCGGCCGTCGGCGTCACTTCGAGATCCTCGGCCACCAGATCGACCCCCGCCGGGGCCAGCACAAGCGTCTCCTCCGGCGCCGCCGCCGCGCCATCCGCCGCGATGGTGTTGACCGACAGCCCGGAATGGGGCGTCACCGCGCCGCCGGGGTTCTCCGGCGCCACCCGCATCGGCCCCTCGGCCAGGGGCTGCACCACCGGCACGCCGGAGACATCGCGGATCACCATCCTGGTGCCCCAGACCGCGATCCCGATGAGCAAGGCCAGCGACACCACGCCGCCCGCCAGTTGCACCACAGCCGCCGCCCGTCCGGGCGCCCGTGCCGGTTCGCGGGCAAATGCCTGCCCCGGCTCAACCGAAATATCCGCCATTCTCGCCTCATACGCCCCGGCGGTTGGCCCGCCGATGGTCTCTTCCACACGTCACTGCGCTTGGTGCGTCCTGCTCGCCCCGCTGCTCACCCCCGGGGGCCCGTGCGCTTCAGCGCATCTCCTCGGCCGGGATCACGCCAAGGATACCAAGACCGGACGAAATCACAATCGCCACGGCCCGGATCAGCGCAATTTTGGCTTGTGTTGCAGGGGCGTCACCCTCTTGCAGGAAGCGAAGCGCGGGCTCTTCGTTGCCCCGGTTCCAGAGGCCATGGAACTCGCTCGCAAGGTCATAGAGGTAGAAGGCGATGCGGTGCGGTTCGTGAGTCCGCGCCGCGATCTCCACGAGCCGCGGCCATTCGGCGATCTTGGCCGCCAGGGCCAGTTCCGCCGGATGGGAGAGCCAGGAGAGGTCCGCCCCCGCCAGCGCCGCATCCGCCACCGGCACCTCCGCCTTGCGCAACACGGAACAGACCCGCGCATGGGCGTATTGCACATAGAAAACGGGGTTTTCCCGGGATTGCTCGGTCACCTTGTCGACGTCGAAATCGAGCGGCGCATCGTTCTTCCGCGTCAGCATATGAAACCGCGCCACGTCCGGCCCGACCAGATCGACCACATCGCGCAGGGTGACGAAGGTCCCGGCCCGTTTCGACATCTTGAAGGGCGCCCCGTCCTTCCAGAGCTTCACCAGCTGAATGAGCTTCACATCGAGCGGCACCTGCCCGTCCGAGAGCGCCGCCACCGCCGCCTTCATCCGCTTCACATAGCCGCCATGATCGGCACCGAGCACATCGATGAGCTGGGCGAAGCCCCGCTCGATCTTGTCGTTGTGATAGGCGATATCCGGCGCGAAATAGGTCCAGGACCCGTCCGATTTGCGGATCGGCCGGTCCACGTCGTCGCCGTGCTCGGTGGACCGGAACAGGGTCTGCTCCCGCGCCTCCCAATCCTCCGGCAGCTTGCCCTTGGGCGGCTCCAGCGTGCCGCGATAGATCAGGCCCTTGCCATCGAGCTTGTCGATCGCCGCCTCGATCCGCCCGGTGCCGTAGAGCGATTTCTCGGAATAGAAGACATCCATCTCCACCCCGATGGCGGCGAGATCGGCCCGGATGAGGTCCATCATCCGATTGGTCGCGAAGTCCCGCAATTCGGCAAGCCAGACTGCCTCGGGCCGGTCGATATAGGCGCCGCCGACCTCCTTCAGCAGCGCCTCGCCGAGCGGCACCAGATAGTCGCCCGGATAGGTCCCGTCCTCGAAGGCGATCTCGTGGCCATGGGCCTCCAGGTAGCGCAGGTAGACCGACCGGGCGAGCACATCGACCTGGGCGCCGCCGTCGTTGATGTAGTACTCGCGCGTCACATCGTAGCCGGCGAAATCGAGGAGGCTGGCGAGCGCATCGCCGAAGACCGCGCCCCGCGTATGGCCCACATGCAAGGGCCCGGTGGGGTTGGCGGAGACAAACTCCACATTCACCTTCTCGCCGCCGCCCATCTCCGAACGCCCGTAGCCAGGGGTGCCGAGCGCCGCCCGGATCACCCCGTGCCAGACCTCCGGCGCCAGCCGCAGGTTCAGAAAGCCGGGCCCGGCCACCTCCGCCGAGGTGATGCGGGGATCGGTCGTCAGTTTCGCCGCAAGCGCCTCGGCGATGTCGCGCGGCTTCTGCCCGGCGGGTTTCGCCAGCACCATCGCGGCATTCGTCGCCATATCGCCATGGGCGGCGTCCCGGGGCGGCTCCACCGTGACATTGCCGGTCCCGAGCCCACCGGGCAGCACGCCCTCGGCGGTGAGGCCGTCGAGGCAGGTCAGAATGAGCGAGCGGATATCGGCGAAGACGTTCATGGAGCTTTCCGGAAGACCTGCCCCGCATTTACCATTACCGCCTACGGGGTCAACGCCGCCCCGGGGATGCGGGAGGGACGGACCGACGGATGTCCGGATCGCGGCCCTCTACGATCCGCAAGAGCCCTTGATGCGGTCTACCTGCGGCGCCAGACCCTTCGAAGGGTCTGACGAAACTCTTCGAAGAGTTTCCTTCGCTCCGTGGTCGAGCCGGTCGCCGGACCCCACGCACGCCGCCCGGTCTCCGCCGGCGCCGCAGACCCTTCGAAGGGTCTGGCAAAACTCTTCGAAGAGTTTTGGTCCGCCCCGGCGCAGGCCGCAAAGCGGCCCGTCAGCGCAAGCTGGCCTGCTTCGAGACCAGCTTGCGGCCGGTGAGCCGCTGATGGGTCTTGATCGCGAAACGGTCGGTCATGCCGGCGATGTAGTCCGAGACGATCCGGGCCAGCGCCGCCTCGGCCTCGGCCTCGGCCACGTCCTTGCGCCACTGTTTCGGAAGCTGGCTCGGGTCGGCCAGGAAGAGCGGGAAGAGGTCGCGCACGACCTGAGTCACCTCGGCCCGCATCTCAACCACCGAGGGCGCGCGGTACATCCGCTCGAAGAGAAAGCGGCGGATCACCTTCAGATCGGCCCAGAGCGTGTCGGTGAAGTGGATCATCGGCCGCCCGGCCTCGCGCACATCCTGCGCCGAACGCGGGTTGATCTCCCTCAGCCGCCGCTCGCTCACGGCGATCACGTCCTCCACGAGGATGCCGAAAAACCGGCGCAGAGCCTCGTGCCGCCGGCGGTAGTAGTTCAGGCCGGGATATCTGGCGTCCACCTCCCCGAAACACTCCCGCAGCACCGGCAGTTCCGCCAGTTCGTCGGTGGAGAACAGCTCCGCCCGGAGCCCGTCATGGAGGTCGTGGGAATTGTAGGCGATGTCGTCGGAAAGCGCGGCGACCTGGGCTTCGGCGCCCGCATGGCTGTGCAGCTCCAGGTCGTGACGGGCATTGTACTGGGCCAGCGCCCAGGGGACTGGCTCGGCGACGGGCCCGTTGTGTTTCGCGATCCCTTCGAGGCTCTCCCAGGTCAGGTTCAGCCCGTCCCATTCCGCGTAATGCCGCTCCAAAGAGGTCACGATCCGGATCGCCTGGGCGTTGTGATCGAAGCCGCCATAGGGGGCCATCAGGTCCCGCAGCGCGTCCTCGCCGGTATGGCCAAAAGGCGGATGGCCGAGGTCGTGGGCGAGGGCCACCGCCTCGGCGAGATCGATATCGAGGCCGAGCGCCCCGGCGATGGTCCGCGCCACCTGCCCGACCTCGATGGAATGGGTCAGGCGGGTGCGGAAATAGTCGCCCTCATGCTCGATGAAGACCTGAGTCTTGTGCTTCAGCCGGCGGAAGGCGGAGGCGTGGATGATCCGGTCCCGGTCGCGCTGGAAGGGGGAGCGCACGCGCGCCTCGGGCTCCGCATGGAGCCGGCCCCGGCTCGCCGCCGGATCGCTTGCAAAAGCCGCGCGCATCGCCTCGCCCGCATTCCTGTCCCATCGGGGATATAGCGAGTTCCGGCGGCGATGGCAGGGCGGTTCGTCGAATATCGCGCGACGGCGCCGCTGGGGGCAGACCCTTCGAAGGGTCTGGCAAAACTCTTCGAAGAGTTTTGTCCCGCCTGCGTCCGCGCGTCCGCTTGTCCGGCGGCGTCGACGCCCTTATCTTCCGCGTAAGCAACAACCGAGACCCGACCGATGCTCACCCTGCCCCCGAAAGTCACCGCCCGCGCCTTCGACCGCCTGGCCGAGATCGGTGCTGCCGCCGAGGGCAAGGCGCTCCGCGTCGCGGTAGAGGGTGGCGGCTGTTCCGGCTTCCAGTACGAGATCGATCTCGACGAGCCGAAGGAGGATGACCTGATTCTCGAAGGCTCCGGTGAGAAGGTGGTGATCGACAGCGTCTCCCTGCCCTTCCTCGCCGATGCCACCATCGACTTCTCCGAGGAACTGATCGGCGCCCGCTTCGTGATCGAGAACCCGAACGCGTCGAGTTCCTGCGGCTGCGGCACCTCCTTCTCGATGTAGGCACCGGCGGCCGGGGGGGCGTGCCTCGGATACGTACATTCCGGCCCGCAGACCGTACACATGCGGAGATTGGCGGTCGGACGCGCCTCTGGAAAACGTACAATCTGGCCCGCCTATGGCACAGATACGGGCCATACCTTGCATTCCGTGTGGTTCGGCGAGAGTCTCCCGGACGTCGACCACGGGAGAGCCTTCAATGCGCATCGCCACCTTCAACATCAACGGTGTGAAAGCCCGGATCGAGACGGTACTCGACTGGCTCGACACGTCGAAACCGGATGTGGCGCTCTTGCAGGAGATCAAGTCGGTGGACGAAAACTTTCCCCGCGATCTCATTGAAGACAAAGGATATAACGTCGAAACCCATGGCCAGAAAGGGTTCAACGGCGTCGCCATCCTCTCCCGCCTGCCGCTCGAAGACGTCACCCGCGGCCTGCCCGGGGACGACAGTGATGAACAGGCCCGCTGGATCGAAGCCACTGTCATTGGAGAGAAAAACGCCGTCCGGCTCTGCGGCCTCTACCTGCCCAACGGCAACCCGGCCCCGGGCCCGAAATACGACTATAAGCTCGGCTGGATGGCCCGGCTGGAGGCGCGCGCCAGGGCGCTGATGGAAAATGAAGAGCCCGCCGTAATGGCCGGGGATTACAACATAATTCCACAAGTCGAAGACGCCGCGAAACCTGACGCCTGGCGCAAGGACGCGCTCTTCCTGCCGCAAAGCCGCGCCGCCTTTCGCCGGATCGTGAATCTCGGCTTCACCGAGGCGTTCCGCACACTCCACCCGGCACCGGGCCATTACAGCTTCTGGGACTACCAGGCCGGCGCCTGGGACCGGAACGACGGTATCCGGATCGACCACGCGCTCCTCACCCCGCAGGCCGCCGATCTGCTGCGCGAAAGCTGGATCGAGAAGGAGATGCGGGGCCGCGAGAAACCTTCCGACCACGTGCCGGTCTGGATCGACCTCGCCGCCTGACCGCTCACGGGCGCTGACACCTGCGTGAGCCGTGCCCACCCCGCTCACCTCGGGCCTTCCGGGCAGCCGCCGCCTTCGCTAGATCACCGAAAACAAGCGTCTTCAGAGGCAGAGATGACCAAGACAGGCCCCACCCGCCGCGCGTTCCTCACCGCCAGCGCCCTCACCCTTGCCACCCCCTCACTGCTCCTCGGGGCGGTCCGCGAACAGGGCACGGTGCCGCGCAATGTCTCGTCCTGGACGATGCAGAGCTGGCAGGACCATTTCGACCGTCTCGGCCAGGGCGCGATCCTCGCCGATATCCGCTCCCGCGCCCTGCATTACTGGGGCGGCGACGGGCAGACCTACCGCCTCTTCCCCTCCTCGGTCCCGCTGACGGAAGAGCTGACCCGCCGCGGCTATACCGAGATCACCCGCAAGCGCGTCGGTCCGGACTGGACGCCCACGGCCTCGATGCGCGAGCGCGACCCGACCCTGCCGGCCTATATGCCGCCCGGCCCCGGCAACCCGCTCGGCACCCATGCGCTCTATCTCACCTGGCCCGCCTACCTGATCCACGGCACCCACGACACCCGCAAGATCGGCCGGCAAAGCTCTTCGGGCTGCATCGGGCTCTATAACGAGCATATCGAAGAGCTTCATGGCCTCGTCGAGACCGGGACGCAGGTCCGGCTGCTCTGACGCGGACAGACCGGTCGGCGAAACGGACCGGTCTCAGGCCCGCAGGGGTTCGATATCCGACACGTCGATGTCCCTGGACGCCACGGCCATATCGTGATTGGTCTGCATGTTCATCCAATACGCCGGGCTCGTGCCGAAAGCCCGGGCGAGGCGGAGGGCCGTATCCGGCGTCATCCCCGTCGTGCCCTTTACCAGCCGCTCGATCCGCGTCCGCGGCACGCCAAGGCGGCGCGCCAGCGCAATCGCCCCGATCCCCAGGGGATCGAGATAAAGCTCCTTCAGGACTTCGCCGGGATGCATCGGCGCTTCGAGCCGGCTCATGGGCCTCTCCTCTCAATGATAGTCGACGATCTCCACATCGGCGGGGCCGTTCGGGGTCCAGACGAAGCAGATACGCCATTGACCCCCAACCCGTACCGAATGCTGCCCGGAGCGATCCCCTCTCAACCGTTCCAGATGGTTCCCGGGCGGAAACCGCAAATCCTCTAGCTCAACCGCCGCGTCGAGCGCCGTCAGCATCGCCCGCGTCCGTTTCACAAGATCGGCGGGAAAGCCCTTGAGGCCCTTCATTGCGTTGGCGGCGCGTTTGCCCCGCGTGCTCTGGATCATGCAGGCATGTATCACACCATGACACATGTGTCAAGGTGCGATACATGCGCCGCAGCGCGTCGATGGCCGACCCGGAACCCTTCGGATCGGCCGAAACGACGCGCCTCAGCTTTCGAGGAACTCGCGCAGCGACACCCGCCCGTCGCGGTTGGCGTCGAAGGCGGCAAGCTCCACGCCCAGCTCGTAGGTCACACCGCAGGTCTTGGCGAGCCCGGGCAACTCCTCGGCTTCGAGCTGCGCCCGGCAGGCGGCGCTGAGAACGAAACCGTCCTCGGCCTCGACCTCCGCCGCGATTTCGGGATCGAGCAGGTCCCAAAGCTCGTGACCGGCAAGCTCGTCGACGGTCACATAGCCGTTCTCGTCGATGTCGAGGTAAAGGAAATCCTCGGCCCGGTCGCGCAGGGACACCGCCTCGAACTCCTCGAAATCGACCGTCCCGTCGCCATCCGAATCGGCCCGGGCGAGATGCATCGTGACGGCGGCGTCGAGGGTGCAGGGCTCGTCCGGTTCGGCCTCGGCGGAACCGCAGGTCGCATCCGGCTCCCATTCCTCCTCGACGAGTACCGCACGCACCTCCTCGGCGCTCACGAGGCCATCGAGATTGCGGTCGACGCTGGCGAAATGGCTGCGGATTTCGGCCGAGGCACTCACCGGCGTCTGCGAAAAGGTCAGGTAGACACCGGCCAGCGCGAGCACGGGCAGGCCGAAGGCGACGGCGCGGGCGGGAAGTCGGGAACGGGGCATTGGGGAACCTCCATGGGTCAGTTGCGGAACCGGCCCGCCCCGCGCTTCCGCCTCGATCAGGCCGCGCACGATATCGCTCATCGAGCGCCCGGCCGTCCGGCTGCGGCGCGCAAGATCCGATTTAAGTTCCGGAGAGACCCGGATTTCGATGGTTTCGGTCTTTTTCGACATGAGCAAATGTCCTCGGCTTGGCGACCCGCGGAAGCAATCTGGGAGCGGGCACGGAGCCAAAGCTGGGCCGCACCCCGCGCCGATCCTAGCCCGAACCGTGCCCCGACGGGACGAAAATCGTGTCCGGACACGGGGCTTTCCGCCTTGTCGGGACGGGCTGCGGCGACCGAAACGCTTGCCTGAGCGACACCGCTTTGCTCAACTTGGCCGACCGAGGGGGCGGAGGGGCGCCATGGCAGAACCGGAATTCAGCCTGGGGATCGAGGAGGAGTATCTTCTCGTCGACAAGGAGACCGGCGCGCTCGCCGAACAGCCGCCGGGGCTGCTGGAAGCCTGCCAGCAGAAGCTCGGCGAACAGGTCAGCCCGGAATACATGCGCTGCCAGATCGAGATCGGCTCCAAGGTCTGCGCCAATATCGCCGAGGCCCGCGCCGATCTGCAAAGACTGCGCGCCTGTATCTCCGAGGAAGCCGGGAAGTTCGGCCTGACGCCGATTGCCGTCTCCTGCCACCCGGCGGCGGACTGGAAGCAGCAGCACCACACCGACAAGGAGCGCTACAATCAGCTCCACGACGATCTCGGCGGCGTCGTGCGGCGGCTCCTGATCTGCGGGATGCATGTCCATGTCGGGCTCGGCTCGGACGCTCTCAGGGCCGATCTCTTGGGCCAGATGTCCTACTTCCTGCCGCACCTTCTGGCGATGTCCACCTCCTCGCCGTTCTGGCAGGGGGAGGATACCGGGCTCGCCTCCTACCGGCTGACGGTATTCGACAACCTGCCCCGGACCGGCCTGCCGCCGCGGCTCCATAGCTGGGACGAATACCAGCGCTCGGTGCAGATCCTCGTCGATATCGGGGTGATCGAGGATGCGACGAAGATCTGGTGGGACCTGCGCCCGTCGGACAAGTTCCCCACCCTGGAAAGCCGGATTTGCGACGTCCAGCCCCGGCTCGAACACACGCTGGCGCTGGCTGCGCTCACCCAGTGCATCATCCGCATGCTCTGGCGGCTGAGACGCAACAACCAGCGCTGGCGGCGCTATGACAATTTCCTGATCGCCGAGAACCGCTGGCGGGCGCAGCGTTACGGCGTCGCAGGCGGGCTGGTGGATTTCGGCCGCGGCGAGATCGTGCCGGTGGCGGCGCTGCTCGAGGAACTCCTGGAGATGACCGCGGAGGATGCGGACGCCTTAGGCTGCGTGACCGAGGTCGAAGGCGCAAGGCGGATCGTCGAGGGCGGCACCTCCGCCGACCGCCAGCGCGCGGTCTATGCCGAGGCGAAGAAACACGGCGCGGATCACGAAGGCCGGATGCAGGCCATGGTCCGGCATCTGATCGAGGAGTTTCACGCCGATCTCTGAACGCGGTCTTTGACACGGCCTGTCCGGGCTGGCAGAGATAATCTGAACGCTCGTTCAATTCATCGGGCGGCGGGGGAGCCATGGATTTTGCGCTGAGCGAGGAACAACAGGCCATCACCGAGATGGCGCGGGCCTTCGGTGAGGCCGAGATCGCGCCCCATGCCCGGGAGTGGGAGGCGGCGGGGACGATCCCGAAGGCGCTTTGGCCGAAATGCGCCGGACTGGGCTTCGGCGGGCTCTATGTGGGCGAGGAGGTCGGGGGCACCGGCCTGACCCGGCTCGACGCGACGCTGGTCTTCGAGGCGCTGAGCCGGTCCTGTGCGTCGGTCGCGGCGTTCCTGTCGATCCACAATATGTGCGCCAAGATGATCGAGAGCTACGGGTCGGACGATCTGAAAGCCCGGTTCCTGCCCAAGGCGCTGAGCATGGAGACGGTGTTCAGCTATTGCCTGACCGAGCCCGGATCGGGCTCCGACGCGGCGGCGTTGAAGACGAAGGCGGAACGGACGAATGAGGGCTACCGCCTTTCCGGCACCAAGGCGTTCATCTCCGGCGGCGGCTATTCGGACGCCTATGTCGTGATGTGCCGCACCGGCGCCGAGGGGCCGAAAGGCATTTCGGCCGTGATTGTCGAGGATGGCGCGGAGGGGCTGAGCTTCGGTGGGCTCGAAGACAAGATGGGCTGGCGCTCGCAACCCACCCGGCAGGTGCAGTTCGACACCTGCGCGGCGCCCGCGGGGAACCTGCTCGGCGAAGAAGGCGCCGGGTTCCGCTACGCCATGGCCGGCCTCGACGGCGGGCGGCTCAATATCGGGGCCTGTTCGCTGGGCGCCGCCCAGGCCGCGCTCGATGCGACGCTCACGTATATGGGCGAGCGCAGGGCGTTCGGGAAATCCCTCGCCGAGTTCCAGGCCCTGCAGTTCCGCCTCGCCGATATGGAGATCGAGTTGCAGGCGGCGCGGACGCTGCTGCACCGGGCCGCGTGGTATCTGGACCAAGGCCACAAGGAGGCGCCGAAATTCTGCGCCATGGCGAAGAAGAAGGCGACCGAAGTGGGCTCCGCCGTCGCGGACCAGTGCCTGCAACTCCATGGCGGCTACGGATACCTGGCCGATTACGGGATCGAGAAGATCGTCCGCGACCTGCGGGTTCACCAGATCCTCGAAGGCACCAACGAGATCATGCGGATGATCGTCGCCCGCTCCCTGGTCGGCGCATGAGCGAGATCGCGATCCGGCGCGACGGCTGCGCGGGGCGGATCACGCTCAACCGGCCCAAGGCGCTCAATGCGCTGACCTGGGCGATGTGTCTGGAGATCGAGCGCGCGCTGGAGCTTTGGGCCGACGATGACGATGTCGAACTGCTGATCATCGATGCCGAGGGAGAGAAGGCGTTCTGCGCCGGCGGCGACATCCAGGAAATGTATGCCACAGGGACGGCGGGCGATTTCGGCTATGGCCGCCGGTTCTGGCGCGACGAATACCGGATGAACCGGGCGCTGTTTCATTTTCCCAAGCCGGTGGTGACCTTCCTGCAAGGCTTCACCATGGGGGGCGGCGTGGGCGTGGGCTGCCACGGCTCGCACCGGATCGTCGGCGACACCAGCCAGATCGCGATGCCAGAATGCGGGATCGGGCTCATACCGGATGTGGGCGGCTCGCTGATCCTCGCCCGGGCGCCGGGGCGGCTCGGCGAGTTCCTCGGCACCACCGGCTGGCGCATGGGGCCGGGCGACGCGATCCATGCCAGGTTCGCCGATTACTACCTGCCGGAAGCGGAGTGGGAGGCGCTGAAACGCACCCTCGCCGAGACCGGCGACTGGGAGGCGGTGGACCGGGCCGCCCGCCCTGCCCTCGCCGGGCGTCTGGAGGGCTGGCAAGCGGATATCGACCGCAACTTCGCCGGCGAACGGCTCGCGGACATCCATCGCGGCTTCGACGACCCGGCGCCGGAGCCTGTCGCCGAGGCCCTCAAACTCATGGCCCGCAACGCCCCCCTCTCCATGGCCTGCGCCGTCGAGATCGTGCACCGGGTCCGCACCCGGCCCACCATCGAGTTCGCCCTCGATCTGGAGTACCGCTTCACCCACCGCGCGATGGAACATGGCGACTTCCTCGAAGGCATCCGGGCGGCGATCATCGACAGGGATCGCACGCCGCATTGGCGCCATGGCTCCTGGGAGGGGGTGACGGGGGCCGATGTCTCGCGGATGCTGCTGCCGCTCGGGGCGGATGCGCTGACTTATGAAAGGGAGCCGACATGAAGATCGCGGTGATCGGGCTGGGGAATATGGGCGCGCCGATGGCGGCCAATCTGGCGGCGGCGGGGCATGAGGTGACCGGCTACGACCCGGTGGCGCGGCCTTCGGGCCTGACGCTCGCGGCCAGCGCGGCGGAGGCCGTGGCGGGCGCCGAGGTGGTGCTGACCATGCTGCCCGACGGCGCCGTGCTGCGCGCGGTGGCCGCCGAGATCCGCCCGGCGATGGCCCAAGGCGCCGTCCATCTCGACTGCTCCACCGTCGATGTGGAGAGCGCCCGTGCCGTGGCCGCCGCCGCCGGGGCCGCCGGGCTGCGCGCGGTGGACGCCCCGGTCTCCGGCGGGATTGGCGGCGCCACGGCGGGCACGCTGACCTTCATGGCCGGGGGGCCGGAAGACGCCTTCGCCGCCGTGCAGCCGCTCTTCGAGATCATGGGGCAGAAGGCGGTCCATTGCGGCGGCGCCGGAAACGGGCAGGCGGCGAAGATCTGCAACAACATGATCCTCGGCGCGACCATGGCGGTGACCTGCGAAGCCTTCAACCTCGCGGACCGGCTTGGCCTCGACCGGCAGGCGATGTTCGACGTGGTCAGCACGTCCTCGGGCTATTCCTGGACGATGAACGCCTATTGCCCGGCCCCGGGTGTCGGCCCGGAGAGCCCGGCGGATAACGGCTACGCCCCGGGCTTCGCCGCTGAACTGATGCTAAAGGACCTGCGGCTCAGCCAACAGGCCGCCGAGGCCGCGGATGCCGAGACCCCGATGGGCGCCGCCGCGACCGACCTCTACGCGACGTTCGTGGACGAAGAGGACGGCAAGGGCCGCGATTTCAGCGCCCTCCTGCCCCGGTTCGAGGGGCGCGGGCGGCGTTAGCGCGCCACGCGCCTGCTCCGGTCGTCCCGGCGGCGCCGGCCCGGCCCACGATCACAAACCCGTGCAACCCGGGCCTTTCGCCGTCCCTGCCTGACATGGATCAAAGGCCGGGGGCAGAATACATGACAAAAGAATCATGTATTCAGTTCAAGGAGCCCCCCATGATCCAGAATGTCGGAAGAACCGAACGTCTCATCCGCGCCGTGGTCGGCGCAGTTCTCCTGATCCTGGCCATTGCCACGCTCTCCGGTCTCTGGGCCTGGGTCGCAGGGATCGTCGGCGCCGTCATGCTCGGCACCGCGGCGCTCGGCTATTGCCCACCCTATCAGCTTCTGGGCATCAACACGAACAAGGCCGGCTAGCGTCTACTCGGCCGCGACCTTGCCGGTGCCGAGCATCGATTTGAGGTAGCGGCCGGTATGGCTCTCTGCCACGCTGGCCACCTCTTCCGGCGTGCCGGTGGCGACGATCTGGCCGCCGCCATCGCCGCCCTCGGGGCCGATATCGATGATGTGGTCGGCGGTCTTGATGACATCGAGATTGTGCTCGATGACCACGACGGTGTTGCCCTGGTCCACCAGCTCGTGAAGCACTTCTAGCAGTTTTCGAACATCCTCGAAGTGCAAACCGGTGGTTGGCTCGTCCAAAATATACAATGTGCGACCTGTCGAGCGTTTCGACAGCTCCTTTGACAGCTTCACCCGCTGCGCCTCACCGCCCGACAGCGTGGTCGCCTGCTGGCCCACCTTGATATAGCCGAGGCCGACGCGGACGAGGGCGTCCATCTTCTCGCGGATCGACGGGACCGCTTTGAAGAACTCCTGCGCGTCCTCGACGGTCATGTCGAGGACGTCGGCGATGCTCTTGCCCTTGAACTTGATCTCCAGGGTCTCGCGGTTGTAGCGCGCGCCCTTGCAGGTCTCGCAGGTCACGTAGACATCCGGCAGGAAGTGCATCTCGATCTTGATCACCCCGTCGCCCTGGCACGCCTCGCAGCGCCCGCCCTTCACGTTGAAGGAGAACCGCCCGGGCTTGTAACCCCGCGCCTTGGCCTCCGGCAGGCCGGCGAACCAGTCGCGGATCGGGGTGAAGGCGCCGGTATAGGTCGCGGGGTTGGACCGGGGCGTGCGTCCGATGGGCCGCTGGTCGATATCGATCACCTTGTCGAGATGTTCGAGCCCCTTGATCGTCTCGCAGGGCGCCGGGGTCTGCCGCGCGCCGTTGAGCCGCATCGAGGCGGTTTTGAACAGCGTCTCGATGGTCAGGGTCGACTTGCCGCCGCCGGACACGCCGGTGACGCAGACGAACTTGCCGAGCGGGAACTCCGCATCGACCGCGCGCAGGTTGTTGCCGCTGGCCTTCTTGACGACGAGTTTCTTGCCGTTGCCCTTGCGCCGCGTCGCCGGCACCGGGATCTCGCGCCGCCCGGCGAGGTAATCGCCGGTGACGCTCTTGGCGTTCTTCGCGATGGCGCCGGGCGTACCTTCGGCCACGATCTGGCCGCCATGGACCCCGGCCCCCGGCCCGATATCGAAGACGTAATCCGCCTCGCGGATCGCCTCTTCGTCGTGCTCCACCACGATCACCGTATTGCCCTGATCACGCAGGTTTTTCAGGGTCGTCAGCAGCCGGTCATTGTCGCGCTGGTGGAGCCCGATGGAGGGTTCGTCGAGCACATAGAGCACGCCGGTGAGGCCGGAGCCGATCTGGCTCGCCAGCCGGATACGCTGGGACTCGCCGCCCGAGAGCGTCCCGGCGGCACGGCTGAGCGTCAGGTATTCGAGACCGACATTGTTCAGGAAGCCGAGCCGCTCCCGAATCTCCTTCAGGATCGCGACGGCGATCTCGTTCTTCTGATCCGTCAGGCTTTCGGGCACCTCCGCGATCCAGGCGAGCGCCTCACGGATCGACATCTCGACGACCTGGCCGACATGGAGCCCGGCGATCTTCACCGCGAGCGCCTCTTCGCGGAGCCGGTAGCCGTGGCAGGTGCCGCAGGGCCGGTTGTTCTGGTAGCGCTCGAATTCCTCGCGAATCCAGGCGCTGTCGGTCTCGCGGTAGCGCCGTTCCATGTTCGGAATGACGCCCTCGAAGGGCCGTGTCACCTGATAGACGCGCCCGCCCTCGTCATAGCGGAACGGAATCTCCTCCTCGCCCGAGCCATAGAGGAAAATCTGCTGGACGAAGGCCGGGAGGTCCTTCCACCGGGCGTTCTTGTCGAACTCGTAGTGCTTTGCGATGGCCTCGATGGTTTGCAGGAAATAGGGCGACTTGCCCTTGCGCCAGGGCGCGATGGCGCCATCGGCGAGGCTGAGCGTGACATCCGGGACCATCAGCCCGGGGTCGAAGAACAGCTCCACCCCGAGCCCGTCGCAGGCCGGGCAGGCGCCGAAGGGTGCGTTGAAGGAAAAGAGCCGCGGCTCGATCTCCGGGATGGTGAAACCGCTGACCGGGCAGGCGAAATTCTCGGAGAACGTAATCCGTTCCGGCTCCCCGTCTTTTGGCGCGGTCTCCAGAACGGCGATGCCATCAGCGAGGTCGAGCGCGGTGCGGAACGAGTCGGCCAGCCTTGTCTCAAGGCCCTCTTTCACCGCGATCCGGTCGACCACGACGTCGATATCGTGCCGGAATTTCTTGTCGAGCGTCGGCGGGCTGTCGAGGTCGTGGAACTCCCCGTCCACCTTCACGCGCTGGAAGCCCTGCTTGCGCAGTTCCAGGAATTCCTTGCGGTACTCCCCCTTCCGGTCGCGGATAATCGGGGCGAGGAGGTAACCGCGGGTGCCCTCCTCCATCGCCATCACCCGGTCGACCATATCCTGCACCTGCTGCGCCTCGATCGGCAGGCCGGTGGCGGGCGAATAGGGCGTGCCGACCCGGGCGAAGAGGAGCCGCATGTAGTCGTAGATCTCGGTGACCGTGCCGACCGTGGAGCGCGGGTTCTTCGAGGTGGTCTTCTGCTCGATGGAGATCGCCGGCGAGAGGCCGGTGATGTGGTCCACATCCGGCTTTTCCATCATGTCGAGGAACTGCCGGGCATAGGCGGAGAGCGATTCGACATAGCGGCGCTGGCCCTCGGCATAGATCGTGTCGAAGGCGAGCGAGGACTTCCCCGAACCGGAAAGTCCGGTGATCACCACGAGTTGGTCGCGGGGGATGTCGATATCGATGTTCTTGAGGTTGTGCTCGCGCGCGCCGCGCACCTCGATCTGCTTCAACTCGGCCATGCTCGTGCCCCCGTGGCGTTGCCCCGAACATAGTCCGCGCCGCCTCCGCCGCCAATCGGAAAATGTGAACATTGGGTGAACATTTCAGGGGCTGCTGACATCGCACTCATTCACCTTTTGGGTTGATTGATGTGTTGGCGTTAGTTAATTCATCCATATGGTTGAACGAAAGGACTCCCCGGACCTGAGCGACGTGCTCAAGGCCGCCTCGGACCCGACACGGCGGGCCATCCTGACGCTTCTGGCACAGGAGGGACCGCTCCGGGTCACCGAGATTGCACGGCGCTACGACATCAGCCTCAATGCCGTCTCCAAGCACATCAAGGTGCTGGAGAGGGTCGGGCTCGTGGCGCGGCGGACGATCTGGCGCGAGCATCTCATCGAGGTCCGGATGGAGCCGCTTTCCCTTGTCGACCAATGGTTTGCCGATCTGCGCTCGATCTGGGCGCTGCGGCTTTCCGCCCTCGATGCTGCCCTGAAGGAGGACAAAGGATGACCGATCTCGCTCTTGAGGTCTCGCACCACTACAACCACCCGCCGGAGCAGGTGTTCGATGCCTGGCTCGACCCGGCGATGCTGGCGAAGTTCATGGCCCCCGGCCCGACCATGTCGGTGCCCGAGGCCACGTCCGATGCCCGGGTCGGCGGCCGGTTCCGCATCGTGATGCGCGGCGAGGAGGCCGGCGATCTGCCCCATGAGGGGGAGTATCTGGAGATCGACCGCCCGAACCGGCTCGTCTTCACCTGGGTCTCGGCCTTCACCCAGCCCGACTCGACGGTCACGCTGGATTTCACGGCCCGGGACGGCGGCACCGATGTGACGCTGACCCATGTCCGGTTCCCGAGCGAGGACAGCCGGAACAATCACCGCGGCGGCTGGGCCGAGATCCTGGCGAAGCTCGACGCCGCGCTCTGAGATGCGACGCGGCCGCGTGCTCTAGAAATGGATCGCGCGGTCGTAGGCGTCGAGCACGCTTTCATGCATCATTTCGCTGAGTGTCGGGTGCGGGAAGACGGTGTTCATCAGGTCTTCCTCGGTGGTTTCCAGCGTGCGGCCCACAACATAACCCTGGATCAGTTCCGTCACTTCGGCGCCGACCATATGGGCGCCCAGAAGCTCTCCGGTCTTGGCATCGAAGACGGTCTTCACGAGGCCCTCGGGTTCGCCAAGCGCGATGGCCTTGCCATTGCCGATGAAGGGGAAGCGGCCGACGCGGATGTCGTGGCCCTTCTCCTTGGCCTGGGCCTCTGTCAGGCCGACCGAGGCGATCTGCGGATGGCAATAGGTGCAGCCGGCGATGGCGTCGGGGTCGACAGCGTGGACGTGGTTCTTGCCGGCGATCAGTTCGGCCACCATGACGCCTTCGTGGGACGCCTTGTGGGCGAGCCAGGGCGCACCGGCGAGATCGCCAATGGCGTAGAGACCCTCGACCCCAGTGCGGCAATACTTGTCGGTGACGACATGGGCGCGGTCGACCTTGACGCCGAGGGTCTCGAGCCCCAGCCCCTCGGTATTGCCGACGATGCCGACCGCGGAGATCACGGCGTCGAAGTCTTCCTTGGTGGTCTTGCCGCCCTGTTCGATATGGGCCGTCACCTTGCCCTTCACCCGGTCGAGCTGCTTGACCATGGCCTTTTCGCGGATGCTCATGCCTTGTTTCTCAAAGCTCTTCTTCGCGAAGGCGCTGATTTCGGCATCTTCGACGGGCAGGATACGGTCCATCACCTCGACCACACTCGTGTCGCAGCCGAGCGTGTTGTAGAAGCTGGCGAATTCGATGCCGATGGCGCCGGAGCCGATCACCAGGAGCTTTTTGGGCATCCGCGGCGGGACCAGGGCGTGTTTGTAGGTCCAGACCAGATCACCGTCGGCCTCGAGCCCCGGCAGTTCCCTGGCGCGGGCGCCGGTGGCGAGCACGATGGCGGGCGCGGCCAGGTCCTCGGTGCCCTTCTCGGTCTTGACCGAAACCTTGCCCTTGGCGGGCAGCGTGGCCTCACCCATGACCACGGTCACCTTGTTCTTCTTCATCAGGTGGCCGACGCCGGAATTGAGCTGGCCGGCGACCTGACGGGAGCGTTTGACCACCGCATCGAGATCGTAGCTGATGCCTGAGGCGGAAAGCCCGAAATCCTTGGCCCGGTGCATGAGGTGAAAGACCTCCGCCGAGCGCAGCATGGCCTTGGTCGGGATGCAGCCCCAGTTGAGGCAGATGCCGCCCATATGCTCGCGCTCGACGATGGCGACGGAAAGACCCAACTGGGCGCCCCTTATGGCGGCGACATAGCCGCCAGGGCCCGCGCCGATCACGATCATGTCGAAGCTCTTGGCCGCCATCGCTGTCTCCTCCTTGCCGAAACGCTTCAACGCTAAACGATTTGACCGAGGGCGGCCAGCATATGGCGCACATTGCCGGGTCCCATCAGGCGCAAGGCGGCGCGCCGATTGCCGCGGCGGCCGGCGAGCCGGGCGTGCTGCGCGGGCGCCCGCCAACGCAACTCAGTCTCGACAGGTCTGTGGAGAGGTCGATCAGGCCGGTTCGGCCTGGGCCTCAAGCTCGCGCATGATGCCGCCATAGCCCTCGCCATCGAGAAACGCCTGCTCGGCCTCGGTCGAGGCCCGGCCGAGTGCGGCGTTGCGGTAGGGGAAGCGGCCGAAGCGGCGGATGATCTCGCGATGGACCTTGGCGTGGATCAGATTGTTGTCGCCGGTTTCCGGCATCCGGGTCAGGATCAGACGCACCGCGCGGTCCTGGTCGATCAGGTTCTCGGAGTGCATCAGCGGCATGTAGAAGAACTGCCGCGCCGGTTCGTCGATCCGCAAATCCCAGTCGCGGCTGATCGCGATCTTCGAGGCCGCGCGGGCGGCGCAATCGGAGGCGAAGGCGCGGGCCTCGCCGCGGAACATGTTGCGGGTGAACTGGTCGGTCAGGATGATGTAGGCCAGCGTGCCGGCCGGGTAGGTCAGCCAAAGGCCGCAGGCCCCGGCATTGGCCTCGTCCAGTGTCGGGCCGAACCGCTCCTGGACCTCCGCATCGAGCGCCTCACCGCCCCTGTACCACCCTTCCGACCCGACCTCGTCGAGCCAGTACGCCAGGATCTCCTCCGGCTTGACCACGTCCCGCCTCCAGCACAAAACCGCCCCCTGACAGCACGTTACAGAACTGTCACATCGCCGCAAGTCACGCTATGTGTCAGTTTGCTTCCGGTTCCTCACCAAGCTCTGCCTCGATATAGACCTCCTGGGCCAGTTCGACGGCGACCGGGCTGGCCGACTGGCTGAGCGGGGCATAAGGCGTCGCCTCGCCCGAGGTGGGTGAGGGCCGCGGACGGACCCGGACCCGGTAAATCCCGTAGCCGGTCATCGCGAAGAGCAGCGCGGTCACGAAGAGCCAGAACCCCGCCGGGCCGATCCAGCCCATCAGCCAGCCGATCATCAGCGGCCCCACGACGGCCCCGATCCCGTTGACGAAGACAAAGCCGGCGGAGGCGGCGGCCATATCCTCGTGCTCCAGATAGTCGTTGGCATAGGCCAGAAGCAGGGAATAGAGCGGGTTGCTCGCCGCCCCCACCATGGAGGCGGCGACGAGCATCGCCGGGAAGCTGCCGGTGCTGAAGACCCCCAGCAAGGCCCCTGCCCCGCCCATGGCCGCGAGGGCCACGACCAGCACCCGCCGGTCGATCCGGTCCGAGAGCCAGCCGATCGGGTATTGCGCCAGAAGTGCGGCCCCGAAGATCGCCGAAATGAAGAGCGAGGTCTGGCCAAGATCGAACCCGGCCTGGGTGGCGAAGACCGCCGCCATGCCGAATTGCGCGGCGAAGACGCCGCCGAGGATCAGCATGCCGACACTGGCCAGCGGCGAGGCTTCGTAGAGCTGGCGCAGGCTCATCGGCCGCGTCGCCTCGAAAGCCGGGACCGGCGTCGCGGTGAGCAGGATCGGCGCGAAGGAGAGGCTGACCAGCACCGACATGAAGATGAAGAGCAGGTAGCCCGACGGGTCGGCGGCCAGAAGCAGGTACTGGCCGACGATGATGCCGGCGGTCTGCACCACCATATAGACCGAGAGCGCCTTGCCCCGGTTGGCATTGTCGGCGGAATTGTTGAGCCAGCTTTCGGCGGTGACGTAGACGGCCGAGAAGCAAAAGCCGATGATGATCCGGCCCAGGGTCCAGGCCCAGGGCTCGGTCAGCGCCGGGTAGAGGATGAAGACCGCGGAGATCAGCGAGGCCAGGGCGGCGAAGACCCGGACATGGCCGACGCTCCGAATCAGGCGCGGCGCCATGCGGGAGCCGAAGAGGAAGCCCGCGAAATAGGCCGACATGACGACGGAGAGGTCGAAGGTCGAGAAATCCTCCATCTCGCCGCGGATGCCCAGAAGCGTGCCCTGAAGGCCATTGCCGATCTGGAGCATGAACATGCCCAGCATCAGCGCCCAAGAGGCTCTCAGAACCTGTACCATCGCCCGCCGCCTCTTTCGTCCGACATGCCGGTCCAGCCTGCGCCGGGCCGTGGGGGAGTGTCTTCGCGCGATGCGACAGGCCGGTGTCGTTTTCCGGTTGGCTGACAAAGCGGACGCGACGCGCCGGGCATCGACAGACCGGGGGCTGGCGATCCTGACTTTGAGCTACAGCGCTTTATGCCAGCCAAGCACTTCCCATGCTCCGAGCTACGTACCCAGCGTCACCCAATCGCCAGCCCGCCCGGACGGTCTGTCGTCGTCATTGGTCGCTCGGACCGTCGTCCATTGGGCTCGGACCAATGGCGCCTCAACGGACGACCGCAACCAATGACGACCCCGGCGCCTTCGGCTTGATTCCGGGCGGGAAAGGAGAAGGGCCCGTGGAGAAGAAGGGGGAAGTCTGGGTGGTCTAGCGCTCCGGGATCAGCAGCGAACTGTCCCCATAGGAGAAGAACCGGTAGCGCTCTGCGATGGCGTGGGCGTAGATATCCCGGATGCGCTCGACCCCCATCAGCGCCGACACAAGCATCATCAGCGTCGACTTCGGCAGGTGAAAGTTGGTCATCAGCCCGTCCGCGATGCGGAACGCGAAACCCGGCGTGATGAAGATATCCGTGTCGCCCCGCCAGGGCCGGATCGTGCCGTCGCGCCCGGCGCTCTCGATCAGGCGCAGGGCGGTGGTCCCGACCGGGATCACCCGGTTGCCGGCGGCCTTGGTCGCGGCGATCTCGGCCGCCGCCCCGGGCGTGATCTCACCCCATTCGGCATGCATCCGGTGCTCGGAGATGTCGTCCACCTTCACCGGCAGGAAGGTCCCGGCCCCGACATGGAGCGTGACATGGGTCATGCCGATGCCCCGCTCGGCCAGCGCCGCGAGCAACGCATCGTCGAAATGGAGCGAGGCCGTGGGGGCCGCAACCGCCCCGGGGGCCTTCGCCCAGACGGTCTGGTAATCGGTCTTGTCGGCCTCGTCGGCGGGGCGCTTGCCGGCGATATAGGGCGGCAGCGGCATGGCACCGGCCTCGGCCAAAGCGCTATCGAAATCCTCGCCCGTGAGGTTGAAGCGCAGATGCCCCCGCCCGTCCTCGACCGTTTGAAGTTCGGCGGTGAGGTCTTTGGAAAAAAAGACCTCTTCGCCGATCCGCAGCTTCCTCAGCGGCTTTATCAGCGCCCCCCAGGTCCCGTCCGCGCGGGGCTCCAGCAGCGTGACCTCGATCCGCGCCGCGGTCGCGCCTTCGGCGCCTTCGCGGCGCCGCTCGCCGAAGAGCCGCGCCGGGATCACCTTCGTGTCGTTCAGGATCAGCCGATCCCCGGGACGCAGCACCTCGGGCAGGTCGAACACATGTCGGTCGGCGATCCCGCCGGCCTCGGCATGCAGGAGCCGCGCCGAGGAACGCGGCCGCGCCGGCCGGGTCGCGATCAGGTCTTCCGGCAGGTCGAAATCGAAATCGGACAGCTTCACTGCCCGGCCCCCTGCCCCACCTGCGGCGGCGGCCGGCGGAAAATCTCGCGGAACATCCCCGGGGTCAGCGCCGAGAGCGGATTGACCGCCACCCGGGTCTGCCCCGGCGGACCGGTCAGCGTGAAGTTGAACCCGATCAGCCCCTCGCCGGGTCGGGTCAGCACGGAGCCGATGGCGTTGATCAGGTAGAACGGTGACACGACACCCTGAAAATCCATACTGCGGTCGGCGAGGCTGTAGATGCCGTCGAGCGAAATGCCAAGGGAGGCGCCCACGGCGCTCGATTGCGTGACGATCACCCGGTCCGGGGTCAGGCGGAACCTCGCCTCCACATCGTCAAACGCCAGCCCCTGCCCGTCGAACTGTTGCAGGAGCCCGACGACGCTGATCGCGGAGAGGAGCGAGGCCAGGGCCGGCGCATCGCGGACCCGGATATTCGCAATCTGGAGCGCGCCGTCGAACGAGCCCGGCCCGCCGGCGGGGATCAGCGTGAGGTCCATCTGCCCGCCAAGCGCGTTCGGCATGAAGCCGGCCGCGCTCACCACGGCGCCGGCATCATTGCTGACGAGGCGCATGGCGCTGCGTCCGTCCCGCGGGACCAAGGTGCCCTCCACCGCGCCGCGCCCGTTGACCCAGGCAATGAAGGTCCCGTTCAGCCCGCCGCCATCGCCGGGGGTGAACTCACCCACGAAATCGGTGAGCGCGATCTCGCGCGTGATCTGGAGCCGGTTGAGGACCAGCCGCAGCGGTCCGCCGCCCCCCGCGCCGGTCTCCGGCAGCCCGCGCAGGTCGAGCCGCCCGCCCTCGAAGGTCACGCGCGGGGGCTGTCCGGCGCCCCGTCCCGCCAATGTCACCGGCGCATCGAGCCAGGTCCCGGCCCGGACCCGCTCGAACCGGGCCTCGGCGAGCCCGCCGCCGGCGTTCAGCGTCACCTGCCCGTTGGCCCGGAGCCCCGGCGCCTCCAGGCTCAGCCGGTCGATCCGGGGCGTCTCGCCGAGGGTCCCCGCCACCTCCAGCGTGCCGGAGCCCCCGGTGCTCAGGGACCAGCCGAGCGCGGGGATCGAGAGCGCGACGCCTTGCAGATCGGAGTTGAGGCGAATGACCGGCGTCTCCTCCCGGGCCAGGTCGATCTCCAGATTGGCAAATCCAGAGCCACGCAGCGTCCCGGGCGGCAGGCCGATGCCGAACTCGTCGAGGAAGGCCGGCGAGAGCTCGGCGACCCCGCGAACCTCGGACCGGTCCCCCTCTCCGGGCACGAAGGATTGCCGCCAGGTCGCATCGATGGGCACCGTGCCGACCTGCATCGGTCCGCTGACGCTGATCCCGGTCGTGTCCGCGATGACCTGAACATCGGTCCCGGTCAGCCGCCGGCCCCGGACAATGACGTCGCTCTCCACCTCCGACAACCGCGCGGCGAGGCCGAAGCCGATCTCTTCCCTCGGAATGCGGGGCTTCAGCGGCAGATTGATCGCGCCGGTGATCCGCGCCTGCCCTTGGGCCAGCGCCACCGGCAACCCGGCCTTGGTCAGGAACTCGAAAGGCGGCGCATCGAGGATCGCCAAGGCCGCCTGCACCGAACTGTCGATGGCCAGCGCCACCGTCGCGGGCGCGTTCCGTATCCGGATATCGGGGATGTGGAAGACCGATCCGCCCAGGTCCATCCGCCCGCCCGAGGGCGCGTCCACATGACCCTCTTCCAGCACCAGGGTGAACTCGGTCCCGTCCCAGGCCGCGTGGCCCTGCCCGGCCTCGATCGGCGGCATGGTGCGCAGGAAGCGGACATTGGCGTCGCGGTATTCGAACCCGATGGCGCGCGCCGGATCGGTCCCCGGCTCCGAGCGCAGCGCCCCGGTGACCCGGAAGAGCGTACCGCCGAGCAGGTTCCGCGCGAACCAGACCCGGGTATTAGGCCGCAGGCTCTCGGGCCAAAGCGCCATGACCTTCTCCACCGCGATCTCATCGATCTCGGCATCGAGGGCCACCGCCCACCCGTCGGGGCCCGCCGCCACCGAGCCCCGCGCGTCGAGCGTGCTGCCCGAGGAGGTCAATCGAAGCTGCCCGATATCGAGGGCGAACGGATCGGGGACGAGACGCAGATCGACCACCGCATGGCCGATCTCGATGGGCTCGGCGTAGAGCGCGCCGGGATTGGTGGTGATCCGGTCGAAGGCGAACTGGCCGACCAGCGCGCCGGGCCAGCCGTCCACCATGTCGCGGAGAAACGCCTGCCCCTGCCCGGTCAGGCTGCCCCAATCGCTCTCGACGGTGATCTCGTCGAAGCGCAGTGTGCCGCTCTCCGGGTCGAAGCCGAGATAGGCTTGCGCCGCCTCGAAGCCGAGGGGTCGGGCGGTCTCGGTCGGGCGCAGCGCGCCCTCTCCGATCTGGAGCGCGGCGGAGACCTCGGTGAGCGCCCCGTCCCGGTCGGTGCGGGCCCGCATATTGGCCGAGAGCGGCGCGTCGAGGACCGCCAGCCAGCTCAACGCCGCCGATTGAGTGGCAAGATCGGCGGCGGCGGCATCGCGCAGTGTCAACCCCAGTTCCGCCGCGGCGCTGCCCCGCTCGGAGGTGTAGCTCATCGCGAGCGTGGTCACGAAGGCGCGGCCCGAGAGCAGCGCCAGATCGGCGCGCATCTGGGTCCGCCCGCCGCGCAGATCGATCGCCAGCCGCCCGCCATCGACGGTCCAGGACCGCCGCGCTCGGCCGTCGGTGTAGTTCACGATCAGCCCCTCGGCGCGAATGTCCTCGAGCGCCGCGAGTTCCGGGCGCGCCAGGAGGCCCTCGATCCGCTCCAGAAGGGTCGGGAAATCCGGTGCGCCCTCGATCTCCGCCGCCCCGCCCAGGGCCACGGCGAGGGCCCCGTCGGTCTCACGCCTGAGGGTAATCTGGGCACCGGTGAGCGTGATCTCCTGCGCCAGAACCTCGCCCTGCAGGAGACCCCGGGGCGAGATCAGCCCCTCGGCCTCGGGCACCTTCAGGAGCACCGTACCGTCCCGGTCACTCAGGACCGCGCCGGAAAGCCGGACCCGGGGATGCAGGTCGCCGCCGAGGGTCAGGTGGATATCGTCGAAGCTGAGCGCGCCGCCGTCGAGGAGAGCCCCCGCCCGGGTCTCCACCGCGTCGGTGACCCAGCTTGGTGCGGTGACCTCGCGGCCGATGAGGATCAGCGCGGCGATGAGCGCAAAGACGAAGGGAGCGCCGATCAGCGCGAGCCCGGCACGGCCAAGCATCCGCCACCCGCTCCGGCGCGGCCTCTCGCGGGCCGGCTCTGCCTCTTCTGGGACCGGCTCTGCCTCTTCCGTCTCGGTCATTCTCTGCCTGCTCCTCGCTTTATCTTCGCGGCCCGCGCTCTAAAACGGAACCTCAAAGCGCATCACATTGCAGAGGACCCGATCATGAGCCCCACCGCCCTCGAACCCGGCAGCCCCGCCCCCGACGTCACCCTGCCTCGCGATGGTGGCGAGACCGTCTCGCTCGCCGATCTGAAGGGCGGGCCGGTGGTGCTTTATTTCTATCCGCGCGACGACACGTCGGGCTGCACGAAGGAGGCCATCGCCTTCACCGGGCTTCTGGATGACTTCACGGCCGCCGGCGCCACCGTGCTCGGGGTCAGCAAGGACAGCGTGGCCAAGCACGAGAAATTCGTGGCCAAGCACGGGCTGAAGATCGCGCTGCTGAGCGACGAAGAGGGCGATGTCTGCGAACGCTACGGCGTCTGGGTCGAGAAGAGCATGTACGGCAAGACCTATATGGGGATCGAACGCGCCACCTTCCTGATCGACGGGGACGGCAGGATCGCCGAGGTTTGGCGCAAGGTGAAGGTGCCGGGACATGCCGAGGCGGTGCTGGAGGCGGTGCGCGCGCTCTGAGCGGCGGGCGATTTCTCGTGGAGAAATCGTCGACGAATTTCGGGGAAATTCGGCACGCGCCCGGCGGCTGACCGAGGTCCAAGACAAGGCCGCGGTCAGAGCTCGGCCAGCGCGCGCGCAGCTCGAACCGAAGGTGCGTGCGGCCCGCTCCGCTTGCCGGACCGGGTCTCCGGGATCGGCGGAATCTTGCTCATCGATAGCAGTTGAACGGCGGAAACGCCCGATTTCGTTCAAATTCCTTGCAGCACAAGCCCCCCGCCGGTATCGGCTTTGCTGACGGTCCCGCACATCCTGGGGGATGGGGCCAATTGATGCGGGACGGGACGCGGCCGGTGCAGTCAGGACTGATCAGCAGGCTCCATCTGGCGCTCGAGAAGCGCTTTCCCGAGAAGCGACTCTTCATCCGGTCGACGGACCAGACCCGCTTCATCCGGCTCAAGCCCGAAACCCAGCTCGCCGCCTGGATCGGCGGCTCCCTGGTCATCGCCTGGACCATCATCGCCACCGCGATCCTCCTGATGGACTCGATCGGTGCGGGCAATTTCCGCGCCCAGGCGCAGCGCGACCAGCTCATCTACGAGGAGCGCCTCAGCGTCCTGTCCGCGGAACGCGACATGCGCGCGACGGAAGCGGTGGCGGCCCAGGAGCGGTTCTCCAAGGCCCTCGAACATGCCTCGGACCTGCAATCGCAGCTTCTCGCCAACCAAACCCGGGTGCGCGAACTGGAAACCGGCATCGAGATCATCCAGTCCACCCTGCGCCGCACCATGTCCGAGCGCGAGGCGGTGCGCGACGAGCTCGACACGCTGATGGCGCAACTCGACGAGAACGGCGACGGCGCGCCCGATGCCGGGCTCGGCGGCGAGGCGTCGGGTACCGTCGATATCCTCGCCAATGCCCTGGCCGAAACCGCTGCCGAGCGTGATCAGATCGCCTCTGACGCTGCATATGCCCTCGAACACGCCGCCGAGATGGAGCTGGAATTGCGGCTGCTCCAGGACAAGAACGACCAGATCTTCCGCCAGCTCGAAGAGGCGATGCTGGTCTCGGTGGAGCCCCTCGACAACATGTTCCGCGCCGCGGGCATGAACCCGGACAGCCTCATCGAACAGGTGCGCCGCGGCTATTCCGGCACCGGCGGGCCGCTGACGCCGCTGCAATTCTCGACGAAGGGCGGCGGGCCGGACCCCGATGCCGAACGCGCCAATCGCATCCTCGACGCGATGGACCGGATCAACCTCTACCGGATCGCCGCCGAGCGCGCGCCCTTCGACATCCCCGTCAAATCGAGCTTCCGCTATACCTCCGGTTTCGGCATGCGCTGGGGCCGGATGCATAACGGCACCGATTTCGCCGCCCCGGTCGGCACGCCGATCTATTCGACCGCCGACGGCGTCGTCACCCATGCCAGCTGGTCTTCCGGCTACGGAAGGCTGATCAAGATCCAGCACGAGTTTGGCATCGAAACCCGCTACGCCCATCTCAACCGGATCCGGGTTCAGGTCGGACAAAGGGTCTCGCGCGGGGAGCGTATCGGTGATATGGGGAGTTCCGGACGGTCGACCGGCCCGCATCTGCACTATGAAGTGCGCGTGGGCGGCCGGCCCGTGAACCCCATGATCTACATAAGAGCTGGACAAGATGTTTTCTAAGAGCAAGATCAACGAGCCCGGCACGACCTCTTCCGAGCCGGCCCCGGACGCCGCCAAGCCTGCCAGCACGACCCCCGAATTCAAGCCCTCGACACCGAAGGCCAAGCCCCCCGCCTCGTCTCTCTCGGCCGATCTGCATATCACCGGTAATCTGAAGACCTCCGGCGATATCAATATCGAAGGCCAGGTCGACGGCGATATCCGCGCGCATCTGCTGACCATCGGCGAGGGCGCGACGGTCAAGGGCGAGTGCATCGCCGACGATGTCGTGGTTCATGGCCGTGTGGTGGGCCGGGTGCGGGGGCTGAAGGTCCGCCTGACCTCCACCGCCCGGGTCGAGGGTGATATCATCCACAAGACCATCGCCATCGAAAGCGGCGCCCATTTCGAAGGCTCCGTGCAGCGCCAGGACGATCCCCTGAGCGGCGGCAGCGGCAAGCCCGCGCCTGCGACCCCCGCCCCGGCTCCGGCGCCCGCCCCCAAGGCCCAGGCCGCCCCGGCAAAGGCCGCCGACTGATCCTTGGCGGATAACCGCTCTGACGACAGGGCCTCGCCGGGCAAGGCGAGGCCCGTTTACGTTCCCGACTTCGTCCGGCCCGAACGCCGGCCCCTGATCCTCTTCGCCGCCATCCTCGCCTCCGCCATGGGCTTCATCGACGGCACCGTGGTCTCCATCGCGATGCCGGCGATCCGCGAGAGCCTCGGCGCGACGCTCGGCGAGGCGACCTGGATCAACAACGGCTACATGGTCACGCTCGCCGCTCTGATCCTCGCCGGCGGCGCCTTCGGCGACCGGTTCGGGCTGGGCCGGGTGTTCTCCCTCGGGATCGGGCTCTTCATCGTGACCTCGCTGATCTGCGCCCTGGCCCCCTCGCCCGACATCCTGATCCTGGCGCGCCTCGCCCAGGGGATCGGCGCCGCCCTGATGGTGCCGGGCTCCCTTGCGATCGTCAGCCGGGCCTATCCGCGCGAGATCCGGGGCCGCGCCATCGGGCTCTGGGCCGGGGCTTCGGCCTTCACCACTGCGCTCGGCCCGGTGATCGGCGGGCTGGCCCTGACCCTCGGCGGGCCGGAGATGTGGCGCTTCATCTTCGCGATCAACCTGCCCCTGGGTCTCATCGCGCTCTGGCTCGTGCGGCGCGGGATCGACCGCGACACCGCCCGCCCCGGCGCGCCCATCGACCTGCCCGGCGCGGTGCTGGCCACGCTCGGCCTCGGCGCGCTGGCCTGGGCGCTCGCCCATGCCGAGGGCGGTCACGTCTCGCCCGCCGCGCTCTGGGTCGCCGGTGCGGGCGCCGGCATTCTCGCCGCCTTCCTCTGGCGCGAGCACCGCACCTCCGCCCCGATGATGCCCCTGGGCCTCTTCCGCAGCGCCACCTTCTCGGCCGCCAATGCCGCCACTTTCGCGCTCTATTTCGGGCTCTCGGCGATCCTCTTCTACCTGCCGATGCTGGTGATCGCCGGCTGGGGCGTCTCCGAGATCGAGACCACATTCGCCTTCGCGCCCATTGCCGGGTTCATCGCGCTGCTCTCCACAAGGTTCGGAAGGCTGGCAGACCGGATCGGGCCGGGCCCGGTGATCGCGGGCGGGGCGTTTCTGGTCGCCACGGCCTATCTCTGGCTCTCCTTTTCCGTGGCGACCCGGGCCTTCTGGACCGGGGTCCTGCCGCCGATGATGCTCCTGGGCTTCGGCATGGCGATGGTGGTGGCCCCGGTCTCCACCGCCGTGATGGCCGCGGTGCGCGACGACCAGACCGGCGTGGCGTCTGGCGTCAACAACGCCATGGCGCGGATCGCAGGGCTGATCGCGGTGGCCGCCATGGGCTCGGTGGCGGCTCTGGTCTACGCGTCCCAGGGCGGGCTCGCGAGTTACGGGATCGCCTCTACCACAGAGGGCCATGACGCCGCGATGACCGCCGCCTTCGCCACCATCGCCCGGATCGCCGCGGGGCTCGCGGCCTTCGGGGCGCTGCTCGCGGCCCTGGCGATCCGCCTGCCGCCGGCCCCCGAACCGCCTGCCGAACCTCAGACCGGCGCGTAAAGCGCGCGGCGGTAGAGGTGCCAGGTGGCATGGCCCAGCACCGGCAGCACCACCATCAGCCCAAGGAACCAGGGCAGCAGCGCCAGCAGCGTCAGCACCGCGATCAGGAAAGCCCAGACCAGCATGACGCCAAGATTCTGCTGCACCGTGCGAAAGCTCAGGATCATCGCGGAGACGAAATCGACCTCTTTCTCCAGCAGAAGCGGCAGGCTCACCACCGTGAGCGAGAAGAGCAGAAAGGCCAGCGCCCCGCCCACCACGATCTCCACCGCGATCATCGTCAGCCCGGTCGGCGTCAGGAACACGTCCCAGCTCTCGGAGATGTTGGTCAGCGTCGTCAGCCCCATGAAGAGGGCGAAGATCATGTGGGCGAGAAACGTCCAGAACAGGAAGTAGATCACGATGATCGCCCCCATCCAGGGGATCTGCCGGCCCCGTTCCGCCCAGACCACGCCGAGCACCCCGCCCCAGTCGAGCGGCTCCCCGGTCTCCAGCCGGCGGCTCACCTCATAGAGCCCGACGGCGGCGAAGGGCGCGGCAAGCGGGAAGCCGAGCGAGGTGGCGAGCGTCCAGGTCACATGGCCGGCCCCGAGCCAGACCATAAGGAAGCCGCCGAGCACATAGACCGCGCTGAAGAAGAGCCCGAATTGCGGCGCCCGACGGAAATCGGAGAGACCCTGGACCAGCACCGCCCGCAACTCCGCCAGGGTCAGCCGGCCGATCTCTGGCAGCGGCGAGGCGGCGGGCGCGTCCGGCGAGGTTTCGGTCATAAGCCCATGCTGCGCCCGCGCCCGTCCCCGGTCAAGCCGAAGCCGAGGGTCACCCCGCCCCCGGAACCGGAGACGGGGCTTCACCTGGCGCGGTCATCGGCTCTCCAGCCTGTACCGCCCCTCCCGGATGCCCTGTCAGGGTTAACGCCTGATGAAGAAGACCGGTCCGGCCTTCATTTGGCCAAAAATACTCATCACCACCGATGCCACCCACGCCCCGGCCCGGCCGGTGCATCGCCTCGACACTAGAGCGTATTGCGTTTAATCGGTTCCATATCCTGCGGCTTTGAAGAAGTTGAAGCACTCTTCGTCTGTGAAGAGATCGCAGACACTGCCAACAGCGGTCCATAGCGCATCGTATGTTCTGGCTGTTGCCTTTCTGATCAGCGCCTTGAGCTTGGAGAAAGCCATCTCGATGGGGTTGAGATCGGGTGAGTAAGGCGGCAGGAATAAGAACCATGCGCCGACGCCACGCAGCGTCTCGGCGGCATGGGCGCTTTTGTGGCTGGACAGGTTGTCCAAGATGATCACGTCCCCTTTGCGCAGGGTCGGCGCGAGCTGGGTTTCAATGTAGGTGTCGAAAGTGGCACGGTTCATGGTGCCGTCAATGACCCAAGGCGCATCCAGCCGATCATGGCGCAGCGTGGCAACAAAGGTCTGCGTGCGCCAGTGCCCGAAAGGCGCGTGATCGACCAACCGCCGCCCGCGCGGTGCCCAGCCCGTGGTCTTGGCCATGTTGGTCTTCAGCCAGGTCTCATCCAAAAAGCCAATACGTTCGAGCATATGCGCCATGAAGGGTTGGCGGTGCGCGATCCAAACATGCCGTTGGCGGGCCACTTTCGCACGTTTCTGCTCAAGCGCCTGAAGGTCTTTTTTTATGCGTCAGCCCTAGCCTCCGGAAGAGCCGCCAGACCGAGCTGGGATGGGCGCGGACTCCGCGCTCCACCGCCAAGAGTTCGGCCATTTCTTCAAGCGTGACCTCACCTTTGGCTCTCACCTGCGTGCGCACCCAGTCTTCATGCGGCGTCAGTTTGCCAATGCCCGGATTGCCCTGGCGCTTCGGCGAAAGCGATCCAGTCGCGCGTTTCAACTTGACCATGTCATTGACGAATTTGACCGACACATCGAACCGCGCGGCTGCTGAGTGATGCGTGTTTCCCGCCTCGACATGCGCCACCACACGCTGCCTGAGTTCCAACGGATGAGGTTTGCCCATATCGACCGCCCTTGTCTGTTTTCCGACAAGGAATCACGCATCAAGACAAAAGGGAATCCCGAATCCGATTAGGCGCAAAACGCTCTAGCTGAAAAAGAGCGCGCGGAAGCGCCCGTCTGGATCACGCCGCCCTCGGCAAAGGCTACCCCTCGGCCTGGGCCTCGGCGCGGGTCTTGCCGGAGACATCGAGGGCCAGCGTCGCGGCCATGAAGGCATCGAGATCGCCGTCGAGCACGCCCTGGGTGTCCGAGGTCTCTACCCCGGTCCGCAGGTCCTTCACCATTTGGTAGGGCTGCAACACGTAGGACCGGATCTGGTTGCCCCAGCCGGCCTCGCCCTTGGCCTCATGGGCCTCGCTGATCGCCGCGTTCCGGCGGTCCAGTTCCATCTGATAGAGGCGCGATTTCAGCGCCTTCATCGCGATATCGCGGTTCTGGTGCTGGGATTTCTCCGAAGACGTCACCACGATCCCGGTCGGCAGATGGGTGATCCGCACCGCGGAGTCGGTGGTGTTCACATGCTGCCCGCCGGCGCCCGAGGATCGGTAGGTGTCGATCCGAATCTCGGAAGGGTTCACCTCGATCTCGATATTGTCGTCCACCACCGGATAGACCCAGACGGAGGAAAACGAGGTGTGCCGCCGCGCCGCGCTGTCATAGGGCGAGATACGCACCAGGCGATGGACGCCCGATTCCGATTTCAGCCAGCCATAGGCGTTCGGCCCCGAAATCTTGTAGGCGGCGGATTTGATCCCGGCCTCTTCGCCGGCACTCTCCGATTGCAGCTCGACGGAGTAGCCCTTCTTTTCCGCCCAGCGGACATACATCCGCGCCAGCATCGCCGCCCAGTCGCAGCTCTCGGTGCCGCCGGCGCCGGAATTGATCTCCAGGAAGGTGTCGTTGCCGTCCGCCTCGCCGTCGAGCAGGGCCTCCAGCTCCTTCTCCGCCGCCAGCCCTTTCAGCTTCGCGAGCGACTCCTCGGCTTCGCCCACGACCTCGGCATCGCCCTCCGCCTCGCCCAGCACGATCAGCTCGACATTGTCGGTCATCTCGGTGCTGATCCGGTCATAGGTCTCCATCGCGTCGACCAGCATCTGGCGCTCGCGCATCAGCTTCTGCGCCGCCGCCGGATCGTCCCAGAGTGTCGGGTCCTCAACCCGCGCGTTGAACTCCTCGAGCCGATGCGGCGCCGTCTCCCGATCCATCCGCTGGGCCAGAAGTTCGAGCGATTTTTCGATCGCCGCGACGATGTTCTGCGTCTCTGCACGCATGGGTCTAAGATCCGAAGTCCACGTGGATAGGTCGGGTAAGTCCGTCGGGCCGATCTATCCCGCGCCGGTCGCCAAGACAAGCTGACCGGAAATGCGGGCCGCTCAGTAGAGCCCGCCAGAACTCAGCGTGCCGAAGCTCGCCTTCGGGCCCACTGTGGCGGTGCCGCCCTCGGCATTGCGGACCTGGGTCGCACCGGGGCGGACCTCGTCAAAGAGCGGCAGGTCGGCGGCCATGGCAAAACCGCCGTCGAAGGTGATGCCAAAGACCGGCTCCTCGCCAAGTCGGAAGCACTCCGAGACCACATTGGGCCCGCTCGCCGTATCGGGCAGCCGGGCGCCGGAGAACCGGTCGATCTTGATGAACTGGCATTCCTCGGGCACCCGGAACTGGCCGCCGCCATAGCGCGCCACCGCATCCTGCATGAAGCTCTGAAAGACCGGCCCGCACATGCCGCCGCCCGAGGCGCCGCGGCCGAGCGACCGGGGCTGGTCGAAGCCGATATAGCAGCCTGCGACGATATTGGATGAAAAGCCGATGAACCAGACATCCTTGGCCTCGTTCGTCGTGCCTGTCTTGCCGGCGATCGGCACCGGAAGATCGATGCCGCGCGCCGTGCCGCGCAACACGACCCCCTCCATCATCGAGGTGAGCTGATAGGCGGTGACCGCGTTCATCACCCGCTCGCGGTCCGACGTGATCCGCGGCATGGCGCCGGCGGGCAGGAACGCCTCGCCGCAATCCTCGCAGCTACGCGGGTCATGGCGGTAGATCGTGCGCCCGAACCGGTCCTGGATACGGTCCACAAGGGTCGGCTCCACCCGCTCGCCGCCATTGGCGAACATCGCATAGGCCGCAACCATCCTGTAGAGCGTGGTCTCCTCCGAACCGAGGGCGGAGGCGAGAAAGGCATTCATGCGCCGATAGACACCGAATTCCTCGGCATAGCTCGCGACCAGATCCATCCCGATCTCCTGGGCGAGCCGCACGGTCATCACGTTGCGCGACTGCTCGATGCCGGTCCTGAGCGGGGTCGGCCCGTAGAACCGGTCGGACGCGTTCATCGGCCGCCAGAGCTCGCCCCCCGCAACCACCTCGATGGGCGCATCGACCACGATGGTCGCCGGCGAATAGCCCGAGTCGAGGGCGGCGGCGAAGACGAAGGGCTTGAAGGCAGAGCCGGGCTGCCGGTTCGCCTGGGTCGCGCGGTTGAACACCGAATGCTGGTAGGAGAAGCCGCCCTGCATGGCCAGAACGCGCCCGGTATTGACATCCATCGCCATGAAGCCGCCCTGCACCCGGGGCACCTGACGCAGGCTCCAGCGAATGAGCGAGCCATCGCTATCGTTGGTCATCCGGCGGGTATGGACCACCTCGCCGGGCTCGAAATTGTCGAAGAAATCGCCGCGCATCCAGGCGATGTCCTCGCGCGGGACAGAGACGGTGCCGTCCACGCCCTCGACGCCGAGGGTGAGGCTCTGCTCGGCCACGTCGAGCACCACCGCGGGAAACCAGGGGTTCTCCAGCACGACATCGCGGGCTACATCGGCCTCGGCCAGCGCCGCCCGCCACGCCTCCTCGTTTTCAAGCGCCTCGGCGGGGATCGCCTCGCCGGTTCCGCGCCAGATACCAACGCCCCGGTCATAGCGTTCCAGCGCCGCGCGCAAGGCCACGGCGGCGGAGTCCTGAAGGTCGGGATCGATGGTCGCCCGGACACTGAGGCCCCCGGTAAAGAACTCCTCCTGCCCGAAATCGCGCGAGAGCTGGCGGCGGATTTCGTCGGTGAAGTAGTCACGGTCCGGCAGCGCGGAACGGAAGCTCTCGTAATCGCCGCCCTGCACGGTCATCAGCGGCGCATCGCGCTCGGCGTGAAAGGTCGCCTCGTCGATATAGCCGTTCTCGTACATCTCGCGGAGCGTGTTGTTGCGCCAGAAGATCGCTTCGTCGCGGTGCCGCACCGGGTGCCGGTTCGACGGCGCCTTGGGGAGCGAGGCGAGATAGGCGGCCTCCCCCGGGCTCAGTTCCGACAGCGCCTTGTTGAAATAGACCTGCGCCGCGGCGGTCACCCCATAGGCATTCTGTCCGAGGAAGATCTCGTTGAGATAAAGCTCAAGGATGCGCTCCTTCGACATGGAGTTTTCCATGCGCGCGGCGAGGATGATCTCCTTGATCTTGCGCTCGGCGGTGCGGTCCGACGAAAGCAGGAAGTTCTTCATCACTTGCTGGGTGATCGTCGAGGCGCCGCGCAGTTCCTCGCCCCGTGTCCGCACCGCATCGATCAGCGCCGCACCCATCTGGCGGATGTCGTAGCCCGGGTGGTTGTAGAACTCCTTGTCCTCGGCGGAGATGAAAGCCTGTTTCACCAGGTCCGGGATTTCCTGCGCCGGGGTGAAGAGCCGCCGCTCCACCGCGAACTCGTCGATGATCTGGCCTTCGGAGGAGTAGATCCGGCTGATCGTCTTCGGGGTGTATTGGGCCAGCGTCTCGTAGGACGGCAGGTCGCGGCCATACATGTAGAAGACCGCGCCGACTGTCAGCGCGAACATGGCTGCCCCCAGCGTCACCATCGAAAAGAGGGCGCCGAAGAACGACAGGATGGGGCGCAGGATCAAGAAACTCGGCCTTTCGCTCGGGTTGCGTCCTTATATGGGGCCACCGGTCCCGGGTCAAAAGGCGTTCGGCCGGGTTCTGCCGGTGTTTCGTCACGGCTGCGCGAGGATTTACTGCCGGATCAGCGGAGCGAGGGCCTCTTCTTCCGCGGCCCAGACCTGGAGCCCCCGGACCAGCCCCGCAACCACTGTTGCTCGGCCCTCGGCCGTAGTCAGGCGCTCACGGTCGGCGGGGTTCGACAGGAACCCGACCTCGACCAGCACAGAGGGAAAATCCGCCGAGAGCAGGACGGCCAGCATCGCCTGCCGCTGCGGCCGGTTGTTGACCACTGCGCCTTCGGCAAGAAGCGCCGCCACGAGGGCCTCCGACAGCCGCTCCCCCGCCGGGCCGGTCTCGATCCGGGCGAGGTCCATGAGCACCTTGGCGATGGTGTCGTCCTCCTGCGACAGGTCCATGCCCGCCAGCAGATCGCCCCGGTTATGGCGCTCGGCCATCCGTTCGGAGGCGCGGTCGGTGGCGTCCTCCGAGAGCGTGTAGATCGAGGCGCCCCTTGCCTGTTCCCCTTCCAGCGCGTCAGCATGGAGCGACAGGAAGACATCGGCGCCGGCGTTGCGGGCGATGGTCAGGCGCTCGGAGAGCGGCACGAAGACGTCCGAATTACGTGTCAGGACGGCGCGCATGCCGGAGCGGGTGACGGCCTCCGCCAGTTCCAGGCCGAGCGTCAGCATCAGGTCGGACTCGCGCACGCCGGCATGTTCCGCGCCCGGGTCGATGCCGCCATGGCCGGGGTCGATGACAACGATCAGCGGGCCGCCCTCTTCCGGCGGTGCAGGGGGCGGAAGGGTCGGGTCGGCGGCGATCAGCGCCCAGTCGGGATCGGGCGGGGCGCCGGCTGCTTCGGCAAACGCTTCCTCGCTCGCCGGATCGAGGCGGACGACGAGATGGGCGGTGCCGACGACCTCATCGACCTCCATTCCGGCACTGGTCACGGCTTTCGGCCCGGCCAGGTCCACCACCATCCGGCTCCAGCCGGGCCGGAGCGGGCCGAAGCGCAGGTCCGTCGCCCCGTCGGCATTCAGCATCCCGGCCCGGGTGGCGCCGCGAAAATCCACCTCCCGGAAATCGAGCACCAGCCGGCGCGGCGCATCGAGGGTGAAGATCCGGAACGGCACCGGCTGGCTGAGATAGAGGTCGAGCGTCAGCCCGGCGCCGTCATCCACCACCTGACTCTGGGCCACATCGAGCCGGGCCAGCGCCGAGAACTCCTGCGCCATCGCGCCTTGCCCCAGCGTCAGAAACAGGGCGCAGACGACCGCCCCGAGCCGAGCGAAGACGCCACACGCCCGATCTTTCGCACTGCCAGGGCCGTCCCAAGGTGCCCTTTCCCCGGTCCCCAGCGCCGCCCTCGAAGGCATGGCGCCACCCAGCCCCTTCATTTGGCGCAAAATACTCAAAACGCCACGCTCTCCACCTCGCGCCCGGCCATGAAGCGGGCGAGCCGATCCAGCCCCTCGCGGATGTCCTCGGTACTGCGGGCATAGGAAAACCGCAGCCAGTGGTGCCCGCGATGGGGGTCGAAATCGAGCCCCGGGGTCACCGCCACGCCCGCCTTGTCGAGAATCTCGGCGGCGAAGGCGCGGCTGTCATCGGTCAGGTCGCTCACATCGGCATAGACGTAGAAGGCGCCATCGGGCGGCGCGACATGGGCGAAGCCGGCCTTCGGCAGCCCCTCGATCATCAGCCGCCGGTTCTCGGCATAGACGGCGAGGTTGGTCTGCAACTCGGCGCCGCATTCCATCGCATAGAGCGCCAGCCGCTGGGCCGCATGGGGCGCGCAGATGAACATGTTCTGGGCCAGCCGCTCGATGGTGCGGACATGGTCGTCGGGTACGACCATCCAGCCCGCCCGCCAGCCGGTCATCGAGAAATACTTGGAAAAGGAGTTCAGGACATAGACCTCGTCGGTGACTTCGAGGGCCGAGACCGCCTTTGCCTCATATTCGATCCCGTGGTAGATTTCGTCGGACAGGAACGCGATATCGGCCTCCGCGCAGGCCCCCGCGAGCGCCGTCATCTCCTCCCGCCCCAGCATCGTGCCCGAGGGATTGCCCGGCGAGGCGACGATCAGCCCGTCCAGCCGATGCGCCGTGACATCCGCCGCCACCGGTTGCAGGCGCGTGTCGAGGGTGGTCGGAATACCCACCGGCTCCAGATCGAGGGCCCGAAGAATCTGGCGGTAGGACGGGTAGCAGGGCTCGCCGAGCCCGACCCGCGCGCCTGTATCAAAGAGCGCGGAGAAGGCGAGCAGGAAGCCGCCGGAGGCGCCCGAGGTGATCACCACCCGATCCGGGTTCAGGTCGAGCCCGTACCATTCGCCGTAGAGCCGGGCGATCTGGGCGCGCAGCTCCGGGATGCCGAGGGCCACGGAATAGCCCAGGGGACCCGCCTCCATGTCATGGGCGAGCCGGGCCCGCGCCTCCGCCGGGGCGCCGGTGCCGGGCTGACCGACCTCCATATGGATGATGTGGCGCCCGGCCTCCTCCGCCGCCCGCGCCGCCTCCATGACATCCATCACGATGAAGGGATCGACCGCGCTGCGCCTTGAGTTCCGCATTGTGCCCCCTATGCTCGCCCTGTTCCGTTTTTGCCGTTCTGCCCGCCTGCCGGAGGCTTCGTCAATGCATCTTGCCGCGATCCGGCTCCTGGCCCTGGCCGCCCTTGTCGCCCTGACCGTCGCGAACCCGGCCCGGGCCCTGACCCTGATCCGCGATTCCGAGATCGAGACGGCGCTCGGCGAGCTGGCCCGGCCGATCCTGAATGCCGCCGGGCTCTCGCCCGGGCAGGTCCGCATTCTGGTGATCCAGGACAGGTCGATGAACGCCTTCGTCGCGGATGGACGGGCGATCTTCCTACATTCCGGACTGATCCTGCGGCTCGAAAGCGCGGCCCAGCTTCAGGCGGTGATCGCCCACGAGGCCGCCCATATCGCCAACGGCCATATCGCGCGCCGGATGGCGAATATGCGCTCGGCGAACAACGCCGCCGGCCTCGGCATGCTGCTCGCAGGTGTCGCCGGTGCGGCGAGCGGCGACGGCCGGGCCGCGGCGGGTGTTGCGGCGGGGACGGCAAGTGCCGCGCAACGGCGGTTTCTGTCCCATACAAGGGCGGAAGAGGCCGCCGCCGACCGGTCGAGCATCCGCTATCTGCTCAGTGCCGGCGTCGATCCGATGGCGGCCGTGCAGGTGCTGGAGATCTTCGTCGGTCAGGAGATGCTCCCGGTGGGGCGGCAGGACCCTTACCTACGCACCCATCCCCTCACGCGCGAGCGGGTCCGGGCGCTCGAGGCGCTCGTGGCCGCCAATCCCGGGCGCGGCGGCGAGGACAACGCCGCGAATTACTGGTTCGCCCGCGCGAAGGGCAAGCTCTCCGCCTTCACCCAGGCGCCGAGCTGGACCCTGCGCCGCACGCGGGGCAGTACCGATGCGATCTCGCTGATGCGCCGGGCGGTGGCCTATCACCGGACGCCGAACCCGTCGGAGGCGGCACGGGCGATCAATGCCCTCGTCGCGGCGCGGCCGGATGACCCGTTCGTGCATGAGCTGAAGGGCCAGATCCTGCTGGAGAACCGGCAGGCCGCGGCGGCGGTGAACGCTTACGCCCGCGCGGTGCAGCTCGCGCCCCGCGATGCGCTGATTCTCGGCGGCTACGGCCGGGCGCTCTTGGCGCTCGACACCGCGGACGGCAATGCACGGGCGCTGCGGGCGCTGGAACAGGCTCGGGCGCGGGACTTCCGCTCGCCCCGATTGCTGCGCGATCTGGGCCTCGCCTATGCCCGCGCCGGGCGGGGCGGAGAGGCGAGCCTTGCCGTGGCCGAACGTTATGCCCTGATCGGCCGCTTCGACGACGCGGTGATCCACGCGACCCGCGCCGCCGGCCAATTGCCGCGCGGTTCGGTCCCTTGGCAGCGGGCCCAGGATGTGCTCACTGCCGCGGAAAGCCTGACGAGGAGATGACGATGCTGCGCCCTGCCCTTCTTGCCCTCGGCCTCGCCGCCACGCCGCTCGCCGCCCTCGATCTGGAGACGATGAGCGCGGCCGAGCGGGAGGCGTTTCGCGCCGAGGTGCGGGCCTATCTTCTGGAAAACCCCGAAGTGCTGATGGAGGCGATCGGCGTTCTGGAAGAGCGCGAGGCGGCGGCACAGGCCGAACTCGACCGCGAGCTTGCCCGGACCAATGCCGAGGCGCTCTTCGAGGACGAGACGTCCTGGCAGGGCGGCAATCCGGAGGGCGATCTGACGCTTGTGGAGTTCATCGATTACCGCTGCGGCTTCTGCCGCCGGGCCCATCCGGAAGTGGCGGAACTGATCGAGAGCGATGGCAATCTGCGGATCATCACCAAGGAATTCCCGATCCTCGGCGAGCAATCGGTGCTGGCCTCCCGCTTTGCCATCGCGACGCGGCTGGTCTCGGGCGATGACGCCTATAAGGAAGTGTCCGACGCGCTGATGGCGATGCGGGGCGATGTGACGGAGGAGAGCCTCGGGCTGCTGGGCGACACGCTCGACCTGCCGACCGACGATATCCTCGTGGAGATGATGAGCCCGGATGTGACGGAGGTGATCGCGACGAACCGCGCCCTGGGCCAGCGGCTTCAGATCAGCGGCACGCCCACGTTCGTGCTGGGCGACCGGATGCTGAGGGGCTACCTGCCGCTTGACGAGATGCGGGCGGTGGTGGCCGAGGAACGCGCCGAGGGCTGAATCCGGGCGCCCGATTTTTCGTCGAAAAATCGCGCCCTTGTCGGAAGACGGTGCGTTTGGGGAGTGCCGATCCTTCGCGAAGGATCGGACCGGGTTTTCGCGAAAACCCGGCACCGGCGGCGGTAGCGCTTACTCGGCCGCGTCGAGCGCCTCGGCCGCGTCGATCTCCGCCGCCTTCTTCTCCACCTGCTCGACGATGTGCTCGATCATGCGGTCGTTGTCCATCTTGTGGCTCTGCTTGCCCGCCAGATAGACCATGCCCGACCCGGCCCCGCCGCCGGTGAAGCCCACATCGGTCATCAGCGCCTCGCCGGGCCCGTTCACCACGCAGCCGATGATCGAGAGCGACATCGGCGTCTTGATATGCTCCAGCCGCTCTTCGAGGATTTCGACGGTCCTGATCACGTCGAAACCCTGCCGCGCGCAGGACGGGCAGGAGATGATATTCACGCCGCGATGGCGCAGGCCGAGGCTCTTCAGGATCTCGTAGCCCACCTTCACCTCCTCCACCGGATCGGCGGAGAGCGAGACGCGGATCGTGTCGCCGATCCCCATCCACAGCAGATTGCCGAGCCCGATGGCCGACTTGATCGTGCCGGAGGTCAGCCCCCCCGCCTCGGTGATGCCGAGATGGATCGGCGCGTCGGTCTGCTCCGCAAGCTGCTGATAGGCCGCGGCGGCGAGGAACACATCCGACGCCTTGCAGGAGATCTTGAACTCGTGAAAGTCGTTGTCCTGCAATATCTTGATGTGGTCGAGCCCGCTTTCGACCATCGCGTCCGGGCACGGCTCGCCATATTTCTCCAGCAGGTGTTTTTCGAGCGAACCGGCATTGACCCCGATCCGGATCGAACACCCATGGTCCCGGGCGGCCTTGATGACTTCCTTCACCCGGACCTCATCGCCGATATTGCCGGGATTGATCCGCAAGCAGGCCGCCCCGGCCTCCGCCGCCTCGATCCCGCGTTTGTAGTGAAAATGGATGTCCGCGACGATCGGCACCGGGCTTTCGGCCACGATCTCCTTCAACGCTTTCGAACTGTCCTGATCGGGCACCGAAATCCGCACGATATCGGCGCCGGCCTCGGCACAGGCCAGGACCTGGGCGATGGTGCCGGGAATGTCGGTGGTGACCGTGTTGGTCATGGTCTGGACACTGATCGGTGCGTCGCCGCCGACCGGCACATCGCCGACCATGATCTGGCGGCTCTCGCGCCGGTCGATATTGCGCCAGGGGCGGATGTGATTGAGCATGATCGGGAACCGCTTCGCCGTTGCGCGTAACTTAGGTGTCAACCTAGCGTGTCACCCGGTTCCGGACAACGGGTCAGGCTGCGGCAAAGCGCGGTGGCGAGACTACTGAGCGGCCTGAAGCTCGGCCACGGTCCGGGCCAGATCGGTGTCAGCGTTGAGATCGGCGACCTCGTAGGTGGCCGTGAGGCTCTCCGCCGAGAGCGCCACATTCGACGTCACCGCCCCGTTCGGACCCACGGGTCCGTAATGGGCCCCCGAGACCGCGAAATAGACCGCCCCGCTTTCACCGATCCGCAGGGTCGGCGGCTCTTCGGTCAGCGGCACGGCATAAGTGTCGCCGGCATTCATGATCGCCTCGTAGATCACCGTGCCATCCGCGGCGCTGACCCGGACCCAGGCCGGGCGCACCGCGACAAGCGCGACACCAGGGCTCGGATCGGCGGTGACCTGAACGGCGGACGGCACGGCACCGGGCCGGTCGGGCGTGGCGACGACCAGCTCGGCCTCGGCCGGGTCGGGATCCGGCGCGAGCGCCCCGAAGGTCGAAGGGTCAAGCGACGCTATCGGCGCATCGCGCGCCACCATGACCGGCGTGTCGAGCGCCTCGGGCCGGTAGAGCCGGTCGAGCGCTTCAGGCGCCGGCGGGGTGAAGCCTGCGATATCGTCGACCTCAACGCTCTGAGACGTGGCCAGGCTGACCGCGCCACCGCCGGCAAGCGGGTCGACCGCAAGATCGGTCACCACACTCGGCGTCTGTTCCACCGGCGCAAAGGTCACCCGCTGCACCTCTTGCAGCACCGACCAGCCGCCATAGCCGAGCCCACCGATCAGCGCGATCAGCACCAGAACGGAGCCGACGGCGCCCGGTTCGATCCGCGAGAACACGGCCTCGCGGGCTGGCACGAAGGGCGTGGCCGGAGCCGAAAAAATGTCATTTTGTTCGCGGCTTGCGAGCCGCTCTTCACGTGACGGCCGGACCGAGGAGGCCTCCGCCGACATCCCGTGCGCGGTGGCAAAGCCGCTCTCCGCGCAGAACGTATCGAAGGCCCAATCCGGGTCCATGCCGAGATAGCGCGCATAGGACCGCACATAGCCGGCGATGAAGCCCGGCGTGTCGAAAGCGGTGGGATCGGCATTCTCGATCGCGGCGATATAGGCCGCCTTGATCTTCAACTCTCGCTGCACGTCGAGAAGGGACTTGCCCATGGTAGCGCGTTCGCCGCGCATCAGGTCGCCGAGTCTCAGGGCAAAATCGTCGAATCCTCTGGTGTTGCCCTCTGCCGTGGCCTGCTCGCGCCCAAAGCCTCGCCCGATCATGCAATGCCTGTCCCGTCTAGGTCTGCCCCCTAGCCCCGGACAGATGATTCGAGCCGGTCCCGGGACTTGAGGCTGAATCTATCACAGAACCGGTTCAGGATGCACCCGCAGAATGGAAATCAACCCGCCAGCTCGGCGCGATTCAGCTCGCAATGCGACCAGAGAGTGTCGAGCGCCGAGATCAGCGCGTCCATTTCACGCGGCCCATGAACCGGAGACGGCGTGAAACGCAGGCGCTCGGTGCCGCGCGGTACGGTCGGGTAATTGATCGGCTGGACGTAAATCCCATAGCCCTCGAGCAGCATGTCGGAAAGCTGCTTGGTATGAACCGGGTCGCCGACGATCACCGGCACGATATGGGAGCCGTGGTCGATCAGCGGTAGGCCGAGGGCCTTCAGCCGGGTCTTGAGGATCTTGGCCTGGGTCTGGTGCCGCTCGCGCCGGCCGGTATCGGTCTTCAGATGCGCGACGGATTCCGCGGCGCCCGCGGCCACGGCCGGCGGCAGCGACGTCGTGAAGATGAAGCCCGGCGCGTAAGACCTTATCGCATCGCACATTTTCGCGCTCGCCGCGATATAGCCGCCCATCACGCCATAGGCTTTGGCGAGGGTTCCGTTGATGATGTCGATCCGGCCCATCAGCCCGTCACGCTCTGCGACACCGGCGCCGCGGGGACCGTACATGCCCACGGCATGGACCTCGTCGATATAGGTCAACGCCCCGAATTCCAGCGCCAGATCGCAAATCTCCTCAATGGGCCCGAAATCGCCGTCCATCGAATAGATCGATTCGAAGGCGATCAGTTTCGGCGCCGCCGGATCGTCGGCTTCCATCAATTCGCGCAGATGGGCGACATCGTTATGGCGGAAGATGCGTTTGGCCCCGCCATTGCGCCGGACCCCTTCGATCATCGAGGCATGGTTCAGCGCATCGGAGTAGATAATCAGACCTGGAAACAGCTTCGGCAGGGTCGAGAGCGTGGCGTCATTGGCGATATAGGCGGAGGTGAAAAGAAGTGCTGCCTCCTTGCGGTGCAGATCGGCCAGTTCCGCCTCGAGCCGCTTGTGATAGACCGTGGTGCCGGAGATGTTGCGGGTGCCGCCGGAGCCCGCCCCGGTGGCGTCGAGCGCGTCATGCATGGCGCCGAGCACGTCTGGATGCTGGCCCATGCCGAGATAGTCGTTCCCGCACCAGACCGTCACCGGCTGCTCGGCCCCGTCCGGGCGGCGCCAGGTGGCGTGGGGGAACTGGCCCCGCTTGCGTTCAATGTCGATGAACGTCCGGTAGCGGCCCTCGTCATGCAGCCGCGCGATGGCCTGATCCAGATGTGCGTCGTAGTTCACCGACATCCCCTTCTGTCTTCTCCGGCGCACGAAACGCGGGCGCTGCTTCTCATGCGCTCCCAGCCCACCGTGTCCCGCGTGGATATAGTCCGCGCCCCCTTCTGGCAACAGGCTACAGAAGCGTGCGCCGTCCGGACTTTGATCTGCATCAATCGGATAGCACGATCCATCGCCACCGCGCCACCGCGCTCCCGGCTCTGGACAAGCGCCGGCTCGGCGCTACGGTCGCTCCGTCCCCAGCACCGGAGCCCGCCCGATGAGCCTCGACCCCGTCCTCGCCCGCATCGACCAGGACCTGCCCGCCGCCACCGCGCGGCTGATGGAGCTTCTGCGCATCCCCTCGATCTCCACCGATCCCGCCTATGCGGACAAGGTGGATGTGGCCGCCGACTGGCTCGTCGCCGACCTGCGCTCCCTGGGCTTCGAGGCGTCGAAGCGCCCGACCCCGGGCCATCCCATGGTGGTCGGCCACAGCGACGGGCCGGGCCCGCACCTGCTGTTCTACGGCCATTACGACGTACAGCCGGTGGACCCTCTGGAACTCTGGCACCGCGACCCGTTCGACCCGGCACTGGAGGAGACCCAGGCCGGCACCGTGATCCGCGGCCGCGGTGCTTCCGACGACAAGGGCCAGCTCATGACCTTCGTGGAGGCCTGCCGCGCCTGGAAAGCGGTCCATGGCACCCTGCCCGCCCGGATCACGATGTTCTTCGAGGGCGAGGAGGAATCGGGCTCCCCCTCCCTTGTCCCGTTCCTGACCGAGAATGCCGACGAACTCCGCGCCGATATCGCGCTGATCTGCGACACCGGGCTCTTCGGCGACGGGACGCCGGGCATCACCACGATGCTGCGCGGGCTTCTGGGCGAGGAGATCACGATCACCGGGCCCGCCATGGACCTCCATTCCGGGTCCTTCGGGGGCGCCGCGATCAACCCGGCCCGGGTCCTCGCCCGCATCCTCGCGAGCCTGCATGACGATCAAGGCCGGGTCACGGTGCCGGGCTTCTATGACGGGGTCGACGAACTGCCCGACGCGCTGCGCGCGCAATGGGACGGGCTCGGCTTCGACGCCGCCGCCTTCCTCGGCGCCGTGGGCCTTTCCGAACCGGCCGGCGAGATAGGCCGCACCGCCCTCGAAATGATCTGGTCGCGCCCGACCTGCGAGATCAACGGGATGATTTCGGGTTATACCGGTGACGGGTTCAAGACGGTGCTGCCGTCGAAAGCCTCGGCCAAAGTCAGCTTCCGCCTGGTCGGCCGTCAGGACCCCCTGAAGATCCGCGAGAGCTTCCGGGCGATGGTCCGCGCCATGCTGCCCCCGGACTGCTCGGTCGCCTTCGCCGATCACGGCGCCGGCCCGGCTTCGCAGATGGCCACCGACCGGCCGGAATTCGAGGCCGCGCGCCGGGCGCTCTCCGACGAATGGCCGCACCCCGCCGCCTTCATCGGCGCCGGCGGCTCGATCCCGGTGGCGGGCTATTTCAAGGACTATCTCGACATGGACGCGATGCTGATCGGCTTCGGCAAGGATGACGACCAGATCCACTCCCCGAACGAGAAGTACGACCTCGAGAGCTTCCACAAAGGCACAAGAAGCTGGGCCCGCATCCTCGCCGCCCTGGCCGGCTGACCCGGCACCGGCGCCAAACCCCTTCATTTGGCTAAAAATACTCAAAATCCCGACGGTCCCGCCGCCGCGCTACCCGCCACGGGGCGTCACCTCGACACAGGCAAAAAAAGAGCGCGCGGAAGCGCACATCTGGATCAGCCCACATTCGGGGAGGAAGTGGCGCGGTTGACGGGGCTCGAACCCGCGACCCCCGGCGTGACAGGCCGGTACTCTAACCAACTGAGCTACAACCGCGCTGAGCCGACCGGATAGGCCAACCGACCGGGATCGTCAATTGCGAAATCGGCCCCAAACCGGCGAAATCTCCGCCGCGGGGCCGACGTCACCTGTCCGGCAGCGGGATGAATTCCCGGTCGTCCCCGGGCGGCAGGGAGAACCGGCCATGAGCCCAGTCCCCGGCCCGCCACGCTTCCTTCGCCGCGTCGATCCGGTCCTGGGAGGAGGCCACGAAGTTCCACCAGATATAGCGCGGCCCCTCCAGCGTCGCGCCGCCGAGCAGCATCAGCCGCGCGCCCGCCTCGCCCGCCGTCACCGACACCTTGTCGCCGGGCCGGAACACCATCATCTGCCCGGCCTCGAACCGCTCGCGCGCCACGCTGATCTCGCCCGAGACCACATAGAGCCCGCGATCCTCGTGATCGTCCGGCAAGGGCAGCTTCGCGCCCGGCTGCAAGACCGCGTCGGCATAGAACATCTCCGAGGCCACATCGACCGGCGCCCGTTCCCCGTAGGCGTGCCCGAGGATCAGCCGCAACTCCTTGCCCTCGCCTTCCAGCAGCGGCAGGGCGTCCTTGCCGACATGCTGGAACTGCGCCGCATCGTCCTCGGCGTCCTTCGGCAGGGCGACCCAGGTCTGGATGCCGAAGAACGGCATCGGATCGGTCTGGGTCGCGTCGTCGGTGCGCTCGGAATGGGTGATCCCGTGCCCCGCCACCATCCAGTTCACCGCCCCGGGCTCGATCCACTGATCGGTGCCGAGCGAGTCGCGGTGATGCATCCGGCCGCGATAGAGATAGCTGATCGTCGCCAGCCCGATATGGGGATGCGGGCGCACGTCGAGACCGCGCGTGGGCAGGAACTCCGCCGGCCCCATCTGGTCGAAGAAGATGAACGGGCCCACCATCTGCCGCGCCGGTGCCGGCAAGGCCCGACGCACCTCGAACCCGCCGAGATCGCGGGCCCGGGGGATGATCACGGTCTCAATGGCGTCGACCGCATCGCCCTTCGGGCAATCGGGGTCAAGGGCGGGATTCCAGCTCATCGGAGCCTCCTTGATGAGATGTCTACGTTGCCCCCGGGATGTAGCCCGAAGCACGATTGCACAAAACTGCGCCACACAAACGGTCTATGTGCGAAATTGTAACTCCCAGCAGCCCCTCCATGGGGCGGGGCAATGTCCGCCTCCGGATCGCCAGCGATCGATCCGGCCCGCTGCGCGGACCTCAGGCTGGAGCAGGACCGGCGTGATCTGACTCTGTCCGTTCGCCGTCCGGTCTGGCGCGGACAATCCACTGTCCGCGAGACGCACTTTCGAAAGTGCGTGTCTGCGCTCCGTCGACGGAGCGCTTGCGCGGCGCGTCGACGCGCCGCTGCCCTCACCCGAACGTCAGCTTGCGGCCAAGACGCCGCGACGGGATCTCCTCACGCTCCAGCCCCTCACGGGGGCCAGGGTCATCCGACACCTTCGGGCCGTCCACTGGACGGTCCGATCCGCTACGCGGACGCTCATTTGTTGGGCTGGCCCCTCGCAGGGGCTCGGGGCATCCAACTCCTTCGAACCGTCCACTGGACGGTCCGATCCGCTACGCGGACCGGAGTTGGATGGTGGGTGGTGAGGGGCTCGAACCCCCGACATCTTCGGTGTAAACGAAGCGCTCTACCAACTGAGCTAACCACCCCGCCGGGCGCGGGTGTAGCCGCCGGGCCCGAACCGCGCAAGGCGGTGCGGCCGTCGTACATGACTGGCCGGACCCGCCCCCACATCGTCTATCGCGCCCTCTCAACCTCCGCGCGGTAGCGCAGGCCGGGGACCACAAGCATCAGTACTAGGCTCACCCCGAGGACCGGCAACAGGAACCACGGGTCGTAATGGCTACCCATCACCGGGAACTGGAAGAAGGCGACGTTGCTCATCGCGTGAAACAGCGCCGCCCCGAAGACCGAGCGCCCCGACCGCAGGTAGAACCAGACCATCACAACCCGCAGCAGGATCGTGACCCCGCAATGGCCGAGAATCCAGAGCCCGCTGCGCCCGGTCTGGAAGAACGGCGGCAGGTGCCAGAGTGTCCAGATCACCCCGAGCAGCAGCCCCGCCGCCAGAAGCCCATACCGCGCGACGAGGGGATCGGTGGCATAGCCGGCCCAGCCCAACTCCTCGGCCCAGCCCGCCAGCAGGAAGAGAAGGAAGAGCGCCAGAAGCGTGCCGATCTGAAACTCCGCCGGCGGCAGCGAGAGGCCGGCAGCCCGCATCAGCCCATAGCTCACCAGCAAGGCCAGCGGCATGTAGAGCGTGATCGGCAGGAGCCAGCCCCGGGGCCGCACCCGGTCCACACACCGGCGCAGCAGCGCCAGCATCCCGGCCCGGCCGCCGGCGCGATGGGACAGCCAGAGCGCCACGCCGCCGGGGACCACGACCATCAGCGCGCTCACCGGCAGCGCCGGCAGGATTTCCGCGCCGGCGAGCGCACCAAGGGCCCAGAACGGCAGCGAGAAAAGGAAGACGAGGACGAAGTAGCGGGTCATGTCCGGGGCCTGTGGATGCGGAATGGCCGGGGCGATCTCCGCCACGGGGTCGGATCACGCGCCGGCCCCTCGCAGGGGCTCGAGGCATCTTCCGCCTTCGAACGCTCCACCGAAGCGTCCGATCCGCTGTGCGGACCGGCTATACATCGGGCTGGCCCCTCGCGGGGGCTCGGGGCATCCAACTCCTTCGGACGCTCCACCGGAGCGCCCGATCCGCTGCGCGGACCGGAGTTGGATGGTGGGTGATGAGAGATTCGAACTCCCGACATCTTCGATGTGAACGAAGCGCTCTACCACTGAGCTAATCACCCGATGGGCCGGGCGTTTAGCGCTACTCCGCGGCCTCTGCAAGTGGATCGCGCGCGGTCGGGGCGCCGCCCTTGGGCTGGCGCAGCTTGCAGACGAAGATCCGGGCATTGGCCAGGTCCTTCTGGCGGTTGATCTTGAGCTTTCCGAGACCGGGAAGGTTCAACTCCTCGCCGGCGGCAATCGCGGTCCCGAGTTGGGCGAGCGCGGCCTCGACCACCGGTTTGACATCCTTCTTCTTCATCCCGGTGGCCGCGACCACCCGGTCGATGAAGTCGGTCTTCTTCAGCACCGGTCCGGCGATCACCGACTTTTCGGTTACCACCGTGGCACCGGAAGGCGGCTTCGCCTTGCGGGTCGCCGGTGCCGGCTTGGCAGCCGCTGCGGGCGTCTTGGCGACCGCAGAACTCTTGGGTGCGGTCTTCCGGCTGCGCGTCGTCGTCCCCTTGGCCGTGGTGGTTCCCTTGGCCGTCGTGGTCTTCTTCGTCGTGGTATTCGCTCGTGTCGCCATGGTGATCTCACTCATTCGAAACGCCCCCGGCGGTACCCTACCCGTTCCGCCCCAGCATTTCCAATACGGACATTGGGCGGCCCGGTACCGTTGCCGATTTGACAGGCCCGAGCGCGATGTCGCGCCGTGCAGATGCCGTCATTCGGACCGCGGCCGAAGTCTCATGGCGCGGGACCGGCCGCGCCGCATCCGGGGCCGGCGCGCCGCATCGGCCGGCCAGATCCATGACATGCGTGACGAGAGGCTTGGAGCGTTTGTGAAGATCGGCGGACAAAGCCCTGTTTCAAAACGGAATCGACGCCCGAACCGGGCGCCGATTCTGGTTGCGCTTGCCGGATCAGTGGGCCGTGGCCGCCGGTCCTTCAGGCGGGCTCGACGCCGCCGCTGCCGCGGCCGCCTCTTCCTCCGCCGCCTCGTCCCAGTCCACCGCTTCGGGCTGATGAACGAGCGCCTGCTCCAGCACCTCCGACACGTGAGAGACCGGGATGATCGTCAGCCCCTCCTTCACGTTGTCGGGGATTTCCGGCAGGTCCTTCTCGTTCTCCTGCGGGATCAGCACCGTGGTAATGCCGCCCCGGAGCGCCGCCAGCAGCTTCTCCTTCAGCCCGCCGATGGCGGAGGCATTGCCGCGCAGGGTGACCTCGCCGGTCATCGCGATGTCCTTGCGGACCGGAATGCCGGTCAGGACCGAGACGATGGCCGTCACCATGGCCAGACCCGCGGAGGGCCCGTCCTTGGGCGTCGCCCCATCGGGTACGTGGACATGGATATCGAGCGTTTCGAATTTCGGCGGCTTCACCCCGAGCTGGGGCGAGATCGAGCGCACATAGCTCGACGCCGCGTCGATCGACTCCTTCATCACATCGCCGAGCTTGCCGGTGGTCTTCATCCGGCCCTTGCCCGGCAGGCGCAGCGCCTCGATGTTCAGAAGCTCGCCCCCGACCGACGTATAGGCCAGTCCGGTCACGACCCCGACCTGATCCTCCTCCTCGGCCAGCCCATAGCGGAATTTCGGCACGCCCAGGTAGTCGGCCAGGTTCTCCGCCGTCACTTCGAGCGTTTCGACCTCCTTCTTGACCAGCTTCGTCACCGCCTTGCGGCAGACCTTGGCGATCTCGCGTTCGAGGTTCCGCACCCCGGCCTCGCGGGTATAGGTCCGGACCATGGCGATCAGCGCATCATCGGCCAGCGCGAACTCCTTCTCCTTCAGCCCGTGATTCTTGAGCTGCTTCGGCATCAGGTGCTGACGCGCGATCTCCACCTTCTCGTCCTCGGTGTAGCCGGCGAGCGGGATGATCTCCATCCGGTCGAGCAGCGGCCCGGGCATGTTGTAGGAGTTGGCCGTGGTCAGGAACATCACGTTGGAGAGGTCGTATTCCACCTCCAGATAGTGATCGACGAAGGTCGAGTTCTGTTCCGGATCGAGCACCTCCAGCATCGCCGAGGCCGGATCGCCGCGGAAATCCTGGCCCATCTTGTCGATTTCATCGAGCAGGATCAGGGGGTTGGTGGTCTTCGCCTTCTTCAGCGCCTGGATGATCTTGCCGGGCATCGAGCCAATATACGTCCGGCGATGACCGCGGATCTCGGACTCGTCCCGGACCCCGCCCAGCGAGATACGGATGAACTCGCGGCCCGTGGCCTTCGCCACCGACTTGCCGAGGGAGGTCTTGCCCACACCCGGGGGCCCGACGAGGCACATGATCGGCCCCTTGAGCTTCTTCGAGCGCTGCTGGACAGCCAAGTACTCGACGATCCGCTCCTTGACCTTCTCAAGCCCGTAATGGTCGTCGTCGAGGACCTTCTCGGCGCGGCCCAGATCCTTCTTCACCCGCGACTTCACGCCCCAGGGGATCGACAGGATCCAGTCGAGATAGTTGCGCACCACGGTGGCCTCGGCGGACATCGGCGACATGTTCTTGAGCTTTTTCAGCTCGGCTTCCGCCTTTTCCTTGGCCTCCTTGGAGAGCTTCGTGGCCGCGATCCGCTCTTCGAGCTCCGCGATCTCGCCGGCGCCGTCCTCGCCATCGCCGAGCTCCTTCTGGATCGCCTTCATCTGCTCGTTGAGATAATACTCGCGCTGGGTCCGCTCCATCTGCGACTTCACGCGGGTTTTGATCTTCTTCTCGACCTGAATGACGGACATCTCGCCCTGCATCAGGCCATAGACCTTCTCCAGCCGTTCGCTGACGCTCAGCGTCTCCAGAAGCTCCTGCTTCTGGTCGACCTCTATCCCGAGATGCCCGGCCACGAGATCGGCGAGTTTCGCCGGTTCGGTGGCCTCGCCCACGGCGGCCAGGGCCTCTTCGGGAATGTTCTTCTTGATCTTCGCGTAGCGCTCGAACTCCTGGGCCACGGACCGGATCAGCGCCGGGGTCTCTTCGACATTACCCGGCATTTCGGTCAGATAGTCCGCCTCGGCCTCGAAGAACGTCTCGTTCTCGACAAACCCGGTGATCCGCACCCGCGCCTTGCCTTCGACCAGCACCTTCACGGTGCCGTCGGGCAGTTTCAGCAGTTGCAACACATTGGCCAGCACCCCGGCCTTGAAGATGCCGGAGGAGTCGGGGTCGTCCTCGGCCGGGTCGATCTGGCTGGAGAGCAGGATCTGCTTGTCATCCGCCATCACCTCTTCGAGTGCGCGGACGGATTTCTCGCGTCCCACGAAGAGCGGCACGATCATGTGGGGGAAGACCACGATGTCGCGCAGCGGCAGGACGGGATAGGAGGGGCTCAAAGGCTCTTGCATGCTCGTGTCCTTGTTCTTGGCAAGGCGGCACCGGTCCCGGTTCCCGGCAACTCCGGCCGCCCCCTGTCACGGTCTGCCAACATGGGGCGCGCGGTGCCGGCTTTCAAGCGCCTCGCGGTGGCGGCACCATGCCCCGGCCGACCCGGAGGGACAAGCGCCGAGTGGCGGCGATGGCCGCCCCGACGGGCGATTTCGCACGGTTGTGCCTTCGAGGCCGGTGCCGCCCCCGGGGCGCCACGCTCCAGTCATCGCCCTGCCGCATTTCCGCGCAAACCTGCGGTATCGACCGCCCAGACCGCCGCCAATACACCCGCCCAGACACCCGCCCCGACACCGGACCCGCCCCATGGATTTCGACGCCCTGCGCCAGCCCCGCCGCCTTGCCGCCATCGCCCTTCCCGCAGCGATGCTGGGCTTTCGTCTGCTCGGCACCGAGGGGGCCGTCGCGCTCGTCCTCCTGGCGCTTGCGGTCGCCGTCATCGTGGTGCTGCGCCGCCCCGACGAACGGCACTGGATCGAGATCGCCGGACTGGGGCTCTTCGTTGCCGCGATCCTGCCGCTGCCGATCGGGATCGGGCTCGGCACCGCGGTTGCCGGCGGGGTCGGCTGGATGCTGCACCGCGCGCCCTTCACCCTGCGCCGCAAGGTGCGCCAGACCCGCGGCATCCAGAGCGAACTGACCCCGGATGAACTCTGGGCCAAACTGATGCCCGGCGCCAGCGCGCCCGAGGAATTCTGGACCGGTCGGGTGAGCGATTGCCATGCCGACCCGGAAGACCCGGAAACGCTCTATCTGACCCTTGGTCCCGAGGGCACGGAGACCGGGGAGAACGAGGCCACGGCGACGATCCTCGAGGCCAAGGCGCCCGAACTGGGCCGCTACCACCTGGAAACCGGGCTCGGGGCGGAGCGGCGCGAGGGGATCGTCGAATTCGTCATCGACGCCTTCGGACCGACCAGCCAGGTGACGATCCGCTTCACCGAAGAGGCGGTGCCGCTCGGCCGGGCGCTGACCGAATGGATCGATGGCGGCGCCCCGTTCCTGCCGCGCGCGGCGGACCTTGCCCGCCCCGTCGGCGATCTCCACGACGAAGACATCCTCCCCGCCGCCTGACCGGAGAGCCGGGAACGGGTCCCGGCGATCCGGCGATCCGGCGATCCGGCGATCCGGCGATCCGGCGATCCGGCGAAAATGTCCGCCTCACACCGGCGCGGCGCAACCAAGAGAACCGCGCGCGTCGGTGTCGTCGGAACCACTCTGACGGGACGGCGGGCGGGGCGATCCGCGCGAGCGGGAGCGGCGCCCGACGTCAGGCAGCCTGTTCCAGAACGTCCCGGCCGTTCTTCATCAGCCGCGTGACGAACTGCCGCTGGCGCCGGCCCACCGGGATTGGCCGGGCGGGGGTCACGGACGTCCCGGGGCCTTGGAACAATTCGGGAAAGAGACACTCCAACTCCGCCCGCGCCTCGGGGCCGAGGGCCTTGAGCGCCTCCTGCCCGAGATAGAGGCTCTCGCTCGGCGCGTCATTGGCCCGGACCAGCTCATGGGCATCGAACATCAGGTGGAAATAGCGCAGGTCCTCCACCGGCTGTGCGATTTCCACCCGCGGGAGCGCTGTCAGCAGATGGGCGGCGATCAGCACCGCGCCGCTCTCAAACATCCGCTCCGCCACGGGCGAGGCCGCCAGCATCCGATGCTGGCGCGAGACCAGAAGATCGCGGGTCGGAAGCCCTCGGCCAAGCGCGCCGGCACCGATCCGCACCGGGCGGAGCCGGGGATCGGAGATCTGCTCGTCAACCGACACGGTCCGGCGCCCGATCCAGCGCAGCGGCTTCGGGCCCTCCGCGGTCTCGACGAGATCGCCGACCCGCAAATCCTCCACCCGCCGCGCGCCGCCCGGTACCGAGATCGACGTGCCGCCCGCGAAGCAGACCATCAGCGACACATTGTCGATGACCGCGCCATTGCCGCTGTTTTCTGCGGGATTGAACACCTCGGTGAACCGCAGCGTATAGGTCCCCGAGGACGGGAAGGTGACCGGCAGGCTGAACGGCTGCATCGTGTTGTTCGTCGGCATCACGGTGGCGCTGGAGATGGGTGTCCCACCGCTATCGAGGATTTCGACCGTGAACCCCTCATTGCCCGCGTGCGCGTTGGCCGTGAGGCGCAGCGCCACGTCGAAGGTCAGCTGGGTCGAGGTGGGGTTGGTGACCGTGAAGCTCTGCTGCATCACCGTGATCTGGCCACCGCCCCCATCGATCTCGGCAATGATGGACGTACTTCCATTGCCGAGATAGAGGTCTTCGATATGCCACGCCTCGATATCGTTCCCGGACCAGTTGCTGGGTCCGTTCTCGAAGTCTCCGTTGACGATAAGTTCCGTTGGCGGGGGCATGTCTCACTCAGCACTGACTGCGTTCGCCGCCCAGATTGTCGCAAAAAACTGAGTAAAGAGTGAAGTTGGTGGCGAATTGTCTGGGGTAGGACGCTCGGCGGCGGGCTGCCCAACCTAGAGCGGCGCGATATCGCCTTCGGCCCGGGCCGCGTGGAAGCCCGCCTCCCAGGCCGCGAACCGACCCTCGGCGATGGCCGCGCGCATCTCCGCCATCAACTCCTGATAGTAATGCAGGTTGTGCCAGGTCAGCAGCATGCCGGAGATCATCTCGCCGGCGCGGAACACGTGGTGCAGATAGGCCCGGGAGTAGTTCCGGCAGGCCGGGCAGGTGCAATTCTCATCGAGCGGGCGCGGATCGTCGGCATGGCGGGCGTTCTTGAGGTTCACCACGCCGCGGCGCGTGAACGCCTGCCCGGTCCGGCCCGAGCGGGACGGCAGCACGCAATCGAACATGTCCAAGCCCCGCTTCACCGCGCCGACAAGATCGTCTGGCTTGCCGACCCCCATCAGATAGCGCGGCCTGTCGGCCGGAAGCTGCCCCGGGGCGTAGTCGAGCGCCCCGAACATCGCTTCCTGCCCCTCGCCCACCGCGAGCCCGCCGATCGCGTAGCCGTCGAAGCCGATCTCGGTCAGCGCCGCCGCGCTTTCGGCGCGCAGATCCTCCTCCAGCCCACCCTGCTGGATCCCGAAGAGCGCATGGCCCGGCCGGTCGCCGAACGCCTCCCGGCTCCGCGCCGCCCAGCGCATGGAAAGCGCCATGCTCTCCGCGATCCGCTCCCGCGGCGCGGGCAGCGCAGGGCATTCGTCGAAGGCCATCACGATGTCGGAGCCCAGCAGCCGCTGGATCTCCATCGACCGTTCCGGCGTCAGCGCATGTTTGGAGCCGTCGATATGGGAGCGGAAGGTGACCCCTTCCTCGGTCAGCTGGCGCAGATCGGCGAGGCTCATGACCTGATAGCCGCCGGAATCGGTCAGGATCGGCCCGTCCCAGTTCATGAACCGGTGCAGCCCGCCGAGCCGCGCCACCCGCTCCGCCCCGGGCCGCAGCATCAGGTGATAGGTGTTGCCGAGCAGGATATCGGCGCCGGTGGCGGCGACGCTTTCGGGCAGCATCGCCTTCACCGTGCCGGCGGTCCCCACGGGCATGAAGGCCGGGGTGCGGATCGTGCCTCGGGGTGTGCTGAGCACGCCCGTGCGGGCGGCGCCGTCGGTGGCCTGAAGGTCGAAGGTTACGCGCGCGGTCATCCGCCCCCTATGACGAAGCGGCCGGGAAAGGAAAAGGGCCGCGATCCGCCGGCCGCTCCAGAGCCCTTGCCGAAGACCGGGCGCGGCCCTGCGGTCCCGAAGGCCGCCGTCACCGCGCGGATGGCGGGCGCGACGGCCGGGCCTGCGCCAGCGCGTCCTCGAGCGCCGTCCGGAGGCGGGGCGCCGTCTCGTGGACCCAGCGCGGCTCGTTGTTGCGCAGGGTCAGCCAGAACCGCGCCCCCTCCTGCCAGTATGTCGCGTCGATCAGGCCCGGCTCCTTGCGGTCGCGCTTGAAATGCCAGTGAACGGAGTTGGGGTACTTGATCCGCGAATAGCCCCCGATATGCGAGATGTAGAGATCGGTGGCGGCGGCCGCGCGTTCGACAATCGCCATCATCTCGTCCCGGCCAATCGCCTCGGCAAGAGGTATGGCGAGGTCATAGGATTTCTTCTCTTTCGGCATGGTCCTGGTCTCCGGTTCGGATCGGGAGAATGACCCGACAGGGACTTTGCCGATGGGTCAAGTGGCTGTCGGTAACTGCCCCGACAAGGCGCCGAGACCCGCCTTGCATCCGCCGCCGTCCGGGCTCACCAAGGCGCCATGCCGCCACGCGCCGTCTCGCCCCTCATACTGATCGCCGTCCTCTATGCCGCCGGGCTCGGCGCGGCGGGGCAGTATTCCAAACTCGCCGTGCCGTTCTCGGCTCTTGGCGCCGCCTATCCCGATGCCGGAGCGGCGCTCGGCTGGCTGGTCTCGGTGCTCAGCCTCCTGGGCCTGATCCTCGGGCTGATGGCCGGGGTGTTGGTGGCGCGGTTCGGCTTTCGCCGCAGCCTCGTCGTCGCGCTTTGGGCCGGTGCCGCGCTTTCCGCACTCCAGGCCCTGCTGCCGCCCCTGCCGGTGATGCTCGCGCTTCGGATGCTGGAGGGCGGCGCGCACCTGGCCATCGTGGTGGCCGCGCCGACCCTGATCGCCCAGGTGGCGCCGGATAGCTGGCGCGGCGCGGCCCTGACGCTCTGGGGCACCTTCTTCGGGGTCGCCTTCACGGTGACCGCGCTGATCGGGCTGCCGCTGGTGGCGCGGGCCGGGCTGCCCGCCCTGCTCGCCCTCCACGGCGTCGCGATGGCCGCCGTGGCGCTGATCCTGACCCGGCTGCTGCCAGCGGACCAAGGGAATGCCGCCGCCCCGCTGCCCCATCCGTTGCGCGAACATCTCGAGATCTACCGCTCGCCCCGCCTCGCCGCGCCCGCGCTGGGCTGGCTGTTCTATGCGACCACCTATGTGGCACTCCTCGCCGTGCTGCCGGCAACCCTGTCGGAGGGCGCCGCGGCGACCTTCTCCGCCCTGGCCCCGCTGACCGGGATCGTGCTCTCGATGACACTCGGTGTGGCGCTGCTCACCCGGGTCAGCGCGGTCACCGTCGTCGTCGCCGGGTTCGCCCTGGCACTCGCCGCGATCCCGCTCATCCTGCTTGCGCCCGAGAGTCCGTGGCCCGGGATCGCCGTTTTCACCGCCCTCGGCCTCGTTCAGGGCGCCAGTTTCGCCGCCGTGGCCCAGCTCAACGAGAGCCTCGCCGACCGCGCCCGGGCCAACGGCGCGATGGCGCAACTCGGCAATGCCGGCAACCTGATCGGCACCCCGGTGATGCTGCTGGCGCTCGGCCTGGCCGGGACCGGCGGGCTCGTCGCTCTCGCCGGCCTGGCCTACGGGCTCGGTATCGCGCTGCACGTTATACTCGCCGAACGGCGACGGGCGCAGCCGCATTAACGTGAGATCAAGACCTCTGCTCTATGGCGGCTGGCGACACCCGCCATGGGAGCGACCGCCCGTGCAGCATGTGATCTTCCTCGGCGAGGGCGATGCCGTCCGTGCGCCGATGGCCGCCGCGGTTCTGAACCGGCTCGGCGACGGCCGGTTCGCGGCGCGATCCGGCGGGTCCAACCCGGCCGCGCTGCCGAATCCCGATCTGCTGCGGTTCCTCAGCCGCCACCGCCACAACGTCGCGCAACTCCACCCGCAGGACATAGTCGGCGCGCTGACATCCGGTCCGCCGGCCGTGGCGCTGATCTCCCTGACGCCGCAGCCGATCCCGGCCCGCGTACCGGCGGGCTGGCCGCAGCCGCTCCTCCTGCACTGGCCGCTGCCTGATCTCCTCGGGTCGGGCCACAGCACCTGCCTGACCCTGGCCCGGATCTACCGGATCCTGACCCTGCGGCTGTCGATCCTGGTCAGCCTGCCGGACGGCGCCCTGGCCGCGATGGCACGGCCACCGGGTGGCCCCGCGCCAAAGATGGAAGCGCCCGCGGCCTGACCGGACCTGTCCGGGCGGCCGCGACGAGGCTGGGCGCGCCCGGACCCCGTTTGCCCTCGCGCGGGCCCGCCGATAGGCTTGGCTCAGGCCGCCAGGGAGGGCCCAATGCTCGACGACACGACGATCCGCCTCGGCTGGGAGGAATGGCTCGCCCTGCCCGATCTCGGCCTGCCGGCGCTGAAGGCCAAGGTCGATACCGGGGCGCGGACCTCGGCGCTCCATGCCTTCGATATCGAGACATTCGGCCCTGCCACCCAGCCCAAGGTCCGCTTCGCCGTCCATCCGGTGCCGGGGCGCGAGGACCTGTCGATCCCCTGCTCCGCCACCGTCGTGGACCGCCGCGAGGTCACCAGCTCCAATGGCGAGACGGAGATGCGCTATGTCATCGAGACCCTGCTCGATGTCGGCGACGATCAGGGCTGGCCGATCGAGATCACGCTCACCGACCGCGCTACTATGGCCAGCCGGATGCTGCTCGGCCGTCAGGCGCTGCGCGAGGAGGTGGTGGTGCAGCCGACCGAACGGTTCCTGCGCCCGGAGCGCAGCTACGACGTCTATTCCGCCAAGAAGATCCGCGCCGCCGCCCCGCCGCGCGCCCTGCGCATCGCCGTGCTCTCCCGCGAGCCCAACACCTACTCGACCCAGCGCCTCGTCCATGAGGGCGAAGAGCGCGGCCATGTCGTCGAGGTGATCGACACCACCCGCTGCTACATGGCGATCAACGCGCTGGCGCCGGAAATCCACTATGACGGCCAGCGCCTGCCGCGCTACGACGCGGTGATCCCCCGCATTGGCGCCTCGATCACCCCCTACGGCACGGCGGTGGTGCGCCAGTTCGAGACGCTGGGGACCTATTGCGTGAACACCTCCGCCGGCATCTCGGCCAGCCGCGACAAGCTCCACGCCCATCAGGTGCTGGCGCGGCACAAGATCGGCATGCCGGTGACCGCCTTTGCCGCCAGCCCAAAGGACACCGACAACCTGATCAGCCTCGTGGGCACCGCGCCATTGATCGTGAAGCTGCTGGAATCGACGCAAGGAAAGGGCGTCGTGCTGGCGGAGACCAAGAAGGCCGCGCAATCGGTGATCGATGCGTTCCGGGGGCTGAAAGCGAACTTCCTGGTGCAGGATTTCGTGGCCGAAGCGGCGGGGGAGGACATCCGTCTGCTGGTCGTCGCCGGCAAGGTCGTGGCGGCGATGCGGCGGCGCTCGGCCAGCGACGACTTTCGCTCCAACCTGCATCGCGGCGGCACGGCGGAGGCGGTGCGGATCAGCCGGGCAGAGCGGTCGGCGGCAGAGAAATCGGCGCGGGCCTTCGGGCTCGGTCTCGCGGGCGTCGATCTGCTGCGGGCCGAGGACGGGCCCAAGGTTCTGGAGGTCAATTCGAGCCCCGGCCTGGAAGGCATCGAGAAGGCGACGAAGAAGAACCTCGCGGGAGCGCTTTACGAGGAGATCGAGCGCCGCGCCAAACCCGCCCCGATGCGGCGCAAGAAGGCCAAGGCAGCCGCCGGCTGACCCGTAGGGCGCTGATTCTCGACGAAAATCAGGATCGAGTTTTCGTCGAAAACTCGGCCGCGCCGGCCTCGAAAGTCTGCCTCCTTCGGATTGACCGCCCTCAATAGTTCCATTATTCATGAAGTATGGAAGAGACAACCGCGCTCGCCGCCTTCGCCGCACTCTCGCAGCCGACCCGGCTCGCCGTATTCCGGCTGCTGGTGCAGAAAGGCCCGGACGGTCTGCCCGCCGGAGAGATCGCGCGCATGCTCGACGTCCGCGCCAACACGCTCTCCGCCAATCTCTCGGTGCTCACCGCCGCCGGCCTCCTGACCTCCCGCCGGGACGGGCGCCAGATCATCTATGCGGCCGATCTCACCGGCATCCGCGCGCTGCTCTCCTTCCTCCTCGAAGATTGCTGCGGCGGCGCGCCCGAGCTCTGCCGCCCGGTCCTCGACGATCTCGCTGCCCTGTCCTGCTAACCGGAGATAGCCCCATGTCCGACCGCAAGAACGTCCTCTTCCTCTGCACCGGCAATTCCGCCCGCTCGCTCATCGCCGAGGCGATCCTCAACCGCGAAGGGATCGGCAGGTTCCGCGGCTTCTCCGCCGGGTCGAAGCCGCTGCCGGAGCCGAACCCCTACACGCTCGACCTGCTGAAGGGCCTGAACCACGACGTCTCCGATCTGCGCTCCAAGAGCTGGGACGAATTCGCCGGTCCCGATGCCCCGCAGATGCACTTCGTCCTCACCGTCTGCGACCGCGCCGCGGCGGAGGAATGCCCGTTCTGGCCCGGCCAGCCGATGAGTGCCCATTGGGGCGTCCCGGATCCGGCCTCGGTCGAGGGCGCGGACAGCGTGATCCGCGAGGCGTTTTCCGAGACCTACCGGATCCTGCGCGCGCGGATCTCGGCCTTTGTCAGCCTGCCGCTGGAAACTCTCGACCGGCTCTCGCTGCAACGCGAACTCGACCAGCTCGGCAAGGCCGGCTCGTCGGAACCCGCCTGACCCCTCTCACGAAAGACCCCGCAATGGCCTACGACCTCCCCCGACGGCTGACCGCCGAAGCGCTCGGCACGGCTCTGCTCGTCTGCACCGTGGTCGGCTCCGGCATCATGGCCGACAGCCTGACCGACGATGTGGCCCTGGCCCTCCTCGGCAACACGATTCCTACGGGCGCGATCCTCGTGGTGCTGATCACCATCCTCGGGCCGATCTCGGGGGCGCATTTCAACCCCGCAGTGACCTTGGCCTTCGCGCTCCGTCGCGAACACAGTTGGGCGGAAGCGGCACCTTACATGGCGGCCCAGATCGCGGGTGGGATCGCGGGCGCGCTCCTCGCCCATGCCATGTTCGACCTCCAGATCGTGCAGGTCAGCCAGACCGTGCGCACCGGCCCACCGCAATGGCTCGCCGAGATCGTCGCCACCTTCGGGCTGGTCGGCACGATCCTCGCCGGGATCCGGTTCCGGGCCGAGGCGGTGCCCTGGCTGGTCGGGCTCTACATCACCGCGGCCTACTGGTTCACCGCCTCGACCTCGTTTGCCAATCCCGCCGTCGCCATCGGCCGCGCCTTCACCGACACATTCTCCGGCATCCGGCCCGTGGACCTGCCCGGCTTCATCGCCGCGCAGGGCGTGGGCGCGGTCCTCGCCGTGGTCCTGATCGGCTGGCTGATCGGCCGCGACCGGACCCCGGCCAACGCCTGAGCCGCACCCCATCGCACTGGACGGCCCGGCCCGGCTTTCCTATATTCCCGCCCAGCATCGCAGAGGCCGCCATGACCGACCAGAGCCCGCCCCTCGAAGGGACCCCGCTGATCGCCCCGTCGAGCACCGACCACGATCTCTACGACCCGATCGTCGAGGCGGTCCGCTCGGTCTATGATCCGGAGATTCCGGTCAATATCTTCGATCTCGGGCTGGTCTACACGATCGACATCAGCCAGGAGAACGAGGTGAAGGTCATCATGACGCTCACCGCCCCGGGCTGCCCGGTGGCGGGGGAGATGCCGGGCTGGGTGGCGGACGCCATCGAGCCCCTGCCGGGGGTGAAACAGGTGGATGTGGAACTCACCTGGGAGCCGCAATGGGGCATGGACATGATGTCCGACGAGGCCCGGCTCGAACTGGGCTTCATGTAGATCCGATCCCCCATGAAGCGGGCATTGTGACGCCGGGATCGGACGGGGCTCCGGACCGGGGCGCAGCGCCATGGCCGGGTTTTACCGGAGCATCCTGGATGAGTGCGGTGGTGTCGGCCAAGGTCGCGGCTGAATCGACGCACATCGCCTCTGCGGCGTGACCGATGTGGGGCGTACGAGGCCGAGGGCGGAGAGACCCGTTCGTCGAAACGGGTCGCGATGCGCCGGAACCGAAGGCTCCGCCCCCGGGTGCGCACCGCCTGCCCGGGGACCCAATCCCTACAAAGGGATTGGCCAAAGCCTTCGAAGGCTTTGCCGCCCGTCGCGGACCGTTCGCCCCATGGGCCCACTCCCTTCGAAGGGAGTGACAAGGGCTTTCGAAAGCCCTTGCGCGCGGCGGGGCCGCGCCTCGGCCATGGCGGTTCGGGGAAATCACGCCCTCCTCAACGGCCCCCCGTCACCGGCGGCACCGGGATCGGCCCCGATCGCCGCTACTTCAGCGAGCGCGCGAGGAAGGACCGGGTTTCGGACTCTTTGGGATCAGTGAAAAGGGTCTCTGGCGGCCCCTCTTCCACGATCAATCCATCAGAGAGAAAGCACACTTTATCAGCAGCTTCTCGAGCGAAGCTCATCTCATGAGTCGCCACGACCATGGTCATCCCGTCGGCCTTCAGCGCTTTCAACGCGTCCAGCACCTCGCCCACCAGCATCGGATCGAGCGCCGAGGTGACCTCATCAAGGAGCATCACCTCGGGCCGCATGGCGAGCGCCCGGACCACCGCCACCCGCTGCTGCTGCCCGCCGGACAGCTGATCCGGGTAATGTCCCATCCGATCCGCCAGCCCGAACCGCTCGAACAGCGCCGTGACCCGGGGCCGTAGCTCCTCGCGGGAGTGCCCATGGACCCGCCGGGGCGCGAGCATGACGTTCTCTTCGGCTGTCATGTGCGGAAAGAGATTGTAAGCCTGAAACACGATCCCGATGCGGCGCCGGATCGGCTCGGGATCGAGGCCCGGCTCGGCGATATCCACCCCGTCGAGGAAAATCTCGCCTTCGTCGATGGGCTCCAAAAGGTTGATGCAGCGCAGGAGCGTCGACTTGCCCGACCCGCTCGCCCCGATCAGGCAGACCAACTCCCCCTCGCCCACATCGAGGTCGATCCCCCGGCAGACCCGGTTGGCGCCGAAGGATTTCTCGACGCCCCTGAGTTCCAGTTTCGCCATCCTAGCTCCGCGCGCGGGCCTGCCGCGCGATCAGCCGGTCGGCATAGCGGGTGGCGGGGATGGTGACGGCGAGAAAGATGATCGCGGCGCCGACATAGGGCGTGAAGTTCGCCAAGAGCGATTTGAACACCCCGGCCTGCCGGAAAATCTCCACCGGGCCGATGAAGCTCAAGAGTGCGACGTCCTTCTGCAGCGCGATCAGCATGTTCATGTTCGCGGGCACGACCCGGCGCAGGGCCTGAGGCAGGATCACATCGCGCATCACGTGCCACTGGCTGAGCCCGAGGCTCTCCGCCGCGGCCCGCTGGCTTGGATGGATCGACTCGATGCCCGAGCGGTAGATTTCCGCGACATAGGCCGAATATGTCAGGACCAGCGCCACGGAGCCCCAGATATACGGGGAATTCCAGGGCCTTGGCAGGCCCAGCCCCGGCACGCCGAAGCCGATCAGATAGACCACGAGGATCACCGGCACACCGCGGAAGACATCCGTGTAGGCGATGGCGAAGAGCTTCAGCGGATAGAGCGCCGGGTTCCGCACATCCCGGCAGAGCGCGATCACCAGCGCCCAGATAGCGATGGCCGGGGCGCACCAGAGGAAGATCATCACATCGATGGTGAAGGCGCGGAGCAGGGTCGGGAAGGTCTCGACCAGGATCTCGCCGTTGAAGAAGCTGCGCTGCACCCGCTCCCAGCCCGGTGCGAGCGGGACCAGCAGATAGATCGCCAGCACAACGCCCACGGTGCTGAGCGTCGCGATGGTCAGGGACCGCCGCCGGAGCCGTGCCTCATGAAGTTGCCTGCGGGTCGGGCCGGGCGTCGCCGCGCCCGGGCCCTGATCGAGAACCACCAAAGCCTATTCGATGACCGGCACGCCGGTCGCGTCCTGAAGCCATTCCGCCTCGATGGCCGCGAGCCGCCCATCCGCCTTCATCGCCTCGAGCGCGGCGTCGACGCAGGCTTTCAGCGGATTGCCATCCTCCATCAGCATGCCGAACTGGTCGGGGTTCTCCGACCGGTCCGCCGGGAACTGACCGAGCACGGTGGAGCCTTCGATCATCACCGCGCTCAGGAAGAGTGCCGTCGGCAGATCGAAGAGCGCCGCGTCGATCTGGTTCGCCATCATCGCGGCGTTCACGTCGACATTGTCGCCGTAGAGCAGCGGCGCACTCTCGGGCTGCACCACCTCATTCAGCATCGGCACCGCCGTGGTGGTGCCCATGGCCCCCCATTTCAGCGCCCTGATCGCCTCCAGCGAGGCCTCACTCTCCACCCCCGGGGCCAGCAGCACAGCCATCGGCGCGTCGTAATAGGCGACCGAGAAATCCACCACCTCGTCCCGCTCGGGCGTGATCGAGTATTGCTGGATGTTGACGTCGAAATTCTTCACGCCCGGCTGGATCGCCTCATCGAAGGAGGTGCGAACCCAGACGACATCGTCGGCGGCAAAGCCCATCTCCTCGGCCATGGCATAGGCCACCGCGGCCTCGAAGCCTTCGCCCGAGTCCGGGTCGTCGTTCATCACCCAGGGGTAGAAGGCGGGATTGCCGGTGGCGACGGTGAGCTTGCCGTCTTCCAGCGTGAGGCCGGCGGCACAGTCGCCCTGCGCGAGGGCGGTCGTTGCAGTCAGGGCCAGCGTGGCGCCGAGGCCGGTGGCGATGAGATATTTGGCAGACATGGATATTGTCCTCTCCCGGTTGGTCCTTGGCCAGAGACTATGGACCCCGCGCCGGAACTGTCCAGCGCCCGGCGCATCGGCGGCGCCATGGACGTGCAACAAAAGCTTCGTCGAAGCGTCAACGGACCGCCACATGCCTGTTACGCGGGCGCAAAACCCTGCGGACGCTCTCCTTACCTTATGAAAGGCCCTCCGCATGACCCGATCCCGTCTGCTGCTGTCCACGCTCGCCTCCTGCCTCGCCCTGCCGGTCCTCGCCGAGACCAACGACATCTATGGCGCCCTCACCTACGGGCCGCGCCCGGCCTTTCTGATCAGCCAGATGAATGACGGGCCGCTGAAGGACGAGTTGATGTCCTGCCTGGGCCAGACGCCGGAGGTGTCGAAATTCTCCATCGGTCATCGCGGCGCACCGCTTCTGTTCCCCGAGCACACGGTCGAATCGAACATCGCCGCGGCGCAGATGGGCGCCGGGATCCTCGAATGCGACGTCACCTTCACCGCGGATGAGGAACTGGTCTGTCGCCACGCCCAGAACGACCTGCACACCACGACGAACATCCTGGTGAGCGATCTGGCGGACACCTGCGTGACCCCGTTCACCGCCGCCAGCGGCGACGCCGCCGCGACCGCCGAATGCCGCACCTCGGAGATCACCCTCGCCCAGTTCAGGACGCTGGAGCCAAAGATGGACGCCGCCGACCGCGCCGCGACCACGGCGGAAGAGTTCCTGGGCGGGACCGCGGATTGGCGCACCGATCTCTTCGTCGACAACACCACGCTGATGACCCATGCCGAATCCATCGCGCTCTTCGACGCGCTCGGCGCCGATTTCACGCCGGAACTGAAGACGCCCTCGGTCGAGATGCCCTTCAACGGGTTCAGCCAGGACGATTACGCCCAGAAGCTGGTGGATGAGTACAAAGAGGCCGGGATCGATCCGAGCCGGGTCTGGCTGCAAAGCTTCCAGCTCCGCGACGTGCTCTACTGGATCGAGAACGAGCCGGAGTTCGGCGCCCAGGCGGTCTATCTCGTGGACCACTATAACGAGGACGGGTTCGATCCGATGGATGCCGCGACCTGGCCCGAACCGATGAGCGCCTATGCCGAGATGGGCGTCCAGTACATCGCGCCGCCGACCTGGATTCTGGTGACCGAGGACGATGGCGAGATCGTGCCGTCGCTCTGGGCCGAGGAAGCCACGGCCGCCGGGCTCAACATCATCACCTGGACCGTGGAGCGCTCCGGGCCCCTCGGCAATGGCGGCGGCTGGTATTTCCAGACCATCGCGGACGTGACCGACAATGACGGGGTCTATTTCGAGCTGATCCACGTGCTGGCGCAGGATGTGGGCGTCGCGGGCATCTTCTCAGACTGGCCGGCGACGACGACGTTCTACGCCAATTGTCTTGGTCTGGAGTGACGGGGTTTCCTGACGTGTTTTGAGGAGGTTCGGGGCGGCTTTCGGGCCGTCCCTTTTTTTGAGGTCATGCTCGGGGTCTCGGGCAGCAAAACCCTTGCAAGGGTTTTGTCAGACCCTTTGAAGGGTCTGCCCCGGCGCCTCTGTCGCCCGGCCTCCGATGATCCTGGCGGAGCGCCGAACCGGCGCGCCAAAACTCTTCGAAGAGTTTTGCCAGACCCTTCGAAGGGTCTGACCCGCGCCAAGGTCAGGCCGCGCGGCCCATTGCACTCCCGCCCGGGCCCTGCCAGCAAGGAACCATGCGGAGCGAAATGCAGAAGATGATCGCCGGCGAACTCTACGATCCGGGCGATGCGGACCTGGTCGCGGCGCGGCAGAAGGCCCAGCGCCTGATGGCCGAGTACAACGCCACGATCTACGGCCAGAGCGCAGAGCGCCGGGCGATCCTCGGCCAGCTCCTCGGCGGCGGGGCCGCGGCTACGATCCGCCCGCCCTTCTATGTCGATTACGGCAGCAACATCTTCCTCGGTGACGGTGTCTTCCTGAATTACGGCTGCGTCTTCCTCGATATCTGCCCGATCCGGGTGGGCGCCGGCACCCAGATCGGCCCCTACACCCAGATCCTTACCGCCGATCATCCCCGCGATGCCGAGACCCGCGCCACCGGCCTCGAATTCGGCCAGCCCATCACTGTCGGCCGCGATGTCTGGATCGGCGGCGGCGCGCTGCTTTTACCCGGCGTCACCGTGGGCGACGGCGCGGTGATCGGCGCCGGCGCCGTGGTCACCCGGGACGTCGCGGACGGCGCGACAATGGTCGGCAGCCCGGCCCGGCCGGTGGGACGCTAGGTCGGCCAAGGTTCGGCTGAAAGAAGCAAGCTAAAATCATTGCATTTTGCAATAGCAAGCCTTATAACTTGCATATGGCAAAGGCAAATCCAGAGGCTGTCCTCAGCGGCGACCTGATCGGGTCCCGAAGCTCTCCGGGGGGGACCGACCGGGCGATGGAAACCCTGCGCCGCGTCTCCGAACGGCTGGGAGCGGCGACCGGCCACGATCTGCGCTTCACCCGGTTTCGCGGCGATGGATGGCAGGTTCACCTGCCCGATCCCGGAACCGGGCTGCTGGCGATGGTCTATCTGCGCGCCGCACTGCAAGCGAGCGACCCCGGCCTCGCCACCCGCATCGCGCTGGGCATCGGCGCGCCGGAATATGGCGGCACACGCGATCTCTCCGATGCCAGCGGCGGTGCTTTCGTCGCCTCCGGCACCGCGCTCGACACCCTTCATCGGACCCGCACCCTGGCGGTCGCGGGCGCCGGCGTCGGCCCCGCCGAAGAGGCGATCGTCGCCCTGCTCGACCCGCTCACCGCCGGCTGGACCCCCGAACAGGCGGAGGCCGTGGCCCTGGCGCTCCTGCCGCCGGGTACGACGCAGGAGAAGATCGCCGAGGGCCTCGGGATCACCAGACAGGCGGTGCAGCGGCGTCTCGCCGGCGCGCATTTCAGGGCGCTTCAACCCGCCATCACCGCCTTCGCGCATCTCGGGGCGCCGCCATGATCGAGACCCTGGCCCTGCTGCTCCTCGCCCATCTGCTGGCCGACTTTCCCTTGCAGACCGACGCGATGATCGCCCGCAAGAAAGAGCCCGGTCCGATGGCCCTGCATATCGGGGTCCACTTCGCCCTCGCCTTCGCGGCCTTGGGCGGAGAGGTCGAGATCGCCCTGGGCCTGGCCGCCGCGCATCTTCTGATCGACCTCATCAAGGTCCATGCACTGCCGGACCGGCTCTGGGTCTACCTCGCGGACCAGCTGGCCCATGTCGCGACCCTTGTGGCCGCCGTGCTGCTCTTCGAGGCAGAGACCGCCTGGGTCCTGACGCCAGGGCTCTTCGCCCTCGCCGTGGGGCTGAGCGGTCTCATAGCGGCGACCTGGGCCGGCGGACCGGCCGTGGGCCTTCTGATCGACCCGTTCTCCAAGGCGCTGAAACCCGCCAATGCCGGGCTGCCGGCGGCGGGGCGCATGATCGGATTTCTGGAGCGGGGGCTGATCTACCTGCTGGTCTGGGTCGGACAGCCCGCCGCCGTGGGCTTTCTGATCGCGGCCAAATCGATCCTCCGGTTCGACACCGCGAAGGAGGACCAGCGCGCCAGCGAATACGTCATCATCGGAACGCTTGCCTCCTTCGGCTGGGCGCTGATCGCGGCCTATGGGGCGCTGGAGGCCCTCGCCCTGCGCCCCTAGGACGTTCCGAACCCGGCCGCCGCGGACGGCTTGCGCTTCGCCGGCAGGGCCGCCGCATCCCGGACATGGCTGAACCATCCGAAGAGCTGCGCCCGCCGCAGCGCCCGCGTCTGCGCGCGCAATTCGGCTTGCATTTCTGCAAGCATCTTCTGCTCTGCCCGGTATTCCGTCTCCGGCTGCTCCGGGATATTCAGGGGTCTGATCACTGGCATCATGGTAACTCTCCTTGACTTTATCAGCAGATATCACCATCGCACCGCCAAAGGTCAGACCCCGAATTCGCAGACTGGATTGCAAAAATGAAAAGCCGCACCGATTGGGACGATCTCAACCTCTTCGCCGCCGTTGCCCGCAACGGCAGCCTCGCGCGCTCCGCCGGAGAACTCGGGGTCTCCGTCGCCACCCTCAGCCGCCGGCTGCGCGGGCTGGAAGCCCATCTCGGCCGGCGGCTCTTCCTGCACGGCAAGTCGGGCTACAGCCTGACCGCCGAGGGCCGCGCGCTCTGGGAGCGCACGAAGACCATGGAAGCCGCCGCGGTGCAGATCGACCTCTGGGCCGCCGCGGCGACCGGCCGGGTGCCGGTGCGGATCACCGCCGGAACCTGGACTGCGATGCATCTCTCCGAACGACTGATCGACTTCTGGTCGCCCGAGGCCGAATGGCTGCCCGAACTGATCTATTGCGAGGTGCCGATGGATATCGCGCGGCGCGAGGTCGATATCGGCTTGCGCAACAGCCGCCCCGATCAGCCCTGGCTCGCCGGCCGCCGGATCGGCGAGACCCGCATCGCCGTCTATGCCAAGGACGAGAGCGTCACCGGCTGGATCGGCATGGCACTCGATGCCGCGCAGACCCGCTCGGCGCGCTGGATCGAGGCCAATCACGGGCCGCGGATCGTGACCCGCTCCAACATGCCGCTCTTTTCGTACCAGATGGCCCGGGCCGGGATCGGCCGCGTCGTGCTGCCGGTGGAGGTGGGGGACGGCGCGCCGGGCCTTACGCGGCTCTCCGACCCGATCGAGGAACTGACCTCCGAGCGCTGGCTGGTCAGCCATCAGGACGCCCGCCACGAGCCGCCGATCCGCGCCGCGCTCGACGCCCTGGCCGCGTTCTTCATCGACGATGCGCGGACCGCGGCCTCCGGTCCCCTTGAGCCGGAGCAGGCCCGCGCCTAGATTGACCTCCAAAGGAGATCGGACATGTTCGGCATTCCCGGCAAGCAGGCCGTGACCATCACCCCGAAGGCGGCGGCGCAGATCGCGAAGCTGATGGCGCGTGACGGCCATCAGGGCCTCCGCATCGGCGTCAAGAAGGGCGGCTGCGCGGGTATGGAATACACCATGGATTATGCCGAAACGGTCGATCCCAACGACGAGATCGTCGAACAGGACGGCGCCCGGGTGATGATCGCGCCGATGGCGCAGATGTTCCTCTTCGGCACCGAGATCGATTACGAGACCTCGCTCTTGGAAAGCGGCTTCAAGTTCCGCAATCCGAACGTGACCGATGCCTGCGGCTGCGGCGAATCGATCAAGTTCAAGGACGTGGACGAGCTTCAGGCCGAGCAGGCCAAGACCTGACCATGGCCGCCCTCGTCGCCGTCGCGACACTCGCCCTGATGACCGTTTTGGCGCTCCGGGCCGAGCGCCGCTTTGCCGATCACGCGACGCTGCCGATGCAATACGGCCTCGATCTCCGCCCGACCTGGGGCGCGCCGAGACGCCTCGCCCTGGCCTTCATGCCGGGACTCGCACTCGCCGTCTTCCTGCCGCTCCTGATCTTCCTTCCCGACCCGGCCGGCGCGGCCATCGCGGCGGTTTCGCTGATCGGCGGGCAGGTCTTCTACCACCACCTGCTGGGCCGCAGCGCGTGAGCACCGAGGAGATCGCCTTCTACACCGAACTCTTCGCCCCGCTCGGCGCCATCACGACCCGCGCGATGATGGGCGGCACGGTGTTCTACGCCGACGGCCGGCTCTTCGCCACGCATCACGGGGACGGCAGGCTCTATCTGCGCTCCAAGGACGCCCTCGCACGGCGGCTCGAAGCCCAAGGCGAGGACCAGCTCACCTGGACCCGCCCCTCGGACGGTCACGTCCAGAAGATGGGCTACTGGTCGCTCCCCTCCGCCGCCCTCGACGACCCGGATCTCGCCTGCGCCCTGGCCCGAGAGGCCCTGGCTGAAGGCTGACCCTTTCCGGCGCCTCCACCCCTTGCTAGGACCGTCCCAGCCGCCAAGGAGGGACCCCCATGCGCCGCAAGCTCGCCGCCGGAAACTGGAAGATGAACGGGACAGTGGAAGACCTGATCGAACTGGGGCAGATCGCCGGACTGGCCGCCGAGGATGGGCCCACGGTGCTGATCTGCCCCCCCGCCACGCTGATCTCGCGCGCCGCCGACGCCGCCCGGGGCACGATGCTCGCCATCGGCGGGCAGGATTGCCACACCGCCGGAAGCGGCGCCCATACCGGCGACATCTCCGCGCTGATGCTCCGTGATGCCGGGGCCACTCATGTGATCCTCGGCCATTCGGAGCGGCGCGCCGATCACGGCGAATCCGACACCCTGGTCTCGGAGAAGGCCGTCGCCGCCGCCGCCGCGGGCGTCGCCCCGATCATCTGTGTGGGCGAGACCCTCGCGGAACGGGAGGCGGGCGAGACCCTGGCCGTGGTCGGCACCCAGCTCGCCGGCTCGGTGCCCCGATCCCTCACCGACCTCGTCATCGCCTATGAGCCGGTCTGGGCCATCGGCACCGGCAAGGTCCCGACCATGGCGCAGATCGCCGAGGTCCATGGGTTCATCCGCGCCGAACTCGGCAAGATGAGTGCCGCCTTCTCCGCCGAGGCCACACCGATCCTCTATGGCGGCTCGGTGAAGCCCGGCAATGCCGCCGAGATCTTCGCGGTCGCGGATGTCGACGGTGCGCTCGTCGGCGGGGCCAGCCTCAAGGCGGCAGATTTCGGCCCCATCGTCGCCGCGCTCGAGGCCGCCGCCTGAGCCGATGGAACGGCTCAGCCAGTCCCCCACCGATCCCGATTTCGTCCAGAACCCATATACGTTCTACGACCGCGCCCGGGCGGCGGGCGATCTGTTCTACTGGGAAGAATACGGCCTGGTCTGCGCCACCTCCCACCGCGCCGTCACCGCGCTCCTGAAGGACCGCCGGCTCGGCCGCGAGGCGCCGCCCGAAAACGCTCCCGCGATCCCGGACCACCTCGCGCCCTTCTACGCCATCGAGGCCCATTCGATGCTGGAACTGGAGCCGCCCCGCCATACCCGGCTGCGTGGCCTGGTCCTGCGCGGCTTCACCAGCCGCCGGATCGCCGCCATGGACGGCCCGATCCGCGAGATCGCCGCCCGCCTCCTCGACACCCTGCCCCCGGACGACCCGTTCGACCTGATCGAGCGCTATGCCAGACCTCTGCCGGTCCTGACGATCTGCCGCCTCCTCGGCGTGCCAGAGACCGCCGCGCCGGACCTGCTGCGCTGGTCCAACGCCATGGTGGCGATGTACCAAGCCCGCCGGACCCGCGCGATCGAGGACGCAGCCGTCGCCGCCAGCCACGCCTTCACCGCCTTCATCGAGGCCCATATTGCCGCCAAACGCGCCGCCCCCGCCGACGACCTGATCAGCGAGTTAATCGCAGCCCATGACGGCTCCGACCGGCTCTCGACCCCGGAACTGGTCACCACCTGCATCCTGCTCCTGAATGCCGGCCACGAGGCCACGGTCCATTCCCTCGGCAATGCCACGAAAACCCTCCTCGAAACCGGCCACCGTGGGATCCACGCGGCCTCCGTCGAAGAGGCCCTGCGCCACGACCCGCCGCTCCATATGTTCACCCGTTGGGTCTACGAGGACCTGACGCTCTTCGGCCAGGACTTCAGGCGCGGCGACCGGATCGCCTGCCTCCTCGGCGCCGCCAACCACGACCCGGATACCTATCCAGACCCGCAAAGCTTCGACCCGGCCCGCACCGGCCCGGTCAACACGTCCTTCGGCGCCGGCCTCCATTTCTGCGTCGGCGCGCCCCTGGCGCGGCTCGAACTCCGGATCGGCCTCGCCGCGCTCTTCCACCGCCTCCCCGACCTCACCCTCGCCGCGCCACCCCGCTACGCCGATCTCTACCATTTCCACGGTCTCGACCGGCTGATGGTCCGCCGCTCTAGCGCCCGAACATAGAGACGAGGATCGCCGTCCCGCACCCTCCTCTTCATTTGGCCAAAAATACTCACCGGCGGACCGATGCCACCGGCGCAACGCCCCCTCGGAGCGTCGCCTCGACACAAGCAGAATAAGAGCGCGCGGAAGCGCCCCTCTGGATCAGCCTGCCTTCAGAGGGGCAGCGCGAGGGTCGACTTGATCTCTTCCATCGACAAAAGCGCGGTCACGTTATGGACCCGCACCTCGGAAATCAGCGCCTGATAGAAGGCATCATAGGCCCGGGCATTGGCCACCCGCACCTTCAGGATGTAGTCGATATCGCCGGCAAGCCGGTGCGCCTCCTGCACTTCGGGCCGGTCCCGCAGCGCCTTCAGGAAGAGCCGCTGCCATTCCGCCTCATGTTCCGAGGTCCGGATCAGGACGAAGAAACAGGCTTCGAACCCGAGCGCCTCGGCATCGAGTTCCACCACCTGCCGGCCGATCACCCCGGCCTCGCGCAGCTTGCGAATCCGGTTCCAGACCGGGGTCTTCGACGAGGCCACGACCTTGGCGATCTCGTCCAGAGACCGGCTCGCATCCCGTTGCAGCTCGGTGAGGATTTTCCGGTCGAGGTCGTCGATGCGGACAGCCATTCGCGCTTTGCCTCCTGAGGCGGATATCGGGCCCTAGCACCCGACAAGACGGAACATACGTCCCTTTTGGCCATGCGCAATGGCGGATTATCGGAACAACGTTCTATATTCTGCCCAAGCAACCTCGGAGCCCGCAAGTGCAGCATTTTCCGATCTTCCTCGATCTCCAGGGCCGCCGCGTGGTCCTCGCAGGCGGCGGCAACGCGGCGCTGGCGAAGCTGCGCCTGCTGCTGAAGACCGAGGCCCGCCTGACCGTGATCGCCGCCGATCCGGCCCCCGAGATTCGCGCCTGGGCCGCCGAGCACCGCCTCGCGCTGATCGCGCGCGCCATGGCTCCCGGCGATGCCCTCTGCGCCGCGCTCTTCTACGCCGCCCACGAGGACGCCACCGAGGATGCCCGCGCCGCCGCCCTGGCCCGGGCCGACGGGGCGCTCGTGAACATCGTCGACAATCTGGAAGACAGCGCTTTCATCACGCCCGCCATCGTCGACCGCGACCCTGTGACCGTCGCCATCGGCACCGAAGGCGCCGCCCCGGTCCTGGCCCGCGCCATCAAGGCCGATCTGGAAGAGCGCCTGCCCGCCGGCCTCGGCACCCTGGCGCGGATCGGCAAGGCGTTCCGCGCCGCCGCCGAGCGCCTCCCCTTCGGCGAGCCGCGCCGCCGCTTCTGGCGCGACTACTATTTCGACGCCGGTCCCCGCGCCCTCGCAAAGGGCGCCGCGCACGTCCAGGCGGCGCTTGAGACCCTCCTCGACCGCTCGCTGGCCCGCACACCCCGCGCGCCCTTCGTCGAATTCGTCGGCGCCGGCCCGGGCGACCCGGACCTGCTGACGCTCAAGGCCCGCAAAGCGCTCGACCGCGCCGATGTCGTCATCCATGACCGCCTGGTGTCGCCGGCGATCCTCGACCTCGCCCGCCGCGAGGCCACGATCATCGATGCCGGCAAGGAGGGCTTCGGCCCCTCTATGGCGCAGCAGGACATCACCGCCCTGATCCTCGCCCATGCCACCGACGGCGCCCATGTGGTGCGGCTCAAGGGCGGCGATCCGGGCGTTTTCGGGCGCCTCGACGAGGAAATCGAGACCGTCGAGGACGCCGGCATCGCCTACGGCATCGTCCCCGGCATCACCGCCGCCTCCGCCGCCGCCGCCTCCCTCGGCCGCAGCCTGACCCGCCGGGGCCGCAACGGCGCGCTCCGCATTGTCACCGGCCATGACGCCAGGGGCTTCGCCGAGCAGGACTGGGCGGCGCTCGCGAAGCCCGGCGCCATCACCGCGATCTATATGGGAAAGCGCGCCGCGCGGTTCCTGCAAGGCCGCCTGATGATGCACGGCGCCGATCCCGCGACCCCGGTCAGCGTGGTCGAGAATGCCGGCCGCCCCGGGGAGCGCCTTCTGCCGACCAACCTCGGCGCCCTCTCCGCCGATCTCGACGACGCCCAACTCACCGGTCCCGCCGTGATCCTGCTCGGCCTCGCTCCGCCCGAGGCCGCCGCCCTGCCCGCCCTGCCCCAGCTTGAGGAGGCCCTGCCATGAGCCGCGTCTTCACCCCGAAAGTCGTCACCGCCAACCGCCTGATCGAGGGCGATGCCGTCTGGCTCACCGAGGACGGCACATGGTCGCCGGATATCGCCGAGGCCGAGCTTCTCGAGGACGAGGCCGACGCGGATCTGCGGCTGCTGATGGCGCAATCCCAGAGCGATCTGGTCGTGGGCGCCTATATGGCCGACGCCGTTGCCGGCCCCGACGGTCCCGAACCGACCCATTATCGCGAGGCGTTCCGCACCAGCGGCCCCTCGAACTACCGGCACGGCAAACAGGAAACCCTCTGACCCCGAGCGCGGCAAATCTCTTCGAAGAGATTTGCAAATTCCTTGCAAGGAATTTGCCCCCGGCCCGAAAGGAGCGCCCAGATGTATCACTATTCCGACTTCGATGCGGAGTTCGTCCGCGACCGCACCGCCCAATTCCGCGCCCAGGTGGACCGCCGCCTCGACGGCTCGCTCACCGAGGACGAGTTCAAGCCGCTCCGCCTGATGAACGGCCTCTACCTGCAACTCCACGCCTATATGCTGCGGGTCGCGATCCCCTATGGCACGCTCAATTCCGCCCAGATGCGGCAGCTCGCCATGATCGCCGGGCGCTGGGACAAGGGCTATGGCCATTTCACCACCCGGCAGAACATCCAGTTCAACTGGCCGAAGCTGAAAGACGTGCCCGACATGCTCGACGCGCTCGCGGAGGTCGGCATGCACGCGATCCAGACCTCGGGCAACACGATCCGCAACGTCACCGCCGACCATTTCGCCGGCGCCGCGGCCGACGAGATCGCCGACCCCCGACCGGTGGCGGAACTCCTGCGGCAATGGTCCACCGACCACCCGGAGTTCCAGTTCCTGCCCCGCAAGTTCAAGATCGCTGTGACCGGCAGCCCGAACGACCGCGCCGTGACCCGGGCCCACGATATCGGCCTGCGCATGGTGGAGCGGGACGGCGAGGCCGGTTTCGAGGTGCTGGTCGGCGGCGGGCTCGGCCGCACCCCGATGATCGGCAAGGTGGTCCGCGACTTCCTGCCGAAGGCCGACCTCCTGCCCTATACCGAGGCCATCGTGAGTGTCTACAACCGGCTCGGGCGGCGCGACAACAAGTACAAGGCCCGCATCAAGATCACCGTCCATGAACATGGAATCGAAGAGATGTCCCGGCTTGTGGAAGAGCGCTTCGCGGAGATCAGGCCGAACTTCCAGGGCATAGATCAGACCCTGCTCACTGAGCTGGAGGCGGCCTTCGCCCCACCGCCTCTCAGCCCCCAAACCGCCCCGGACTACGAGGCCCGCCGCGCCGCCGACCCGGTGTTCCGCTCCTGGAGCGACACCAACCTGACCGCGCACCGCGTCCCGGGCCATGTCCTCGTCTCGGTGAGCCTCAAGGCGCCCGGCCAGACCCCGGGCGATGCGACGGCAGACCAGATGCGGGTACTGGCCGATCTGGCCGAGCGCTACGGCCATGACGAACTGCGCATCAGCCACGAGCAGAACGTGGTCCTGCCCCATGTCGCCGAGGCCGACCTGCCGGCGCTCTACGACGCGCTGCGCGCCGCCGGCCTCGCCGCCGCCAATATCGGCCTGGTCTCCGACATCATAGCCTGCCCCGGCATGGATTACTGCGCACTCGCCACCGCCCCTTCGATCCCCGTCGCCCAGCAGATCGCGCTCCGCTTCGAGGAGCTTCAGCTCGAACACGAGATCGGGCCGCTGAAGATCAAAATCTCCGGCTGCATCAATGCCTGCGGCCACCACCATGTCGGCCATATCGGCATCTTGGGCCTCGATCGCGCCGGGGTGGAGACCTATCAGATCACGCTTGGCGGCGACGGCACCGAAACGGCAGCCATTGGCGAACGCACCGGGCCGGGCTTCTCGGCAACCGAGATCGTGCCGGCGGTGGAGCGCCTTGTGATGGCCTATCTCGACCTGCGCGAGGAGCCGGAGGAAACGTTCCTCGCCACCTATCGCCGCCTCGGCATGGGGCCGTTCAAGGCCGCGCTCTACGAGACGGACCGGGCCGATGCCGCTTGAGGCGCCGCCCCACTCCGCCACCGCCCGGGCCGCGGCGCTCACGTCGCGGCACGGGCACGCCGACGCCGCCGCCCTGCTCGACGCGGCCCTGACGGCGCCCGAGGCGGGACGCCTCGCCGTGGTCAGTTCCTTCGGCGCCGAATCGGCGGTGCTCCTGCATCTTGTCGCTCAGCGCGACCGCTCCCTGCCGGTGCTCTTCATCGATACCGAGATGCTGTTTCCCGAGACTCTGACCTACCAGGCCGACCTGGCCGCCAACTTGGGGCTCACCGATATCCGCATCATCCGCGTCAGCGAAGCGGCAAAGGCCGCCCGGGACCCCGATGGCCAGCTCCACAAGACCGACCCGGATGCCTGCTGCGCCCTGCGCAAGTCCGCCCCGCTCCAGGCCGCGCTGGCGGGGTTCGACGGCTGGATCACCGGGCGCAAGCGCTATCAGGGCGGCGTCCGCGAAAGCCTCGCGCCGTTCGAGGCCGATCCCGGCACCGACCGGATCAAGATCAACCCCCTCGCCGCGTGGCGCGCCGAAGACGCGCGGGCCTATATGGACCGCCACGCCCTGCCCCGGCACCCGCTCGTCGCGCGCGGCTTCGGTTCTATCGGCTGTATGCCCTGCACCACCCCGGTGCGCCCGGGCGAGGACCCCCGCGCCGGGCGCTGGCGCGGCCAGGACAAGACCGAATGCGGCATTCACTTCGAGAACGGAACGCTGGTGCGGCCGAATGTGGAAGGAGAGGCAGCATGATCGTGCGCGACGATGGATTTCACCAGGAGGATTTCGCGGGCCCCTTCGTCACCCTCGACGACTGGCCGGCGAATGATTGCGGCGGCGCGGCGCTCGACCTCGACCCGGGCGCGGATGCCGCCGCGCTGACCGACCGGCTCACCGAGATCGCGATAATCCGCATCGCCTTTCCCAGCTTCGCCGATGGCCGCGGCTTCACCCTCGCCGCGATCCTGCGGCGGATGGGTTATGCCGGGCGGCTGCGCGCCGCGGGCCATGTCATTGCCGACCAATACGCCATGGCGCGCCGCGCGGGCTTTGACGAGGTGGAAATCGACGCCGCTCTCGCCGCCCGCCAGCCCGAGGCGCACTGGCTGGCTCGGGCCGATTGGCGAAGCGGCGACTATCAGACGCGGCTTCGGGGCGCCCGCTAAGCTTTATCTGACCTGAATCAAAGCGTAGGAGGGGACGCGGCTGCATGGTCGCGCCCATGGATGAGATGACCGATATTGCGACGATGAGCCCCGACACCGCGCCAGAGGCGCCGAAGAGACCGGCCCACAATCTGCCCACGGAAACCGTGACCCAGGTCCGGCACTATACGGACCGGCTGTTTTCCTTCCGCACCACCCGGCCCCGCTCGCTCCGGTTCCGCTCCGGCGAGTTCGTGATGATCGGCCTTGTGGGCGACAATGGCCGGCCGATCCTGCGTGCCTATTCCATCGCCTCCCCGGCCTGGGACGAGGAACTGGAATTCTATTCGATCAAGGTGCAGGACGGGCCGCTGACCTCGAAACTCCAGCATATCCAGCCTGGCGACGAGATCATCCTGAAGCCGAAACCGGTGGGCACGCTCGTCCATGACGCGCTGCTGCCGGGCAAGCGGCTCTGGTTCTTCGCCACCGGCACCGGGTTTGCGCCCTACGCCTCGCTCCTGCGCGAGCCGCAGACCTGGGAGGACTACGACGAGGTGATCATCACCCATACCTGCCGCGACGTGGCGGAACTGACTTATGGCCGGGAGCTGGTGGAGGCTCTGCCCGACGATCCGTTGATCGGCGAGATGGTGGCGGGCAAGTTGCGCTACTATCCGACGACGACCCGGGAAGAGAGCCCGAAGATGGGGCGGATCACAACGCTGATCGAATCAGGGGAACTTTTTGCCGATCTCGGCATCCCGCCCCTCGATCCGAAGAGTGACCGGGCCATGGTCTGCGGCTCGCTCGCCTTCAATCTCGACATGAAGGCGATCCTGGAGGGCGCCGGCCTGCGCGAAGGCGCCAATTCCGAACCGGCGGAATTCGTGATCGAGAAGGCCTTCGTCGGCTAGCGATCTTTCGACGAAAAATCAGAGGCCGCGCGGAGAGTTCGCCGCGCGGCCTCTATCGTTCTGCGATACCGCACCGGCTCAGAGGCCGAGCGCCTCGCGGATCCGCTCCACCGTGGCGTCGACAAGATCGGGATTGTCCCGCGCCGCGTTGACCGCCGAGACAAGCGCCGTCTTCTGAACGTCGCCCAAGGTCTCGTTCGCTTCGATGAAGTCGACGATCCGGTCGGCGTCGAAGGTCGCGGGCGACAGGAAGTCACCGATCGATCCGGCAGCCTCCGCCACGGCGTCAGCGGCCGCATCGGTCGCGGCATCCGCGGCTGCTTCGGTCGCGGTGTCGACGGCTTCCGTCGCAGCCTCGTTGGCCTCTTCGACTGCTTCGCTCGCCGTGTCCGCCGCACTCGCCGCAGCCTCGGTGGCGTCCTCGGCCATGGTCTCGGCGGCCTCGGTGGCGTCTTCCGCCATGGTCTCGGCGGCTTCCGAGGCGTCCTCGGCCATCGCGTCGGCGGCTTCGGTGGCCTCCTCAGCAGCCGCGTCACCGGCCTCGGCGGCGTCATCTGCGGTTCCGGTGACCTGATCGATGGCGTCGTTCACCGCCTCGCTCGCCGCCTCGGTGGCCTCTTCGACCGCCTCGCCGGTCTCGGTCATCGCCTCGTTGACCGCTTCCTCGACGGCGCTCGCCGCCTCATCCACGGCTTCCTCGACCGCCTCGGCAGCGTCGCTGGCCATGTCGGTGGCCTCTTCGGCGGTCTCGGCCGCCTCCTCCGCCACCGCTTCCGCGGCGTCACCAGCCGCCTCGGCGGCCTCGGTCGCCGTCTCCTCCGGCGCCTGGCCGGCAATGAAGTATTGATACCCGAAATAGCCCGCCACCGCGAGCACGGCGATGATCAGGATCGCTCTCATCATACGTTTCCTTCTTTTGGACAAATACGGCCCATCCAGACCTGCCGCAGTTATGTCAGAGCCGGCCGCAACAGAAAAGCGGGAAGCGGCGCGCCGAATTCCCCCCGGCTGCGGCCCGCGCATTCGCCGCTTGATCCGCCCCGTCGGCCCCCTTAATTTGAAGACCTCGCGACCAAGAGCTATCACAGGAGAGACCCCATAGCCCGCAGACCCCATAACGCACCCCCGGTGCGTGATACCGGCCCCCGCGTGAATGACCGCATCCGGGCCACGGAAATCCGCCTGATCGGGGCGGAAGGAGAGAATATCGGCGTCGTGCCACCGGCTCGCGCCCTGGCCCTGGCAGAGGATGCCGGCCTCGACCTGGTGGAGATATCCCCCAACGCGACGCCGCCCGTCTGCAAGATCATGGATTTCGGCAAGTACAAGTACGAGACCCAGAAACGCGAGAGCGAGGCCCGCAAGAAGCAGAAGACGATCGAGGTGAAGGAGGTCAAGTTCCGCCCCAACACCGACACCCACGATTACGACGTGAAGATGCGCAACGTCTTCAAGTTCCTCGAAAACGGCGACAAGGTGAAGGTGACGCTGAGGTTCCGCGGCCGCGAGATGGCGCACCAGAATCTGGGCCGCGACCTGCTTGAACGTGTGGCTTCGGATGTCGAGGGCACCGGCAAGGTCGAAAACATGCCGAAGATGGAAGGCCGCCAGATGGTGATGATGATCGGCCCCGTCCGCTGACCCGGTCGCCCCGTCCAATCCGCTGCCTTGCCGAAACCGAAGACCTGCAACGCAATCCACAGACCCGATAAGGGCCCGAGGGGGGCGGCCCGCCACAGGCTCCCCCACGGTCTCCCTCCCCTTTGAGAAGGGGAGGACAGAAGAGAGGCATGGCGCCGCGCCGCGGGCGCGTCCTTCGGAACCGTCCCGCCCCGGTTGTCCGCCAGCCGCCCGCCGATAGGGTTCGCCGGCAGTCGAGCGCGGCATGACCCTGGCGATCTGAGGCAGCCACGGTCCGGTCCTGGCCCGGTTCGACAGTCAGCCCCCCGATCCGGTAACCGGATCCGCAGCGTCGTGCTCGCCAAGGGCCCGGCCAGCCTCGCGGCGCCGAATACCGAGGACAGGTTCTCGCTGCACGCCTCGGCCACCGGCGTGATCGTCAGGGACGGCGTCAGGACCGGTGACGACGCGCCGCTCCGTTGGGGGCCGAGAACCTCGCATCCCGCTCGGCGGCCTGAACCGGGCCCGCTTCCGCATCGCCTGGGACGTGACAGGTGCAACGGCCGCCTCGGCTGTGGGCATTTCGGCCAGCCCCCGGCCCGGACCCGGCTCTTCCGGAACAAACTCGCCCAAATGCAGATGCAGATCGCCCCTGGGTTGCAGGGCGGCCTGACGCTTGGCCGATGATTCAGAACGGTACCGCCGCTCCGGCGGCGATTGGCCTTGTGAAGCGAAACAATTGTGGCAAAGCGCTCGACATCGTCCCCGGCACGCGACATGGATGGCGGCAACGGGGTCCTGGAGACGGTTCCGGCGATGCGCCACGCCGAGAGCCGGGAAACCGTCAACACTTGCGAGGGGACACACGACAGACATGCCCTATCCTCGGCCCTGCCCAGACCGGGCTTCAGGCGTTGTCTTGAGGCCGCCGTCCAACAAACGCCACCATTCGGGCGAGTTCTCGCCGGATTCGCGCCGCGTGATTGGCACTCCCGTCGTGTTGTTTACGAGTACAGGAGTTAAGAATGAGTGAACTGGAGTCCCCATTCGATCCGGATCTCACCGGGCTCGATCATGATGACTGGATCGCTCGCCTTGCCGAGGTCAGCGCGCGGCACGGGCAATATGTCGATCTCGGCACGCGCCATCATGTCTCCTATATCGATGCCGGCGCGCGCCTGCTCGTCGCCTTCGAACCGATACCGGCGATCCGCAAGGGCCATGCCGACGAAGAGCCCATTGGCTGGTCCTTCGTCGCCGAGCACGGATGGTCCTGCCTGACGATCCTCTCCAACGGTCAGACCTGGTTCCGCGATCCGGGCCTCTACGGGTTCTTCGATCGGCTGGTCGATGACGGCTTTTTCGACGAGTTCGACGAGGTGCTTTTCTACGGCGCCCATTCCGGCGGTTATGCGGCCGCCGCCTATTCGGTGGCCGCGCCGGGCGCACGGGTGCTGGCGATCCGCCCCCAGGCCACGCTCGATCCCCGCATCGCCGGCTGGGACGACCGCTATATGCGCCTGCGCAAAGTCTCGTTCTCCGACCGGTACGGCTATGCGCCGGACATGCTCGAGGGCGCCGAGCGGGCCTGGATCGTGTTCGACCCGCGCGAGGATATCGACGCGATGCACGCGGCGTTGTTTCGCGCGCCCAACGTCATCGATCTGCGCATGCCCCGGATGGGCTGGAACCTCGAACGCGCGCTCGAAGCTCTCGGGATCCTCGACCCGGTGATCGAAGCGGCAATGGACGGTACGCTCGACAGGCTGGCATTCGCCCGGCTGTTCCGCGCCCGACAGCGCCATCTGCCCTATCTGCGCGGACTGCTCGCCGAACTAACGGATGACGACCGCGAACTGATGCAGGCCCGGCTCTGCCGCCATGCGCTGACCCAGAAGTCGCGCCCGCTGTTTCGCAAGCGGCTCAGCGAACTGGAAGCCCAGGGCGTGGTGCCGAAGTCCGATCCGGTGCCGGAGCCGGCCTGAGGCACGGCCCGTCAGGTCTTGGGCTTGCCCTCGATCACCTTCTTCAGCGCCTCGACGATGCGCATCAGGAAGTAACCCAGCACACCGCCGACCACGATGGCCAGCGGGCTGTCATTGTCGACAAGCGCGGCCAGGATCGACGCGGCGAAGAGCGCGACCATGAAGCTGACGACCCGGTATTCCGAGGCTTCGATCGGGATCGTCTCCTTCAGCGCGCCGGCGATCTTGGCGGAGACCGGCTCATCGAGATGCGGACTGACAAAGCCGGCCGCCACGGCGATCAGGAAACCCAGCATCGGGGAGACTCCTCGGGTCGGATTGGTTGGCTAGAGTTAACCGTGCCGGGGCCGGCGCAGCAAGGGCCCGTGCCGGGCTCGCGGCGGACTCTGGCGCCGCTTCGCCCAAGCGTGTAAGCGGGGCCCATGGCCCAGACGCCCCCGACCCGGCTCACGATCCGCCGTCCCGACGACTGGCATCTGCATCTGCGCGACGGGGCGATGCTTCAGGCCGTGCTGCCGCACACCGCCGCCCATTTCGCCCGGGCCATCATCATGCCGAACCTGGTGCCTCCAGTGGTGACCGGCGCCCAGGCCGCGGCCTATCGCGACCGGATCATGGCGGTGCTGCCCGAGGGCATGACGTTCACCCCGCTGATGACGCTCTATCTCACCGAGGATACCGATCCCGAGGATGTCGCGGCCGCCCATGAAGCCGGGATCGCCACGGCGGTGAAGCTCTACCCGGCGGGTGCCACGACCAATTCCGCCTCCGGCGTGCGGGACGTGACGAAGGTCCGCCCGGTGCTCGAGAAAATGGGCGAGATCGGCATGCCGCTCTGCATCCATGGCGAGGTCACCGACCATGACATCGACATTTTCGACCGGGAGCGGGTGTTCATCGAGAAGGTCCTGCACCCGATCCGCAAGAAGATCCCCGATCTGCGGGTGGTGCTGGAACATGTGACCACCCAGGAGGCGGTGGATTATGTGCGCGACAACCCGAAGAACCTCGCCGCGACGATCACCACCCACCACCTCATCATCAACCGCAATTCGATCCTCGCCGGCGGGATCAGGCCGCATTTCTACTGCCTGCCGGTGGCCAAGCGTGAGCGGCACCGGATCGCGCTGGTGCAGGCCGCGGTGTCCGGCGACCGGCGCTTCTTCCTCGGCACCGACAGCGCGCCGCATACCGATGCGGCCAAGCTCCAGCCCTGCGGCTGTGCCGGCATCTTCACCGCGATCAACACGATGTCCTGCCTTGCCGAAGTGTTCGAGGCGGCGGGCGCGCTGAAGAAGCTGGAGCATTTCGCCTCGCTCAACGGCCCGGCCTATTACCGGCTCCCGCCCAACGAAGAGACGGTGACGCTGGTCAAGGGCGCGCCCCTCGACTACCCCGAGATCATCGAGACCGGCGACGGCCCGGTCACCGTCTTCGACCCCGGCTTTCCACTGCACTGGCGAGTGGAAACGGCTTAAGATCAGAACACTGCCGGGCATTCTTCATCCGGCACGAGAGACGAGGAACCCTTCATGATCCCCACCGGCGCCCCGGACCATGACCACATCGCCCGGCTCACCGCGGGGATGCTCCTCGAAATCGGCGCGGTGCATTTCAACGCCAAGGAGCCCTTTACCCATGCCAGCGGCAAACAGGCGCCGACCTATATCGATTGCCGCAAGCTGATCTCCTATCCTCGGATCCGCGCGACGCTGATGGATTTCCTCGCTGTCACGGTCATGCGTGAGGCCGGGTTCGAGGCGTTCGACAATATCGCGGGCGGCGAGACCGCCGGCATCCCCTTCGCCGCGCTCCTGGCCGAGCGGATGGGTCTGCCGATGACCTATATCCGCAAGAAACCGAAGGGCTACGGCCGCCATGCCCGGATCGAGGGCGAGTTGCCCGAGGGCGCGCGGGTGCTGCTGGTCGAGGACCTGACGACCGATGGCGGCTCCAAGCTCAGCTTCGTCGAGGCGATCCGGCAATCCGGCGGGGTCTGCGGGGCCACCGCCGTGATCTTCTTTTATGACATCTACCCGGGCACAAGGGCCCACCTGGCCGATCATGGCGTGGATCTGATCGCACTCTGCACCTGGTGGGACGTGCTGGCCGAGGCGCGCCGCCGGGAGGCGTTCGACGACGCGACGCTGACCGAGGTCGAGGCGTTCCTGAAAGCGCCAGACGCCTGGCAGGCGGCGCGCCAGAGCTAGAAGCCGTCCACAGCGCCCCATCCACCCGCCCGGGCCGAATCGCGCGATGTTGTGACAGCAGGCGCCCACTGCGCTATATGTGGAGAGTGTAAACACCGGGATCGGCCAATCCACCGATCTGTCCCGGCGGATATCCCCCGAGATATCACGATAGTTTTCGGGGCGCGGATGGTGTTAGAGCCAGCGCAAACGAGCAGCAGAGGCGGGCATGAACGAGCTGACGGCATTCGATCCGACAGGCGCGGACAAGGCAGAGGGCGGCCAAACGCCCCATTCCGTCGAAGCCGAGCAGCAGCTCCTCGGCGCGATCCTGGTCAATAACGATATCTTTGACAGGGTCGCGTCGATCGTGGGGCCTGAGCATTTCCACGATCCCGTCCACCGCCGCATCTTCGAGACCGCCGCGAGCCGGATCACCAAGAACGCCCTCGCCTCCCCGGTGACGCTGAAAACCTTCCTCGAAGATGACGAGGGGCTCAAGGAACTGGGCGGCGCGGCCTATCTCGCCCGCCTCGCCGGGGCCGCCGTCTCCTCCTACGCCGCGCCCGATTTCGCCCGGATGATCTACGACCTGGCCGTGCGGCGCGAGTTGATCGCGCTCGGTCAGGAGATCAGTGCCAAGGCCGGCAAGGTCGATGTGGAGAGCGATCCGAAGGACCAGATCGTCGATGCCGAGCAGAAGCTCTACCAGCTTGCGGAGAAGGGCCAGTCCGATACCGGGTTCCAGAGTTTCCTGAGGGCCGTCACCGATGCGGTGAAGGTCGCCAATGCCGCCTATCAGCGGGACGGGGGTCTGGCGGGCATGTCCACGGGTCTCACGGATATGGACAAGAAGCTCGGTGGGTTGCACCCGTCCGACCTCCTGATCCTCGCCGGGCGGCCCTCGATGGGGAAGACCTCCCTCGCGACCAACATCGCCTTCAATATCGCCAAAGCCTACCGCAAGGGCACAAAGCCGGACGGGACCGAAGGCGCTGTCAATGGCGGCGTCGTGGGCTTCTTCTCGCTGGAGATGAGCGCCGAACAGCTTGCCGCGCGGGTCCTGTCCGAAGCGTCCGAAGTCCCCAGCGAACAGATCCGCCGCGGCGAGATGTCGGAGACCGAGTTCCGCCGCTTCGTCGATGCCGCCAAGACGCTCGAAGCCTGCCCGCTCTATATCGATGACACCGCCGCCCTGCCGATCAGCCAGCTCGCGGCCCGGGCACGGCGGCTGAAGCGGACCCACGGGCTCGACCTACTGGTGGTCGACTATCTGCAACTGGTCCGCCCGGCGAGCGCCAAGGACAGCCGCGTCAACGAGGTCTCCGAGATCACGCAAGGCTTGAAGGCCATCGCCAAGGAACTCGACATCCCGGTCCTCGCGCTCTCCCAGCTCAGCCGCCAGGTGGAGAACCGCGACGACAAGCGCCCGCAGCTTTCCGACCTGCGCGAATCCGGCTCCATCGAGCAGGACGCGGATGTGGTGATGTTCGTCTTCCGCGAGGAATACTACAAAGAGCGCGAGAAACCGGGCGACCACGAGCTTGAGAAGATCGCCCAATGGCAGGACGAGATGGAACGGCTCCACGGCAAGGCCGAGGTGATCATCGGCAAGCAGCGTCACGGGCCGATCGGCACGGTGGAACTGAGCTTCGAGGGCCGGTTCACCCGGTTCGGCAATCTGGCGAAGCCCTGGCAGCAGGGCAGTGAGGGGTTCAACTGAGGGCGCGATGGAGCGACGGCAGGTCTTGGCGAGTGGCGCGGCGGCGTTTGGGGTCGCGATGAGCGGGACGGGCGCGGGGGCGGCGCTCCCGGAGGGGTTCTACGTGCCGGCGGAGGATGTGGCTCACGAACGCACCTTCATGATGTGGCCCGAGAGCCGGCGGGTCTACCGCGATGGCTGGTTTCTGGAACAAGTGCAGGAGACGATTCTGCGCCTCGCCAACACGATTGCGGAGTTCGAGCCGGTGACGCTCCTGGCCCATGCCGACGCCCACGCCCTGATCGGCCCCGGTCTCGCGGGCGGCGTGACGCTCTGGGACGTGCCCACAGAGGACCTCTGGGCCCGCGACGCCGGCCCGATCTTCGCCAAGGGGCCGGGTGGCGCGCGCGCGGTCTCTCATATCCGGTTCAACGGCTGGGGCGCGAAACAGGTGCACGCCCATGACGGCGCGGTGGCGGAACGGGTCGCCGAGCGCCTCGGCCTGCCGCTGATCGAGGCCGGGCTGAGGGGCGAGGCCGGGGGCGTCGAGCAGGACGGCCACGGGCTTCTGATGGCCCATGAAAGCTCCTGGGTCACCGAGAGCCGCAATCCCGGCCTGAGCCGCGCCGAAGTGGGCGCGCGCCTGCTCGACGCCTATGGCGCCGACGAGATCGTCTGGACACCAGGCCTCGAAGGCGAGGACATCACCGATTATCACATCGATTCGCTGGCGCGCTTCACCGGGCCGGGCCGGGTGCTGATGAACCTCCCCGACACCCCCGATCCGGGCGACCCGTTCCACAATGCTGCCCTTGAGACCGAGGCGATCCTGCGCGATGCGGGGCTTGAGATAGAGATCATCCCCGAGCCGAACCGGCGCCGGGTCGACTCCTACGATTTTGTGGCGTCTTACGTGAACTTCTATGTCTGCAACGGCGCGGTGATCGGCGCCGAATTCGGCGATGCCGAGACCGACGCCCTCGCCGCGGATGCCCTGGCCCGCCACTTCCCGGGCCGCGAGGTGGTGCTGATCGAGGCCGATGCGCTGGGTGAGCTCGGCGGCGGCATCCATTGCGCGACCAAGGAAATGCCCGCTTGAGCGGCGCTGGACGCCCTCGTCGGGCGGTGTCACAAGGCGGGCCATGGGCACCGGGCATCTTCAGATCGATCTCTCCGCGCTGGCGGAGAACTGGCGCGCGCTCGACGCGATGACCGCCTGCGAGACGGCGGCGGTGGTGAAGGCCGATGGCTACGGGCTCGGCGCCGCGCGGGTCGCGGTGGCCCTGGCCCAGGCCGGCGCCCGGACCTTCTTTGTCGCGGTGGCCGAGGAAGGCGCGCAATTGCGCGCGACCCTCGGCGATGGCCCGGAGATCGCGGTGTTCTCGGGCCATATGCCCGGGGATACCGCGATCCTGCGCGAGGCGCGCCTGACCCCGATGCTGAACTCCCCCGAACAGGTCGCCCGCCATCTGGGCGCCCTGCCCGGCCATCCGTTCGGTATCCAACTCGACAGCGGGATGAACCGGCTCGGGGTGGAGCCCGCCGATTGGGCCGGGCTTCGCGACCGGGTGCTGCCCGCAGGCCCGACGCTGCTTATGAGCCACCTCGCCTGCGCCGACGAACCGGACCATCCTATGAACGCCGCCCAACTCGCCGCGTTCCGCGCCATGACCGACGGCCTCGACGTGCCGAAGAGCCTTGCGGCCACCGGCGGGATTCTGCTCGGGCCGGATTATCAGTTCGACCTGACCCGCCCCGGGATCGGGCTCTATGGCGGGCTGCCCTTCGCGGCGGCCCAGCCCGTCGTCCGTCTCGATCTCCCCGTTATTCAGACCCGCGACCTCGCCTCCGGCGAAACCGTGGGTTACGGCAATAGCTGGACCGCCCCGGCCCCGACCCGCATCGCCACCGTCTCGGGCGGCTATGCCGATGGGCTGATCCGCAGCCTCTCGAACACCGCCACGCTCTGGATGGACGACACGCCCTGCCCGCTGCGCGGCCGCGTCTCCATGGATCTGCTGACCGTCGAGGTTCCCGCCGGCGCGGCGCCCGACCACCTCACGCTCATCGGCCCGCATCAGGGCGTCGATGCGCTCGCGGACGCCGCCGGCACCATCGGTTACGAGATCCTGACCTCCCTCGGCCCGCGCTACCGGCGCAGCTACCCATGAAGCTCCTCGCCGAACTCGGCGCCTGGGCCCTGGGCGCCCTCGCGGCCATCGGGCGCCTCGCGATCTTCACCGCCGAGACCGTCAGCCACCTCCTTCGCCCGCCCTATTACCCGCGCGAATTCGGCCAGGCGCTGATCCAGATCGGCTGGTTCTCGCTCCCCGTCGTCGGCCTTACCGCGATCTTCACCGGCGGCGCGCTGGCGCTTCAGATCTTCGCCGGCGGCGCTCGGTTCAATGCCGAGGCGGTCGTGCCCCAGATCGTCGCCATCGGCATGGTGCGCGAGCTTGGCCCCGTCCTCGTCGGCCTGATGATCGCGGCCCGCGTCACCTCCTCGATCGCCGCCGAGATCGCCACGATGAAGGTCACCGAGCAGATCGACGCCCTCGTCACCCTCTCCACTAACCCGATGAAATACCTCACGCTGCCCCGGGTGCTCGCGGCCACGCTGGCGATGCCGGTCCTCGTCGGCGTCGGCGACATCATCGGTATTTTCGGCGGCTTTCTGGTGGGGGTGGAGCGGCTCGGCTTCAACGCCCAGGTCTATCTCCAGAACACCGTCGACTTCCTGGAAACCCGCGACATCGTCTCGAGCCTCGTCAAGGGCGCGGTCTTCGGCTTCATCGCCGCGCTTCTCGGCTGCTATTACGGGATGCGTTCGGGCCGCGGGGCGATGGGCGTGGGCCGGGCCACCAAGGGCTCGGTGGTGGCCGCCGCCGTGCTGATCCTCGCCGCGAACTTCCTGCTGACGGAGGCGTTCTTTTCGGCATGATCGAGCTGACTGGCGTCATGAAGGCTTTCGGGTCGAACGAGGTCCTCCGGGGCGTCGATCTGACCGTGCCGAAGGGCGAGAGCATGGTGGTGATCGGCGGCTCGGGGACCGGCAAGTCGGTGCTGCTGAAATGCGTCCTCGGCCTGATCGCGCCCGATGCCGGGACGATCCGGATCGGAGGGCGGGATGTCTCCGGCGCCGCCCATGCGGCGTTTCTCGACCATTTCGGGATGCTGTTTCAGGGCGGCGCGCTCTTCGACAGCCTGCCGGTCTGGCAGAACGTTGCCTTCCGCCTGCTGCGCGGGTCTTTGAAACGCCCGAAGGCCGAGGCGCGCGCCGTCGCCCTCGACAAGCTGCGCCGGGTGGGCCTTGGTGCGGATGTCGCCGATCTGCACCCCGCGGAGCTGTCCGGGGGAATGCAGAAGCGGGTCGGCCTTGCCCGGGCCATCGCCACGGACCCGGAGATCATCTTCTTCGACGAGCCCACAACCGGCCTCGACCCGATCATGGCCGGCGTCATCAACGACCTCATTCGCGAGATCGTGGTGGAGATGGGTGCCACCGCGATCACCATCACCCATGACATGGCGAGCGTCCGCGCCATCGCCGACGATGTGGCGATGCTGCACAGGGGCAAGGTGCGCTGGTGCGGGCCGATCTCTGAAATGGACGCCAGTCCCGACCCCTATCTCGACCAGTTCATCCACGGCCGCGCCGACGAACCGATCGAGACCTTGCGCTGATGCCGAGCTTCATCGACCCCGATCCGGTGATCCTCGCCTTCTTCACGATGCGACAGGTGCTCTATGTTGAGGTTCTGGCCTTTCTGGCGCTCCTGCGTGCCGTTACCGCGCGCGGTCCGAGTCAGGCTCTTGGCCTCGCCTGCCTCGTCTTTTGCCTGGCTTTCGCGGCGGGCAAGTTCGTGCCGCCGCTCATCGGCCTCTATGAGGGACCACTTGTCGCGGCGGTGGGTCTGCTGCGTTTCGCCGGCGGCGGCATGACGGCCCTGCTGTTCGCCTCGGCGCTGCTTCTCCTCTCCGCCGTCGTCCGCGGGCGCCGGTTCTGGGGCATCGATCTGCTGCACGTTCTCTGGCTCGGCACGCTGGTCGGCCTCTGGGGCTACAGCCTCCTGGCCTGACGGCACCGATCCTTCCCCATTCACGGCGTCTGTCATCCGTCTGTTTCAAAATCAGAAACAATCGGAGGTAGTCGCCGAGTGGAGATTTTTCCCCTTGGTGGATCGGCGAGTTCCCGCCTATGTTCAGGGGTGCGAGAATGCCTGTGCTCAGTGGGGGAACGCCTTGATGTCGCTCGCCAATCTACTCCGTGCGGCCTATCGGATCCTGCACGTCCTGTCTTTCTTCACACTGGCGGCGCTGGCGCTGACGGCGCTCGGCTACACGCTGGCCTCGACGGTCGGCGTGGCGCCCTGGCTCACCTTCACCGCCCATTTCGGCGACATCTTCCTGCCCCATGCCGGCCAGATGACCCAGATCGGCGTCACGGTGCTGCTCGCCGCGCTGTTCTTCTTCATGCCGGCGAGCGGGCGCATCCTGGCGCTGGAGAACAGCCACCGCGACTTCTCCGTCAAGATGGAGGATATCGCGCGCGCCTATCACATCTGCCACGCCGCCGATCGGCGCGGGGTGTTCACGATGTCCTCGGAGTTCGACGAGGTGCGCGAACGGCTCGGCTATCTGCGCGACCATCCCGATCTGGAACGGCTGGAGCCCGATGTGCTCGAACTGGCCGCGCAGATGAGCCAGCAGGCGCGGCATCTGGCGGATGTCTATTCCGACCAGAAGGTGGCGCGCGCCCGCACCTTCCTGCAACAGCGCCAGGAAGAGGTCGAGGCGCAGCAGGCCCGGATCGTGGAAGCGATGCATTCCTGCACCGAGATCCGCAAATGGGCGCAGCAGGTCGAACTCGAGGAGAGCGTCGTGGCCAGCCAGCTCGGCCGCCTCGAAGAGCAACTCGCCGCCGCCCTGCCCGCCCTCGGCTACCGGCTGGAGCGCGACGACACCGTAATTCCGCTCGCCGACCGGCCTGCCGCCGAATAGGCCGGAACTGGCTTGTCGGGGCGGCGGCGCCGATGCAGGGTGCCGGGCCATGATGCAGGCCCTGAAATTCGCCAATCTGACGCTGCTGGTGCTGTTCCCGGTAGCCTGGTTCGCGCCGCTCTTGCGGGCCGGTCTGCTGCCGCTTTTCGGGCTGTCGGAGATCAGCGTGATCTCCGGGCTGCAATCGCTGTGGCGCTCGGACGTGGTCCTGGCGCTGATCGTCACCGGCTTCGCCCTCTTCGCGCCCTACCTGAAGACCATCGGCCTTGCACTCGTGCATTTCCGTCTTCTCGATGCGCGGGTCACCCCGGTCCTGACCCTGCTCGGCAAGCTTGCGATGGCCGATATCTTCCTGATCGCGCTCTATATCGTGGTGGCCGAAAGCGTCGGCATCGGAACGGTGGAGACCGCCTGGGGGCTCTACCTCTTCACCGGCTGCATCCTGGCCTCGCTGGCGATCTCGATCCTGGGAACCCGGTGGGAGAAGGAGAGCGGGTCGACGCGCGACCGGGGGGCCGGGGGAAGGCGCGTCGACGCGCCTTGATGAAGCGCCGCAAGCGGCGCTTGAGACGCCGCGTCGACGCGGCGTGGGACGCGCTTGCGCAAGCGCGTGGTCACGGCCCGTCGACGGGCCGTCCCCGCCCGATCCCCTGCCGAAGGCACGGCCATTGCGACCGGAGCCCCGGCCGCCAAGCCTTCCCCCCGCCCCCGAAACGGTCCAGAACGGCGCCATGGCCAAGGCCCCCGCCTTCACCTGCACCAATTGCGGCGCCGCCCATACGAAATGGGCCGGGCAATGCGATGTCTGCGGGGCCTGGAACACCCTCGTCGAGGAGCGCCCCCTGACCGCCGGCCCCGCCGCCAGGGCGCTCGCCGCCGGCAAAGCGATCCCGCTCACCGACCTCGCGACCGTGGCCGAGGCCCCGCCCCGCACCGAAGCCGGCGTGGCCGAGCTCGACCGGGTCTTGGGCGGCGGGCTCGTCCCGGCCTCCGCCGTGCTCGTCGGCGGCGATCCCGGGATCGGAAAATCCACCCTGCTCCTCCAGGCCGCCGCACGTTTCGCTCGAGGCGGGCTCAAGGTGCTCTACGTCTCGGGCGAGGAATCCGCAGCCCAGATCCAGATGCGCGCCGCCCGCCTCGGCCTGACGGAGAGCCCCGTGGCGCTCGCCGCCGAAACCGGTCTGCGCGACATCCTGACGACCCTTGAGGCCGAAACCCCGGACCTCGTGATCATCGACTCGATCCAGACCATGTGGCTCGACTCAGTCGAGGCCGCGCCCGGCTCCGTCTCCCAGGTCCGCGCCGCCGCCCATGCGCTCACGTCCTTCGCCAAGCGCAAGGGCATCGCCGTCATCATGGTCGGTCACGTCACCAAGGAAGGTCAGATCGCCGGGCCCCGCGTCGTCGAGCACATGGTCGACACCGTGCTCTATTTCGAGGGCGAGCGCGGGCATCAATTCCGCATCCTGAGGAGCCACAAGAACCGCTTCGGCCCGGCCGACGAGATCGGCGTCTTCGAGATGACCGGGCGGGGCCTCGTGGAGGTGAAGAACCCCTCCGCGCTCTTTCTCTCCGAACGGGGCGAGCCGGCGCCGGGCTCCGTCGTCTTCGCCGGAATCGAGGGCTCGCGGCCGGTGCTGTGCGAATTCCAGGCCCTCGTCGCCCCCTCACCCCACGCCCAGGCGCGCCGCTCGGTGGTCGGCTGGGACGGCGGGCGGCTCGCCATGATCCTCGCCGTGCTGGAAAGCCGCTGCGGCCTGCCCTTTGCCGGGCTCGACGTCTATCTCAACGTCGCCGGCGGCCTGAAGATCAGCGATCCGGGCGCCGATCTCGCCGTCGCGGCGGCGCTGATTTCGGCCCGCGAGGATGCGGCCCTGCCGAAAGAGTGTGTCATATTGGGCGAAATCAGCCTCTCAGGGGCGCTCCGACCGGTGGCCCAGACCGAAAATCGGTTGAAAGAAGCCGCAAAACTTGGTTTCACGACGGCCATAACGCCGCAGGCCAAGAAACGCAGCGCCGCAGCCGGGCTCACCCTCCGCCAGATGGCAGACCTGCCCGGGTTCGTCGCAGAGACGTTCGGGACGCAAGCGGCGGGGGGCAGAACAGAGCAAGGACGGCGGAGCCAATGACCTTCACTCCCGTCGACGGCATCGTGGCCGTTATCATCGTGCTTTCGGCACTTCTCGCCTATTCCCGCGGTCTGGTGCGCGAAACCCTGGCCATCGCCGGCTGGGTGGGTGCCGCCATCGTCGCCTTCATCTTCGCCGATCAGGTCAAGCCGCTGATCGAACAGACCCCGGTGGTGGGCGATTTCATCGGCGACAGTTGTGAGTTGAGCATCATCGCCGCTTTCGCGGCGGTCTTTGCCGTCGTGCTGGTGGTGTTTTCGATCTTCACACCGCTCTTTTCCTCCGTCGTGCAAAGGTCTGCCCTGGGCGGGCTCGACCAGGCGCTCGGGTTCCTCTTCGGGGTGGCGCGCGGCATCCTGCTGATCGCAGTGGCATTCTTCGTCTACGACACCGTGCTCCAGGCGCAGGAGGTCGAGTGGATCGATAGCAGCCGTTCGGCGGCGATCTTCGGCCAGGTCGTGGACCGGTTCGAGGAGGCCGACCCGGAAGAGGCGCTGGGCTGGATCACCACCCAGTACGAGCAGCTCGTCGGCGAATGCGCCGCGCCGGCCGAAACGGTGACGCCGGAAACGCCCACCGAGTAGGCGCATCGGCAAGCAGCAGACCCTTCGAAGGGTCTGCGCAAAACCCTTCGAAGGGTTTTGTCCCGGCGAAGCCCCCCACCGCGCCGCGCCTTTCCGGAGACAGCCCCCGCCCGGGTGCATCGGCCGACGTCAGACCCTTCGAAGGGTCTGGCAAAACTCTTCGAAGAGTTTTTGCCGCCACGGTGTCCGCTCGCCCGCCTTTGATAGTCTCGTGACACCCAGGACCGGACCCGCTATGACGACCCCGCGTCTCAACCGGATTCGGAGCTGCCACTCCCCGTGCCGACACAAGCCCGCAAAAGCCAGCCGCCCGCCCTTTCCCCCGACACCTTCCCGGTCTCTGGCGAAGACGACGACAAGCTGCGCGAGGAATGCGGCGTCTTCGGGGTCATCGGCCTGACCGATGCGGCGAGCTTCGTCGCTCTCGGCCTGCACGCCCTCCAGCACCGCGGCCAGGAGGCCGGCGGCATCGTGACCCACGATGCCGGGACCGGATTCAACTCGGCCCGCCGCTTCGGCTATGTCCGCGACAACTTCACCGACGCCGCCACCATGGCGACGCTGCCCGGCAGTATCGGCATCGGCCATGTCCGTTACTCCACCGCGGGGACAAAGGGCCACACCGCGATCCGCGACGTGCAGCCCTTCTTCGGCGAGTTCGCCATGGGCGGCGCGGCCATCGCCCATAACGGCAATCTGACCAATGCGCTGTCGCTCCGCCGCGACCTGATCCAGCGCGGCGCGATCTTTCAGTCCTCCTCGGACACCGAATGCATCATCCACCTGATGGCCCGCTCCATGGGCCGCACCATCCCGGACCGGATGAAGGAGGCCCTGCGCCAGGTCGAAGGCGCCTTCTCCATCGTCGCCATGACCCGCTCGAAGCTGATCGGCGTGCGCGATCCGCTCGGCATCCGGCCGCTGGTTCTTGGCAAGCTCGGCGAGGGTTCGGTGCTGGCCTCGGAAACCTGCGCGCTCGACATCATCGGCGCCGAGTTCGTCCGTGAGATCGAGCCCGGCGAGATGGTGGTGATCTCCGCCGAGGGCCTGACCAGCTACCGGCCCTTCGAGCCGGTGCGCCCGCGCCCCTGCATCTTCGAATATGTCTATTTCAGCCGCCCGGATTCGGTGATCAACGGCCGCTCGGTCTATGAGGTGCGCCGCGAGATCGGCGCGGAACTCGCGCGCGAGGCGCCGGTGGAGGCCGATATGGTCTGCCCGGTCCCGGACAGCGGCACGCCGGCGGCGATCGGCTATGCCCAGGCCTCCGGCATCCCGTTCGAGATGGGGATCGTGCGCAACCAATATGTCGGCCGCACCTTCATCGAGCCGACCGAGCAGATCCGCAACATGGGCGTCCGGCTGAAGCTGAACGTCAACCGGTCGCTGATGCAGGGCAAGCGGGTGATCCTGGTCGATGACAGCGTGGTGCGCGGCACCACCAGCCGCAAGATCAAGGACATGGTGCTGGAGGCCGGCGCGGCCGAGGTGCATTTCCGCGTCGCCTCGCCGCCGACAATCTGGCCGGACTTCTACGGCGTCGACATGCCGAACCGTGACGAGTTGCTCGCCGCCTCGATGAGCGAGGAGGAGATGCGCGCCTATCTCGGCGTTGCCTCGCTGAGATTCGTCTCCATCGACGGGCTCTACCGCGCGGTCGGCGAGCCCGGCGGCCGCAACCCGCAGGCGCCGGCCTATCACGACGCGGTCTTCACCGGCGACTACCCGATCGAGCCGACCGACATGATGGATCAGGGCTTCCGGCTCAAGACGGCGGCGGAATAGCCAACCCGGGCAGAAGCACCGGCCGGTTCAAAGATAGGACGTCACCGCCGGAACCCGCTCCCAATGGTCGTTCCGGCCGTCATAGTAGACGATCTTCAAGCGCCCGAAGAGGTCGGGCGCCAAGTCCAGCGCCGCCACGCTGATGACGGCGCGCGGCTCCGGGTTCCAGTCCGACGGCGGCAGGACCGCATAGGTCAGGACTCCGCAGCCCGGACAGCGGCGCGGCTGTTCGGCGATCTGCGGCGCCGGGTTTCCTTGAAGCGGGCGCAGAGCTTCCGGCGTCGTCCACATCCCCCAGTAGCGATTCTTGGTACAGAAGGTGCAGTTGCAGCGATAGGTCTCGGCGGTCTCCGGGTCCATCGCGACCTCAAAGCGGATCGCGCCGCACAGGCAGGATCCGGGGACGATCTGCTGGGCCATGGACCCCTCATCGAGCAGCAGGTAACATTGGCAGATCGTGGCCGGGATCGCGTGCCGCTGCAAATGCCTTGCTGACAGGCACTGACCTGGGGCCCCGCGACCTCACGCCGTCTCCGGAGCACCCCGCGACGGCCCGATGGCTTGCCCTCCCCCGCCAATCGCGCCATGAGGACCGCCATGGCGATGCCGACCAACATCTTCGTCCTGTGCACCGGCCGCTGCGGCTCCACCACCCTGGCCACCGCCTGCGGGCATTTCACCAATTACACCGCCGGCCACGAGACCCTGACCCATCTCACCGGCCGGCCGCGGTTCCAGGTGCCGGAGCGGCATATCGAGGTCGACAACCGACTAAGCTGGCTGCTCGGCCGCCTCGACCGGCGCTGGGGCGACCGCGCGGCCTATGTCCATCTGACCCGCGATCCCGCGGAGGTTGCCGAGAGCTTTCGCAAACGCGCCAATCAGGGCATCCTGCGGGCCTATCGTCGCGACATCCTCGCCCGCTCCGAAATCTTCACGCCGAAGAAACGCACCCTCGCCTTCTGCCGCGACTATGTGGACACGGTGACCGAGAACATCCGGCTCTTCCTGCGCGACAAGAGCCATGTGATGGACATGAAACTGGAGACAATCGAGGCGGATCTCGACCGCTTCATCGACTGGATCGGCGCCGAGGGCGATCTCGACGCGGCGCGCGCAACGATCAAGCTCCGCTACAATCCGACCGGGCACAACCGCGCCGTGGCTCACGGCCCGTGACCCTGCCCGCCCTCGTCACCGGCGCCTCGCGCGGGCTCGGCGCGGCCCTGGCAGAGGCTTTGGCACCGACCCATCCCGTGGTCGCCGTTGCCCGCACCATCGGCGCGCTCGAAGAGCTGGACGACCGGATCAAGGCGGCCGGCGGGAGCGCCACCCTTGCGCCGATGGATATCCGCGAGGACGGCGCGATGCGGCAGCTCTGTCGTTCGATCCACGACCGTTGGGGCGGGCTCGCCCTCTGGATTCATGCGGCGATCCACGCCACGGCGCTGACCCCGACACCGCAAATCCGCGCCAACGACATGGACGCCTCCATCGCCGTCAATGTCACCGCCACGGCGCGGCTGACCGCCTATGTCGCCCCGCTACTAGGGTCCGAGGGCCGGGCGGTGTTCTTCGACGATCCGAAGGGCGGCGCGGCGTTCCACGGCGCCTATGGGGCGACCAAGGCCGCCCAGATCGCCCTGGCCCGAAGCTGGCGGGAAGAGACCCGGAAGATCGGGCCGACGGTCCTGATCCTAGAGCCCCGCCCGATGGCCACCGCGACTCGCGCCCGGTTCCACCCAGGCGAGGACCGCGTGGCTCTTGCACGACCGGCCGACGAGGCGGCGCGGCTACTGCCGGAGCTCATCGGCTGAGGGTCCCGAGATGGCAGGCGGGATGTTCCGGCGCCCGGCTCGTCGGGACGGGACCGACTTTGAGCTGAAGGCGCCGACCCGGGGGCAGCAGACCCTTCGAAGGGTCTGACAAAACCCTACGAAGGGTTTGCCGCCGGACCTGGCCGGGGTTGCGTGCCAAAGGGGCAAGCGCCCGCTTCGCGACGATCGGCGATCAGACCCTTCGAAGGGTCTGACAAAACTCTTCGAAGAGTTTTGCCGCCCCGCCGCCGACGGAGGGGCGGATGTCGCCGTCCGTTCCGGTCCCGCCATAGCCGCGTCGTTCCCGTCCGACAGGCGCCCTCCCGCGCTTGCCGCGCTACCGGCCCTCGCATAAGGAGAACCTCGAACCGGCGCCAAAGGGGCAGGCATGCGCATCCTCATCACCAATGACGACGGGATCAACGCGCCGGGCCTCACCGTCCTGACCCGGATCGCCGAAGAGATCGCCGGGCCCGAGGGCGAGGTCTGGACCGTCGCCCCGGCCTTCGAGCAATCCGGCGTCGGCCATTGCATCAGCTACACCCACCCCACGATGATCGCCGAGCTGGGCCCCCGCCGCTACGCCGCCGAGGGCTCGCCGGCCGATTGCGTCCTCGCCGCGCTCCACGACATCATGGCGGGCGCCCGGCCGGACCTCGTCCTCTCGGGCGTAAACCGGGGCAACAACGCCGCCGAAAACGTGCTCTATTCCGGCACCGTGGGCGGCGCGATGGAAGCCGCGCTCCAGGGCCTGCCGGCCATCGCGCTGAGCCAGTTCTACGGGCCCCAGAACGTCGATGCCGCCGATCCGTTCGAGGCCGCCGCCGCCCATGGCGCGGATGTCGTCCGGCGCCTGCTCGATAGCGCGCCGTGGGAGGCCGCCCCCTATCGCACCTTCTACAACGTGAACTTCCCGCCGATCCCGGCGGCTCAAGTGAAGGGGATCGAGGCCACGGCCCAGGGCGCCCGGCCGAACAGCGTCTTCGCCGTGGAGCCGGTCCGCGCCCCCTCCGGGCGGCGTTTCTTCTGGGTCAAGGGCGGACCGCAGCATGAGCCCTCCGCCCCCGGCACCGACGCCGCGGCCAATCTCGCGGGATACATCTCGGTCACGCCCCTGACCTGCGATCTCACCGATCAGGCCGCCCTCGACACCCTCCGGGACCGCCTGGGATGACCTCGGACGCCGAGCGCAAGATGCAGTTCCTCTTCGCGCTCCGTTCCAAAGGGGTGACCGACGCCCGGGTGCTCTCGGCGATGGAAGAGGTCGACCGGGCCCGCTTCGTCAAGGGGCTCTTCGCGGACAAGGCCTATGAGGACATGCCGCTCCCCATCGCCTGCGGCCAGACGATCAGCCAGCCCTCGGTCGTCGGGCTGATGACCCAGGCGCTGGAGGTCCACTCCCGCGACAAGGTGCTCGAAATCGGCACCGGCTCGGGTTACCAGGCCGCGATCCTGAGCCAGCTCGCACGCCGGGTCTACACCGTAGACCGGTTCCGCCGCCTGATCCGGGAGGCGACGGAGATCTTCGACAGCCTCGGCCTCGTCAACATCACCGCGGTGACCGCCGATGGCAGTTACGGTCTGCCGGAACAGGCGCCCTTCGACCGTATTCTGGTCACCGCCGCCGCCGAGGACCCGCCCGGCCCGCTCTTGGCGCAGCTCAAGATCGGCGGTATCATGGTGCTGCCGGTCGGGCAGTCCGACGCGGTCCAGAGCCTGATCCGGGTGCGGCGTACCGGGGAGGGCCTTGACTACGAGGAGTTGCGGCCGGTGCGCTTCGTACCCCTTGTCGAGGGGCTGGGACAGGAATAGCGCGCGACGGTTCAGGATCGGGTGAAGGATGAGCTCCGGGGCAAACGGGGCCGCGGAAGAGGCTGGAGTAGGACGAGGACGACATGGCCAGGATCAGACCCCTGCTTGCGGGTGCCGCACTCACGGCGCTGGCGGCCTGCGGCGACCCCCAGGGCTGGGATTTCGATGTGCGGGATTTCGGCCGCGGCTTCGACACCTCCGAGGCCGCGCGCAACGTCGCACCCCGGCCGGCGCCCGACGAACGCGGGGTGATCTCCTATCCGAATTATCAGGTCGTGGTGGCCCGGCGCGGCGACACGATCCGCTCCATCGCCGGCCGGCTCGGCGTCGATGCCGAAAGCCTGGCGCGATACAATGGCGTCGGGTCCGACATCCCACTCAGGCGCGATGAGATCGTGGCCCTGCCGACACGGGTCGCCGATCTCTCCGGCGCCGGTCCGATCCAACCGCCGCAGGTCAACGTCACCGCCCTGGCCTCGAATGCCATCGACCGCGCCGGCCCCGATACTCCGATCCGGGCGGCGACCGCCCCGCAAACCGGGTTCGAGCCCATCCGCCATCAGGTCCAGCGCGGCGAGACGATCTATTCGATTGCCCGGAACTACGACATCCCGGTCCGCGATATCGCCGAATGGAACGGGCTCGGCGCCGATCTGGAGACCCGCGAGGGCCAGTTCCTGCTGATCCCGGTCGCCCTGCCCGGCGCACCTGCCGCCGCGGCGTCTGTGCCGGTCCCCGGTACCGGCTCGCCGACCCCGGAACCGCCGAGCGCCGCCACGCCGCTGCCCGCGGACGACACCGCCGCCGCTGCGACACCAGCCCCGGAGGCCCCGGATCTGGGCGGCCCCGCGCCGGCGGCGAGCAATGCCCGCCTGCAATATCCCGTGAACGGTCCGATCATCCGTGCCTATTCCCGGGGCCGCAACGATGGCATTTCCATCGGCGTGCCGGCCGGCACCCAGGTGCGCGCGGCCGGCGACGGGACGGTGGCGGCGATCACCCAGAACACCGACGGCGCCTCTATCGTTGTGCTGCGCCATGCCGAGGACCTGCTGACGGTCTATGTCAATCTCGACGAGCTCCAGGTCGCGCGCGGCGACCGGGTGCGGACCGGCCAGACCCTGGCGCGGGTCCCGGCGGGCGATCCGAGCTTCCTGCATTTCGAGGTCCGCGAAGGGCTCGAAAGCGTCGATCCGGCGGAATACCTGCCCTAGGCGGGGGAAATCGCTTCGAAGCGATTTGCGAGGGCTTTCGAAAGCCCTCTTTTCTGCCGATCGGGTCAAAGCCAGGACGTCACTGGCTCCCCCAATGCTGCCGCGGGGCGCCAAATCGCTTCGAAGCGATTTGCAAGGGTTTTCGAAAACCCTTCAGCCCAGCCGCACCCCGTGGCGCCCGGCCAGATCGGTGAAGAACTGCCAGGCGACCCGGCCTGAGCGCCCGCCCCGCGTGGCCTGCCATTCGATGGCCTCGGCGCGCAGCTCCTCCGGCGCCACCTCCACGCCATAGGCCGCGCAATAGCCGTCGATCATCGCCAGATAGGCGTCCTGATCGCAAGGGTGGAAGCCGAGCCAGAGACCGAACCGGTCGCTGAGCGACACCTTTTCCTCCACCGCCTCCGAGGGCCGGATCGCCGTGGAGCGCTCGTTCTCGATCATGTCCCGTGGCATCAGATGGCGCCGGTTCGACGTGGCGTAGAGCACCACGTTCTCCGGCCGCCCGGCGATGCCGCCATCGAGCACCGCTTTCAGCGATTTGTAATGCGCATCGTCATGGGAGAAGGACAGGTCATCGCAGAAGAGCAGGAAGCGCTCCTTGGCGCCGCGCAGGAGGTCGAGGCAGCGGCCGATCGACGGCAGGTCCTCGCGCTGCACCTCGACGATCTTCAACGCCGGATACTCCACCTGAAGTGCGCCGTGCACGGCCTTGACTAGGCTCGACTTTCCCATCCCCCGCGCGCCCCAGAGCAGGGCATTGTTGGCCGGCAGACCCTTGGCGAAGCGCTGGGTATTGGCCAGGAGCGTGTCCCGCGCCCGGTCGATGCCGATCAGGAGCGACACATCCACCCGGTTGATCTCCGCCACCGGTTCCAGCCGGTCGGGGTCGGGATGCCAGAGGAAACCCGGCGCAGCGCCGAAATCCGGCACCGGCGCAGGCGCCGGGGCCAGCCGTTCGAGGGCCTCCGCGATGCGCTCCGGCGTCGCGTCGCTCACCCGCGGGGCTCCTCATGGTCCTCGGCCAGATCGTCGAGCTCTTCGTCGAAATCGTAGAGCCCCTCATCCTCATCCAGCACCCCGGCCTCGCGCAGTTCCGCCTCGCGCACCTTCTCGACCCGCTTCACGAGCTGGATCGACACCTCATAGAGCCCGTAGACCACGACGAAGAGGATGACCTGTGTGATCACATCCGGCGGCGTGACCAGGGCGGCGAGGACCAGAATGCCCACCATCGCGTACTTCCGGACCCGGCGCAGACCCGGCGAGGTCACCAGGCCCGCCTTGCCCATCAGCGTCAGCAGGACCGGGAGCTGGAAGCAGAGCCCGAAGGCCAGGATGAACTTGATCGTCAGGTTGAGGTAAGCCTGGGCCGAGCCCTGGAACACGACCGAAAGCCCCGGCTGCTCCACCACCGCCTCGCCCTCAGCGCCGAATTGCTGGAAGCCGAGGAAGAAGTCATAGGCCAGCGGCGTGACGATGTAGAAGGCGAAGGCCGCGCCGGCGATGAACATGAAGGGCGAGGCGATCAGGAAGGGCAGGAAGGCGCCTTTCTCGGACTTGTAGAGCCCCGGCGCCACGAAGCGCCACATCTGGTTGGCGATGACCGGGAAGGCGAGGATGAAGCCGCCCAGAAGCGAGACCTGCACCGCGACGAAGAACCCCTCCTGCGGCGAGATGAAGATCAGGTCGCAATCCTGCCCGCGCTCGCCCAGCACCTCGCAAAGGGGGGCGGTCAGGAAGTTGAAGATCGGCGTGGCGATGGTGAAGCAGATCACCATGCCGACGATGAAGGCCAGGACCGAGCGGATCAGACGGGTCCGAAGCTCCGCCAGATGTTCGATCAGCGGGGCGGAGCTATCCTCCAGCTCGTCGTCGAGGTCGTCCGGGGCCTCGGCCTGGCTCATTTGCCGGCCTCCTTCGGCGGCTCGGAGGCGGCCGGTGCGGGATCGGCGAGGTCAGCCGGAACCCGCTCGGGCTTCGATTGAGGCGGGGACGCGGGGTCCTGATCGGCCGGGCCCATCTCGTCGAGGATCTTGTCCATGGCGGGCGAGCGCTCCGCCGGCTTGGAGGTCTCGGAGCCAGGCGGGTCACTCAAGCCCGCCGCCGCGCGCGCCTGTTTCAGCTTGTCGAGACCGAACCCCTTCGGATCGGCCGCCGCCTTGATCGTCTTGTTGATCTCGCTGACCCCGGCTTCATCCGCCGCCTCGTTCATCGCGCGCGAAAAATCCCGCGCCATGGTGCGGGCCTTGCCCATGAACCGGCCGATGCCGCGAAAAAGCTGCGGCAGGTCCTTCGGACCCACCACGATCAGCGCCACGATGCCGATGAGCAGAAGCTCAGTCCAGCCGAGGTCGAACATACCCGTCCTCCGGCCGGATCAGGCCTTGTCGCGGTCTTCGGTGGTCTCGGGCGTCACGTCGCGAGCCGTCTCGGCGGCCTCCGCCGAGCCCTCCTCGATCTCCTTCTTGCCGTCATCGACGCCCTTCTTGAAGGCGGTGATGCCCTTGCCGACCTCGCCCATCAGCGAGGAGATCTTGCCGCGCCCGAAGAGGACGAGCACGACGACGGCGATGAGCAGAAGGCCCGGAAGGCCGATATTGTTGAGCATGTCCCGTCTCCTGGGTTGCGCGTTGGTCGGAGAGGGTCATAGGCCGGCGCGGCGGCGGGGCAAAGCGGGAAAGGCGTCGAATCCGCCGCAGACCCAGGGGGAACGCTCGATTTTGTGACAGAATCCTGTCAGTATCTCGCGCATGACCCGCGCCGGCCGCCTCCACCGCCTCTCGCAGCTCCTGCGTGACGGCACGACGCACCGGGCTGCCGATCTCGCCCGCGCCGTCGGCGCGACCCCGCGCACGATCTACCGTGACCTGAAGGCGCTGAAAGAAGCCGGCCTGCCGCTGACGGGCACGCGCGGCACCGGCTACCGGATCACGGCGGATGTCACCCTGCCGCCGTTGAGCCTGACCATGGCGGAGCTTGAGGCCCTGCATCTCGGCCTCGTCGCGGTGGCAAGGGGCGGCGATGCGGAACTTGTTGCCGCGGCCACCGCCCTCGCCCGGCGCCTTGATGCGGCTCTGCCGGAGGACGGCACCGCCGCAGGGGCGCCGCATCTCTTCAGCCTGGAAAGCGCCGGCACCCAGCATCAGGCCACCCTGCGCCAGGCGGTTCGTGCGCGGCAGAAGCTCGCCCTGACTGTCGCCGGCCTGCGCCGTGTCGTGCGGCCCCTGCGGCTCGATTACTGGGGCCGGCTCTGGTCCTGCGTGGTCTGGGATGAAACCCTCGGGCGGTTCGACGAGATCCGGCTCGACCAGATTGCGGTGCTGGAGGTGCTGCCGAGCCTCTTCGTCACCGAGCCGGGGAAGGATCTGGCGCGTTTCGATGCGCGGATCTAAAGGACAATCTGCCCCTCCTCGGACAACGGTCTGTCTCCTTCCCCGCCCGGAATCAAGCCGAAGGCGCCGGGCACCGACAGACCGTCCCGCGGGCTGGCGATATGGTAGGGCTGGGCGCTCAGCTCTGAGTGGGGGAGGTGCTTGGCTGCCATAAAGCGCGACAGCTCAGACGGAGGATCGCTATCCCCCGGTCTGTCGATGCCCGGCTCGCGCGGCACGAGCGTCATCCGTCGGAGCAATTCTTGGGTCCCCGCGACGCGATCCCCCTCCGCGCCTCAGGATTGCGGAAACACGAAACACCGGTCCCGCCGCACCATCAGCCAGAGCGGGGTGCCGCGCCGGGGCAGGAAGACCGAGGGCACCCGGGCCTTCAGGATCGAGCCGTCGAAATCCATCCGGAACTCGACCAGGCTCTCGGCCCCCATGAACCGCGCCCGTTCCACCACGCCGCGGGCCGGCGTGCCCTCAACCGGCGTCGGGTTCGGCCCCTTGCCGGAGCGGTCGAAATCGATCTTCACATGCTGCGGGCGAAAGACAATGTCGACCCGGGTCCCGTCCGGCACGCCCGGCGCGAGGAACTGGCCGAACGGGGTTTCCGTCAACGCTCCATGAACATCGCCTTCGATCACGTTGATATCGCTGAAAAACGCCGCCGCCTCCCGATCCGCGGGGGCGTTGTAGATATTGTAGGGCGCGCCGCGCTGGACAATCCGGCCCGCGCGCATCAGCGCGATCTCGTCGGCCATCCGCATCGCCTCGCTGGGCTCGTGGGTGACGAGCAGCACCGCCGTCCCCTCCGCCTTCAGCACATCGAGGGTCTCGTCGCGGATCTCGTCGCGGAGCCGGTCGTCGAGGCCGGAAAACGGCTCGTCCATCAGCATGATCCGGGGCTTCGGCGCCAGAGCTCGGGCCAGCGCGACCCGCTGCTGCTCGCCACCCGAAAGCTGGTGCGGATAGGCGTCGATGAACCGCTCCATCCCGACCTTGCGCAGGAGCACATCGACGGCCCTGCGCCGCTCCGCCTTCGGCCCCTGAAGCCCGAAGGCCACATTCGCCTCCACGGTCAGATGCGGGAAGAGCGCGAAATCCTGGAACATCAACCCGATGCCCCGGGCCTCGGGCGGCAGCCGGGTAATCCCGTCGCAGACCAGCGTGCCGTCGACATGGATCGAGCCGGACTCCTGGCTCTCGACCCCGGCGATGATCCTCAGCGTCGTGGACTTACCGCAGCCCGAGGGACCCAGAAGACAGGTCACCTGCCCGGGCATCACCGTGAGCGACACGTCGTCCACCACCCGCACCCCACCAAAGGACCGCGTCAGGTTGCGGATGTCGAGCCGCGGGCGCGCCAGCGCGTCGGTGAGCGGCGCGGTCGGAGGGGTGGGAGCGTTCAAGGGCGCGGACCTGCCTGTTTCCGACCAAAAAGCTCGGGCATCCCGGGGAGATAGCAATCGCCGGGCCGTCAGGCAAGCGGCTCAGATCGTCGCGGTCACCGCACCGCCGTCGAGGAGGATGTTCTGGCCGACAACGTACCCCGCGTGCTGAGAACACAGGAACGCACACATCGCCCCGAACTCGCCCCGCGTGCCGTAGCGCCCGGCGGGGATCGTCGCGGCGCGTTTCGCCCGGGCCTCGTCGAGGGTGATCCCCTCAGCCGCCACAACGCCGTTGTCGAGTGCATCGGCGCGGTCGGTGGCATGAATGCCGGGCAGCAGGTTGTTGATCGTCACGCCCTGGTTCGCCACCTGCCGCGAGGTCCCCGCCACATAGCCGGTGAGCCCGGTCCGCGCCGCGTTGGAGAGCCCCAGCACGGGGATCGGCGCCTTCACCGATTGCGAGGTGATGTTGACGACCCGGCCCCAGCCCCGCGCCATCATGCCCGGCACCAGCGCCTTGATCAGCGCAACCGGCGTCAGCATGTTCGCGTCGAGCGCCGCGATGAAATCGTCCCGGTCCCAGTCGGTCCACATCCCCGGCGGCGGACCGCCGGCATTGGTCACAAGGATGTCCACGTCTCCGGCGGCGGCGAGCACTTCGGCCCGACCCGCCTCCGTCGTGATGTCGGCGGCGACCGCCGTCACCTCCACGCCCCATTCGCTGCGGATCGCCGCGGCGGCGTGGTCGAGCGCCTCCGTCCCCCGCGCGTTCATCACCAGATCGACGCCCGCCTCGGCCAGCGCCTCGGCACAGCCGAGCCCGAGCCCCTTTGACGACGCCGTGACCAGCGCACGCTTTCCCTTGATCCCCAAATCCATTGGCGGCATCCTCCCCTTCGCGCTTCGTTAACGTCATCCGGTCAACAATCGCCTGCAAGTGACCAGATCGTTGACTACTTTCCGCCCCAATCGCGAGGCATCAAGGCCTTGTGTTCTCGAATACCCTGGAAGTCCAGCGATGACCGATCCGTCCCCGACCCGCGCGATCCAGACCTTGCCGGTCTATCCGGGGGACGCCTTTGTGGTCACCTCGGGTGTCTGCGAGGGCGAGGGGCTGTCCTTCGCCGACGAACTGGTGATGGACGATATCTACGGGCTGGAGGCCGGCGCGGCGCGGGTGCGGATTTCGGTGGCGCTCGGCGCCGATCCCCGGCTCTTCGCCGTCGCCGATGGGTCTGAGGCCGGGAGGGTCGGCAACGCGCTGGCGCTCGATTGCTGCCTGACCCTGATGGCGCCGGATGGCGCGACCTACGAGGCCCTGGTGCTCGTCGAGGTGGCCGATGGCCATGCCGAGGAAATCTACCTCCTGCCGCTCGCCACGCTCGCGCCGAAGACCGATTACCGCCTCGTCGGCGTCGACCGGCAGACCGCCACGGCGCGGTTTTCCGAAGTCGCCTGCGTGTCCTTCAGCCGCGGCACCCATATCACCATGGCCTCGGGCGCCCAGGCCCCGATAGAGAACCTCAAGGTCGGCGACAAGGTGCTGACCCGGGATTCGGGGCCCCAGGAGATTCGCTGGATCGGCCAGAACACCGTGCGTGCCGTGGGCGCCTTCGCCCCGGTGGTGATCGCCAAGGGCACGCTGCACAACGAGAACGACCTGGTGGTCAGCCCCGACCACCGCATCTTCGTCTACCAGCGCGAGGACCGCCTGGGCGCCGGCCGCGCGGAGGTGCTGGTCAAGGTCCGGCACCTGATCAACGGGACGTCCGTCTACCAGCAGGGCGGTGGCTTCGTGGAGTATTTCCAGCTCCTCTTCGACGACCACCAGATCATCTATGCCGAGGGGATCGCCGCGGAATCGATGCTGGTGGACCCGCGCACCCGTGGCGCGCTGCCCGAGGAGATCTCGGAGCGGATGAACCAGACGATCCCCGGCCACCGGCACCGGCACCATCTCGACTACGAGGTGCAGGAGAGTCTGCTCAGCCGCACCGACGCGGTGGACCTGCTGCGCCGGGCCTCGTCGAGCTAGGGGCACCGCCGCAAGCATCGCCTGTCGGATGGCGCGCCGCCCGTCTCGCAGCGGCCAGCCGTCTCCGGCCCGGACGCCCTCCCCCGCAACGCCAGGGTCCTCGCCCGGGACGGCCTTTCGAAAGGCCGTGGTGACGCGCTTTCGAAAGCGCGTCCTACGCCGCGTCGACGCGGCGGCACCGAGCGCCGTCGACGGCGCTTCGGGAAAGGCGCGTCGACGCGCCTTGCGCTCCGTCGACGGAGCGCGCCCGGGAGCAAGACGCAGCTTTGAAATCGAACCGGGGCGCCCGGGTCCGGCGACAGGCGGCGGCGCGCCCTCGTGCCGGCCCTGCCGCTATTGTCGCCCCTTCGCCGCCGGACTACGCTTCGCCCGAAAGCGGAAGGAGACGGGCATGGCGACACCTGAGATGAAGACCCTGGTGGTGGCGACCGACCTCTCGGTGCGCTCCGACCGGGCGATGCACCGGGCCTTCCGCAAGGCCCGCAATACCGGCGCCAAGCTGATCGCGGTCCATGTCCTCGACGATGCGCTGCCCGAAGAGATGCGTGCCGATCTCCATGCCAAGGCCGAGGCCCGCATGGACCGGTTCTGCACCGAGCTGGGCGCGGGCGTCGAATTCGAGGTGCGCACCCCCGCCGGCGACCCCTCCACTGATCTGGTGCGCTGCGTCGAGATCGAGGCGGCGGACCTCTTGATCCTCGGCACCCACCGGCCGCGGCCGTTCCTCGACCTGATCCGCGAGACCACGATGCAGCGGATCGTGCGGCTGACCTCCTGCCCGGTGCTGCTGGTGCGCGACAGTGTCGATCACGGCTATCAGAAGATCGTGGCGGCGAGCGATTATTCCCCGGCCTCCACCGCCGCGGCGATGATCGCCCATGCCCTGGCGCCCACGGCACGGATCTATCCGGTCCATGCGCTCCATGTGCCTTATGCCGGGCGCCTCGGCGCCTCGCCGTCGACCCGGGAGGCGCTGGAGACGCCGTTCCTGCGCGAGGCCGAATCGCTGGGCCGGGTCTGGGAGGCCAATATCGACCTGCCCCAGGACCAGCTCGAAGATGTCGATGTGGAGCCCGGCGCGCCCTACCCGGTGCTCGCCGCGGCGGTGCAGCGGATCGGGGCGGACCTGATCTGCGTCGGCGCCCATGGCCGGGTCGGCGCGGCGCCGTCGATCCTGGGTTCCGTGGCCAGCGACTTGATGCGCGACCCGCCCTGCGATGTGCTGATCGCGCGGCCGCGTTAGGTTTTCGGTGCAGTTCTGAAGCCGTCGCGACGGGCGCGACGCAAGCCGGGCATCGACAGACCGGGGGATGGCGATCCAACGGCTGAGCTACTGCGATTTATGCCTGCCAAGCACCTCCCCAGCTCCGATCTCAGCGCCCAGCGTCACGATATCGCCAGCCCGCGGGACGGTCTGTCGATGCCCGGCGCCTTCGGCTTGAGTCCGGGCGGGGAAGGAGACGAACCGTGGTTCAGGCAACACGCGTCAGATGCGTCGTCGCTAGAAGTCAATTCCTCGACCTTATCACGAAGACGTTCAACACCGCGCCTCCCCGCAACAGGCCACGATCTCCGGTGCCCCGGCACAGCAATCCTGCACGAGATGGCCCAGGAGCCCGCCCAGGGCCGGAAAATCCACGGCATAGACCACATGCCGGGCCTCCCGCCGCCGGGTCAGCACCCCGGCCTCGGCCAGGGCGGCGAGGTGGAACGATCCGAGCGAGGGGCTGAGGGCCAGGGTCTCGGTGAGTTGCCCCGCCGCCATCCCCACCGGCCCTGCCCGCACCAGAAGCCGCAGGATCGCCAGCCGGGTCCCATGGGCCAGAGCGCCGAGGGTCGCGGCGGCTCTTTCGTCATCCATATTTCAACACCTCTTGAAACGACCTGATTGGGCGGATAGGGTATTTCAACAAACCTTGAAATACCTGGGAGCGCAACTATGACCCCCGCCGACCTCTCCGACAGCCTCTCGACCCTGCCCGCCGACGCGCCGGTCCGGTTCACCGCCGAAGGCGGCGGGTTCGGGCCGGGCACCCATGTAACCGAAATCCGCCGCCATGCAGTGGCGGGCCTCGATTGCGGCGGCGGGCGCGCCGACTGGACCGAGGCGGCGCTGCAATTGCTCGACGTCGAGGGCGGCCGGCCGCTGACCGGGGCCACGCTCCGCGGCATCCTCGAAAAGGGCCGCGCCGCCCTGCCCGACCTCGCCGAAGCCCCGCTCCACATCGAAGGCGCGCCCGGGAACGGCCCGATGATCCGCTTCACCCCTCGCGCCCCGGAGCTCCGGGACGGTAAGATCGAGATCGCCCTTGGCGGCGCGCAGGCACTCTGCAAGCCGATGGCGCGGACCGCCGGGGGCTGCTGCTGACCCGCCCTACATCCCGTAGAAGAACTCCTCGCGCACGATCTTGCCATCCGCGACGTGGTAGATGCCGACCTCGCGCATGGCGAAGCTCTCCCCGGAGGCCTTGTCGCGGCCCTCCATCTCGAAGATCACGGCGAAACGGTCGTCGCCATGGGGCATCGGATCGCTCACCGTGACGCCGGTCATCTCGTTCTCGCTCTCCCACCACTCATGCTTGGCATGGATCGCGGCGAGCCCCCTGACCTCGCGCCCATTGCCCTGATCTGCCGCCTCGACAGAGACGGCATCTTGCGAATAGAGCCTGTCGAGATTGGCCCGCTCCCGCCCCTCGCGGCAGCCGGCGACCAGTTCTGCGGCGATTTCCTTCAACTCCATCACTCATACTCCTTGGATCGTTTGACAGGCCGAGCCTAGCACGAACCGGGGCGCGCGCCGAGCCCCGCTTGCGCGGGAACCGGCGCGCGCCTATGACCCGGCCCATGCCCGATACGCTCCTGAACCGCCCGGACCTGCCGCCGGAGATCGCCCGCCGCCGGACCTTCGCGATCATCTCGCACCCGGATGCGGGCAAGACGACGCTGACGGAGAAGTTCCTGCTCTATGGCGGCGCGATCCAGATGGCCGGACAGGTCCGCGCCAAGGGCGAGGCACGGCGGACGCGCTCGGACTTCATGGCGATGGAGAAGGATCGGGGGATCTCCGTCTCCGCCTCCGCCATGTCCTTTGATTTCGGCACCTTCCGGTTCAATCTTGTGGACACGCCGGGCCATTCGGATTTCTCCGAAGACACCTACCGGACGCTGACCGCGGTGGACGCCGCGGTCATGGTGATCGATGGCGCCAAGGGGGTGGAGAGCCAGACCCGCAAGCTCTTCGAGGTGTGCCGTCTCCGCGACCTGCCGATCCTGACCTTCTGCAACAAGATGGACCGGGAGAGCCGCGATACGTTCGAGATCATCGACGAGATTCAGGAAAACCTGGCCATCGATGTGACTCCCGCGAGTTGGCCCATCGGATCGGGGCGCGACTTCATCGGCTGTTACGACCTGTTGCGCGACCGGCTCGACCTGATGGATCGGGCCGACCGCAACAGGGTGGCGGAGAGCGTGAAGATCGCGGGGCTCGACGATCCGAAACTTGCGGAGCATGTTCCCGGGCCGCTGCTCGAAACCTTCCTCGAAGAGATCGAGATGGCCCGCGAGCTTCTGCCGCCACTTGACCCCAAGGCGCTGCTCGAAGGGCACATGACCCCGATCTGGTTCGGCTCCGCGATCAATTCCTTCGGCGTGAAGGAGCTGATGGACGGGATCGGCGCCTACGGGCCCCCGCCGCAACCCACGCGCGCCGAGCCGCGCGAGATCGCGCCGGAGGAAGGCAAAGTGGCGGGGTTCGTCTTCAAGGTGCAGGCGAATATGGACCCCAAGCACCGCGACCGCGTCGCCTTCCTCCGCCTGGCCTCAGGCCATTTCGAGCGTGGGATGAAGATGACCCATGTGCGCACGAAGAAACCGATGGCGGTGTCGAATCCGGTGCTGTTTCTGGCCGCCGACCGGGAACTCGCGGAAGAAGCCTGGGCCGGCGATATCATCGGCATCCCGAACCATGGGCAACTCAGGATCGGCGACACCCTGACCGAAGGCGAGACCCTGCGGGTCACCGGCATCCCCTCTTTCGCGCCGGAACTCCTGCAAGGCGTCCGGGCGGGCGACCCGATGAAGGCCAAGCATCTCGAAAAGGCGCTGATGCAATTCGCCGAGGAAGGCGCGGCCAAGGTCTTCAAACCGCAGATCGGCGCAGGCTTCGTCGTGGGCGTGGTCGGCGCGCTGCAGTTCGAGGTGCTGGCGAGCCGGATCGAGCTGGAATACGGGCTTCCGGTGCGGTTCGAGCCCTCGCAATTCACCTCGGCCCGCTGGGTGTCCGGCGAGAAGGCCGCAGTGGAGGGTTTCGCGGCGTCCAACAAACAGCACATGGCCACGGACCACGACGGCGATCCGGTCTACCTGACCCGGCTGCAATGGGATATCGACCGGGTGGCGCGGGATCACCCCGATGTCGCGCTCGCAGCGACCAAAGAGATGATGGGATAGACCGATGCTCCGTGGCTTGATGGAGCGCATGACCGGCGGCGCGAGGATCTACCCGAGTGGCTATTCGGGCATCCTCCGGTTCCTCGAACGCAAACGGACGCCGTTCACGAATGCGGCGGAATATCTGCCGCCGGTCGATACCGACCTGGGCGCGCTGCGCTCCATCGTCGTCGACGCCGGACAGGAGCCGGCCGAGACCTATCCGAAGGGCCATTTCGGCCACAAATACTGCGACCTGCGGGCCGAATTCGTCGGACAGAGCGAACTTGCCCTGCTCCATGCCGTCACCATCGCGCAGTTGCGGCGGGACGATTTCGCACCGGAGGCACGGGTGCTCTTCCTGCGGATCTGGCGCGAGCAGGGCGACTGGCTGAGCAAGGAGCTCGGCGTCCGCTGGCTGATCTCGGCCGCGACCACCTTCGGCGACCGCGGCGAGACGGTGGAACAGCGTCAGGGCGGCATGGGGCTCAGCATCCTCTTCGACCTGATCAAGCTGCATGACAGCGAACGCCGTCTGTCGGGCCGGCGCAACGACAATCCGTTTCCCCGGGTCAAGGGGCGCACGCGTCACGACCTTGCCTTCGATATGGTCGGCTACTCGTTCCGCAACGGCGATCTGGACCGCAACATGCTCGGACGCCTCTGGGAGTTGGGCGAGGCCGATGACGCCTTGCGTCCCCTCGCAGTGCGCATGCTGTGGATGGTCATGACGGACATGCGGTCGATCTTCGGGCGTCTCCGACGCTTCAGACCGAACGGGAAGTAGCCGGCGGCCCCGCGACCCGTCCCGAGCGGCAGTCGAGGACGATCGGGCGGGACTGGCACGACGTGGAACAGACCCTTCGAAGGGTCTGACGAAACTCTTCGAAGAGTTTCATCCCCCGGCGACCGGGCCGGGTGCCGGGTCTCACGCCCCCAGACCCGTCTCCGGCCGCGCCGCAGACCCTTCCAAGGGTCTGGCAAAACTCTTCGAAGAGTTTTGCTGCCGCGAAAGCCTATTCCGACCCGCCCTGGGTGGCGAACATGCGCGCATGGTAGCGCTGAAAGCTCTCCTCGCCCGCATAGCCATGCTCCAGCACCCAGGTCAGCATGTTGAGCGTGGTCCATTTGCCGAACGCCCCGGGCATCGTCGCCACCGCCGCCTCGGGCGCGCTCACCCCCCCGGCCACCTCTTCGGGGAAGAACATCATCGTCGGCGTGAACAGGATCCCCCATTTCCGCGCCATGTCCTTTTCCGACAGGGCCTCGCCATCGAAATCCGTCACCTCGACATCGCCGAAAAGGTTGATCTGGACGACAAAATACTCTTCCTCGAGCGCCGCCGCGATCTCCGGCTCCGGGAATATCTCCTCATGCATCCGGGTGCAGTAGATGCAGCCGCGCTGCTCGAAGATCACGGCAAGCCGGCGGCCCTCGGCATTGGCCTCATCGAGGTCCTCGCGCAGATCCTTGAAGGTCTCGCGCATCCAGGGCGCCTTGTGGAGCCCGTCCTCTCCAAGTTCCGCCGCCGCAACGGGCAGCGCCATCAGGACCGCCAGCGCGGCCGCCATGAGTTGTCTCATCGGGTCTCCTCCCTTGAAAGGCTCAGCCCAGGGCCGGCCAGAATTGCACCATCCAGTTGGCGATATAGTTGATCGTGTTGGTGCCGATCAGCACCGCGAAGACGACGAGCAGCCCGCCCATCGCCTTTTCGATCTTCGGCAGATGCTGCCGGAACCCCTGCATCCAGCGCATGAACGGGCCGATGAACATCGCCGCAACCACGAAAGGCGCGGTCATGCCGAGCCCGTAGACGAAGAGGAGGAGCATCCCCTGCCCCGCCGTTTCCGTCGCCCCGGCCATGAACAGGATCGCCGCCAGCACCGGCCCCACACAGGGCGTCCAGCCGAAGGCGAAGGCGAGCCCGATCAGATAGGCGCCGAGATAGCTCATATTCGCGGTCGAGCCGGCCTCGACCTGGAACTGCCGGTAGAGGAAGCCGATCCGGATGATCCCGAGGAAATGCAGCCCCATCAGCAGGATCACGGCCGCTGCCACGTAGCGAAGGACGTCAAACCATTCCCGCACGAGCTGCCCGGCGAAACTCGCCGTGGCCCCGAGCGCGACGAAGACGGTGATCACCCCGGCGGAGAAGAACAGCGCCGAGACCACCGCCTTGATGCGCACGGCCCGGCTCAACGTGCCCTCGGCGCCGATCTGGTTCATGCTGACCCCGGCCATGTAGCTGAGATAGAACGGCACGATGGGCAGGATGCAGGGGGTCAGGAAGGACAGGAGTCCGGCAAAGGCCGCACCGGCTATGGTGATGTCGAACATCGGCGCCCATCCTTGATCTATACACATATTCAAATTACAGATTGTATGAGACAAAGGTCAATCGGGCACGCCATGCGGAGCATTCACGCAGCGATCCTCGCCCTGGCGCTCTGGCTGCCGGGGGCGCTTCTTGCGCAATCGGTGGAACTGGTGATGGTGGAGGAGCGCGGCTGCATCTGGTGCGCGCGCTGGAATGCCGATGTGGCCCCGGAGTATCCAAAGACGCCCGAAGGCATGGCCGCGCCGCTGCGCCGGATCGACCTGCGCGACCGGCCCGAGGACCTGAGCTTCGAGACCCGGCTGCGCTTCACCCCGACCTTCGTTCTGATGGTCAACGGGGTCGAGGCGGACCGGATCGAAGGCTATCCGGGCGAGGATTTCTTCTGGCCCATGCTCGGCGCCATGCTCGACGCCAATACCGACTGGAGGGGAGGATCATGACCCACATTGCCCGCATCGCGGCCCTGATCGCGGGGCTCGCCGCCGCGCCGGCCCTGGCCCAGGACGACAGCGCCTTTGTCGAGTTTCGGGTGATGAAGCCGGAAGTGGCGATGGAGATGGCGACGGCCGCGATGGAGTTCTGCCGCGACCAGGGCTATCAGGTCGGTGTCACCGTGGTGGACCGGTTCGGCATCCCCCAGGTCTTCGTCCGCGACCGGTTCGCGGGCTTGCATGTCTACGAGACCGCCTATCGCAAGGCGTGGACGGCGGTGAGCTTCCGCACCAACACGACAGAGCTCAACGACGTCACCGCGCCCGGCAACACCTCCCAGGGCATCCGCCAGCTCTCCATGGCCTTGCCGCTCGGCGGCGGCTTGATCGTCGAGGGCGCCGGGGCCATTGTCGGCGGTATCGGCGTCTCCGGCGCGCCGTCACCGGAACTCGATGACGATTGTGCCCAGGCCGGGATCGACGCCGTCGCGGACCAGATCGCGTTCTGAAGAACGAGGGGTAAGCCCATGGGACTTCCGGTATTCTCCCCCGACATCTCCGATGACGAGATGGACCGGATGCTCGACAAGGCGACCGACGCCTGCACCTTCCTCAAGGCGATCAGCCATGAGGGGCGGCTGATGATCCTGTGCCATCTGGTGACCGGGGAGAAGTCGGTGACCGAGCTGGAAGAGATGCTCTCGGCGCGTCAGGCGGCGGTCTCGCAGCAGCTCTCCCGGCTCCGCATGGAGGGTCTGGTGACCCCACGGCGCGATGGCCGCACCATCTACTACTCCTTGACCGACGACCGGGCGACGCAAATACTCGAAGTGGTTTACGAGTTGTTCTGCAAGGACGGCTGAGGTCACGAGTATCCCGCTCCGCGGGGCCCGGGCGGGGAGGCCCGGTTGGGAGGATTGCCATGGAAACGGGGCTGAACGAGGCGCTGATTGCCGCCTGTCTCGGGCTGGCGGGGGGCATTGTGCTGGGCCTCGCGGCGCGGATCGGGCGGTTCTGCACCCTCGGCGCGCTGGAGGATTACCTCTATGCCGGCTCCGATCTGCGGCTCCGGATGTGGGGGCTGGCGCTCGGCACTGCCATGGTCGCCGTCTTTGCGCTGACCGGCCTGGACCTGATCGCGCTGGAGCAGACCGTCTATCTCGATGGCGGCTGGAACCCCCTTGCCCATATCGTCGGCGGGCTGGTCTTCGGCTACGGGATGGCGATTGCCGGCAATTGCGGCTTCGGGGCCCTGGCGCGGCTCGGCGGCGGCGATCTGCGCTCTTTCGTGATCGTCGTGGTGCTGGGCATCTCGGCCTATGTGGCGATGTCAGGGCCGCTCGCCCATGCCCGGATCTGGCTCTTCCCACCGGACCTGATCGAGACCGGCTCCCTGCCGGGTTATGCTCATCTCCTCGATGGCCTGACCGGCATTCCGGTCTCCGTTTTCGGCGTGATTGCAGGTGTTTGCGTGGCACTCTTCACACTCCGGAGCACTGAGTTTCGGGCGGAGACCACGATGATCCTCTCCGCCCTGGCCATCGGGCTCGCCGTGGCGGGCGCGCTGGCGGGGACGACCTGGCTCCATGAGCGGACCTTCGGCGGCACGCCGGTCGAGACCTTCACCTTCGCCGCCCCGGTGGGCGAGACCATCCTCTTCGCGATGACGGCGAGCGGCATGCCGGTGACCTTCGCAGTGGGCGCCGTGTCCGGCGTGTGGCTCGGGGCACTGCTCGGCGCGGTGATGAAGGGCATGTTCCGCTGGGAAGCCTGCGACGACCCCCGCGAGCTGCGCCGGCAGATCTTCGGGGCGGCGATGATGGGCGCCGGCGCGGTGGTCGCCTCGGGCTGTTCCGTCGGCCAGGGACTCTCGGCGTTTTCCACCCTCGCCTATGGCGCCCCGCTCACGCTCGCGGCCATCGTGGCCGGGGCGGCTTTGGGGCTGAGGCACCTGATCCAGGGATTCGCGCGGGCGTGAGGCGGAAGGCGCGTCGACGCGCCTTGATGACGCGCCGTCGACGGCGCGTTGGAACGCGCTTTCGAAAGCGCGTGAACACGGCCCGTCGACGGGCCGTCCCCCGCGAAAGACCACCCTAAGCCGCCTTCCGCGCCTCCAGCACCTTCGCCATGGTCTCGCCCATCGCCGAGGGGTTAGGCGCCACGGTGATGCCCACCGCCGAGAGCAGCTCCACCTTCTCCTGCGCGCTCTCCCCGAAGGCCGAGATGATCGCCCCGGCATGGCCCATCTGACGCCCCTTCGGCGCCGAGAGCCCGGCCACATAGGCCACGACCGGTTTGGTCATGTGATCGCGCACGAACCCCGCCGCTTCAGCCTCCTGCGGGCCCCCGATCTCGCCGATCATCATCACCGCGTCGGTCTCCGCATCGGCCTCGAACATCTCCAGGATATCGCGGAAGGAGGAGCCGTTGATCGGGTCGCCGCCGATCCCGACGGAGGTCGACACACCGATGCCGAGCGCCTTCATCTGGCTCGCCGCCTCATAGCCGAGGGTCCCGGACCGGCCCACGATGCCCACGCGGCCGGGCATGTAGATATGGGGCGGCATGATGCCCATGAAGCCTTTGCCGGGAGAGATCACGCCGGCGCAGTTCGGCCCGATCAGCCGCATCTTGCGCTCCTTGGGATAACGCCGCAGGAACCGTTTGACGCGCATCATGTCCTGGGCCGGGATGCCGTCGGTCACGCTGACCGCCGTCTTGATGCCGGCATCCGCCGCTTCCATCATCGCGTCCGCCGCGAAGGGCGGCGGCACGAAGATCAGGCTCGCCTCGGCGCCGGTTTCGGCCACCGCCTCGCGCACCGTGTCGAAGACCGGGCGGCCGAGCACTTTGCTCCCCCCCTTCCCCGGCGTGACCCCGGCCACCACATTGGTCCCGGTCTCGATCATCTCGCCGGCATGGAACTGGCCGATCCGGCCGGACATGCCCTGGACGACCACCTTGGTCGTCTCGTCGATCACGATTGCCATGGGGGTCCTCCTCAGGCAGCTTTCGGGGTGTCTGGGCGCGCGGCCACGGCGGCATCCGCCGCCTCGGCGAGCGTATCCGCCGCCACGATGGGCAGGCCGGAGGCGTTCAGGAGCTTCCGCCCCGCCTCCACATTGGTCCCGGCCAGCCGCACCACCACCGGCAGGCTCAGCCCCAGCTCGCGATAAGCTTTGATCACCCCCTCGGCGATCCAGTCGCAGCGGTTGATCCCGGCGAAGATGTTCACGAGCACCACGCTCACATTCGGGTCCGAGAGCACGGTGCGGAATGCGGTGCAGACCCGCTCCGGACTCGCCCCGCCGCCGATATCGAGGAAATTCGCCGGCTCGCCCCCCGCGAGCTTGATCATGTCCATCGTCGCCATGGCGAGCCCGGCGCCGTTGATGATGCAGCCGATATCGCCATCAAGCCCGACATAGGCGAGCCCGTTATCGGCGGCCACGGATTCCCGCGCATCCTCCTGGGACGGGTCGCGCAGGGCGGCCACGTCCGGCCGGCGGTAGAGCGCGTTGGTGTCGAAGCTCATCTTGGCATCGAGCGCCACCAGTTCGCCGGTGCCGGTGATGACGAGCGGGTTGATTTCCACCATCATCGCGTCGAGGTCGCGATAGGCGCGGTAGCAGGCGCGCAGGATGCCGACCATCTGGGCGATCTGCCCGCCGGAAAGCCCGAGTTGGAAGGCCAGTTCCCGGGCCTGATACTCGGCCAGGCCCACTGCGGGGTCGATGACCATGCGGCGTAAGGACTCGGGGTCCTCCTCGGCCAGATCCTCGATCTCCATGCCGCCATGGCCGGAGGCGACGATCATGATCCGCTCGGTCTTCCGGTCGAGGACGAAGCCCAGGTAAAGCTCCTGCCGGATGTCCGAGGCGCCCTCGACCCAGACCCGGTAGACATCCTTGCCCGCGGCGCCCGTCTGTTTGGTCACGAGCGACTTACCGAAGAGGCTCGCGGCGTAATCCCGCACCTCCTCTTCGGAGCGGCAGAGCTTCACGCCGCCGGCCTCGCCGCGACCGCCGGAATGGATCTGCGCCTTTACGACCCAGGCGTCGCCGCCCAGCTCCCTTGCGCGATATCCGGCCTGTTCCGGGCTATAGGCGAGCCCGCCCCGGGGCACCGGCACGCCGAAACCTGCCAGAATCTCCTTGGCCTGGTATTCGTGGATATCCATGGATCTCCTCCTCTCGATGGGGCGTCCGCAACGCGCCTGATGGCGCAACGCGGACGCCGGACCGGCTCCGGTCGGAGCGCTCCCGGTCCCGGCCGCCCCGCGCCCGGGTTGCGCCTCTGGCGCGTTCCGGGCGCCGCCGATCAGCGCCCGGGCTCCGTCTCAGATCACTCGGCGGCGACGTAGAGCCGCGCGCCCTGCTCCGCCGCTCCGGCATACCAGCTCTGCGCCGCGCCCACGCCGGAGCCCATGGGCAGATGCACGCCGGCGCGCACCAGCGACATCTCCGCGACCGAGAGCGCGGTCAGGCACATCGCCTCGTTCAGATCGCCCAGATGGCCGATCCGGAACACCTTGCCGGCGAGCCGTGCGAGGCCCGAGCCGAAGGAGGTGTTGTACTCCTCATAGGCGATCCGCAGCACCTCGCGCGCGTCGACATGGTCCGGCACCCGGATCGCCGAGACCGTGTCGGAATAGAGACTGTGATGCTCGGCCACGAGGTCGAGCCCCCAGGCCGCCACGCCACGGCGCACGCCCTCGGCCAGCCGGTGGTGGCGGGCGATGACGTTGTCGAGCCCCTCCTCGGCAATCCGGTCGAGCGAGGCGCGCAGCCCGATCAGGAGCGGCGTTGGCGGGGTATAGGGGAAGTAGCCGTCGGCATTGAGCGTCAGCATATCGCCGAACTCGAAATAGGCCCGGCGCATCGTGGCCCGGGTCGAGGCTTCGAGCGCCTTCTGGCTCACCGCCAGGATGCCGAGCCCCGCCGGCAGCATCAGCCCCTTCTGAGAGCCGGTCACGGCGAGGTCCACGCCCCATTCGTCCATCCGGAAGTCGATCGAGCCGATCGAGGACACGCCGTCCACGAAAAGGAGCGCATCGTGAAAACAGCCGTCCATCGCCCGCCGAACCGCCGCCACATCCGAGGTCACGCCGGTCGCGGTCTCGTTGTGCGTCACGAAGACCGCCTTGATCTCATCGTGCTTGTCCGCCTCGAGCCGGCGGGCAACTTCGGTCACCGGCACACCGGCGCCCCAGGGCACATCGATCACCTCGACATCGAGGCCCAGCCGCTCGGCCATCTCGACCCAGAGCGTGGAGAACTGCCCGAAGCGCGACATCAGTACCTTGTCGCCGGGCGAGAGCGTGTTGGTGATCGCCGCCTCCCAGGCGCCGGTGCCGGAGCCGGGAAACAGCATGACTTCGCCGGTCTCGGTCCGGAAGACCTCCTTCAGGTCGCGGAAGAGGCCGAGGGTCAGGTCGCCGAAATCCGGCGCCCGCATGTCCTGCATCGGCACGTTCATCGCCTGGCGCACCGTCTCCGGCACATTGGTGGGGCCGGGAATGAACAGGCTGGTCTGACCGGTCTTCATGGGATTCTCCTCCTAGGGTTGTCGGAGCCTTACCGCCGCCGCCTTTGCCGGCCAAATCCTTCCGGGTCCTGCTGTGAACGCGAAGATTCACAAGATCGCAATATTGTAAATTTGTGAATTTTGCGGTATGGCGCGGTATGCTGAAAACCTTCATCGGCCCCCGCCTCCGCCGCCTGCGCCAGGAGCACGACCAGACCCAGGCCCAGATGGCCAAGGTGCTGGGCATCTCCACGTCCTATGTGAACCTCCTTGAGAAGAACGAGCGCAGCGTGTCGGTCCCGGTCATGCTGAAGCTCTTCGAGAATTACGGCGTCGATTGGCGCGACATCGCCGAGGATGACGACACCTCGGTGCTGGCCGACCTGCGCGCCGCGCTCCAGGACCCGCTCTTCGATGGCGGCCGCCCGGACCTGCCGCAACTCCGCGCCGCCCAGACCCACAGCCCGGACCTCGTCCAGAGCGTCCTGAAGCTCCACCGTGCCTATCTCGCCGCCACCGACCAGCTCCTCGCCGCCGCCGCGGCCGGCGAGGCCGGGCCGGTGCTCACCACCTCGCCCGAGGCCAGCGTCCACAACCTCTTCCGCCGCAACGGCAACCATTTCGGCGCGCTCGAAACCGCGGCGGAAGCGTTCTGGGACGGCGCCCGGGTCACGGTCGACGATACCTATGCCAAGCTCAAGGAGCGCCTCTACGAAAGCCTCGGACTGCGCGTCCGCCTCGTCCCCGTCGCCGACCTGCCGAATACCTTGCGCGAATACGATGCCGCCCGCCGCGAGGTTCTGCTCTCGGAGGCCCTCGACCACCCCAACCGGGTCTTCCAGCTGGTCCATGTCGCCGGGTTGATCGAGCAGCGGGCGGCGCTCGACACCCTCCTCGACGCCTCCGGCATCACCGACGATCTGGGCCTCTCCCGCGCCCGGGTGGAGCTGGCCAACTATTTCGCCGCCGCCGTCCTGATGCCCTACCGCCCGTTCCTGGCCGAGGCGAAGGCCAGCAAATACGACATGGACCACCTCGCCACCCGGTTCGGGGTGAGCTTCGAGCAGGCCTGCCACCGCGCCACCACGCTCCAGCGGAGCGGCGCCAAGGGCGTGCCGTTCTTCTTCCTCCGGATCGACAAGGCGGGGAACGTGACGAAGCGCTTCAACTCCACCGATTTCCACCTCGCCGAGCATGGCGGCGCCTGCCCCCGGCTCGAGGTCCACACGTCCTTTCGCCAGCCCGGGCGGATCGTGCCGCAATTCGTGGAGATGCCCGATGCGAGCCAGTTCTTCGTCTTCTCCCGCACCGTCGACCGCCCCACCCCGGCCCGCCACGCCCAGGACATCCGGCTGGCCGTGGCCATGGGCTGCGCCGTCGAGCATGTCGGTGCGATAGGCTACGCCGAGGACCTGAGCCTGACCGACGCCCGCGTCACCCCGATCGGCATCAACTGCCGCATCTGCCCCCGCATGAACTGCGACCAGCGGGCCCATCGCGCCGTGGTGCTCTCCGGCCCGGTGGACACGAACAGACGCGGCGCCACGCGGTATGAGACGTGAGACAGCGCCGGCCCTCCTGATCGAGAGCCGTCGCCGCCACAGACCGAGAAACGGCCCGCCGACCCTCGCCGGCAGGCCGGATTTGCGATTCAGCCGATATCGGCTATTCGATCTCGATCTCGACGCTGTCGACGGCCTGGGACGGATCCATGAAATCGCCACCGACGAACAGGAACGCGATCACGTCGCGGCGCAGCGGCCGGCCGACCTGGACGCGGGTCTCGTTATTGGCACCCTCATGGACCGAGGCGACGCCGAGCAGATCGCCGACGGTGCCGCCGTGATGATCGTAGACGGCGATGAAGCCGTCGCCGGTGGCGGTCAGCGGATCGATGATGACGGTGCTGGTGCCCTCTTCCTGGTCCGCCATGGTAGCGAACATGTTCTGGGCCTGGGCCGCACCTGCGAAGGAAAGA
>JANQRL010000002.1 GCA_028284605.1 Paracoccaceae bacterium | reverse complement strand
CAGGCGAGGAGTTCTCGATCGTCGATGGGGCGTCGGTGATGGGCGGGTTTGCGGCCGCATGGGCAGAGCTTTTGCAGCATCCCGGGGCGTTGATCGGCTTCCAGCAGGCGCTCGCGCTTCAGGCAAGCCAGGCCTGGCTCTCGCTTTGGACCGAAGACGAGACCGTTCCCAGGGACCGCCGCTTCCGCGGCAAGGGCTGGGAGGCTGACCCGGCGGCCCGTGTTCTCAAAGCGCTTCATCTGGCTGTCGAGCGCGCGACGGACCAGCTGCTCTCTACCCTTCCCGACGGATCGAAGGAGCACCTGCGCGCGAAGTTCTATACGCGGCAGCTTCTGAGTGCGGTCTCGCCCGCCAATTTTGCGGCGCTCAACCCGGAGGTGCGCATGCGTGCAATCGAAACCGGGGGGCAGTCGCTGCTCGACGGGCTTGAGCACTTCCTCGACGATCTCGAACGCGGCGGCGGGCGGCTCGACATCGACAGCACCGACCGGACGGCCTTCGAGGTCGGTCACGATCTGGCCACGACCCCCGGCAAGGTCGTCTATGAGAACGAGTTGATGCAGCTTATCCAATATGCGCCGCTCACCAAGACCCAGCGCAAACGCCCGATGCTGTTCGTGCCGGCCTGGATCAACAAATACTACATCCTCGACATGCGGCCCGAGAACAGTCTCGTCCGCTTTCTGCTCGAGAAGGGCCATACCGTCTTCGTGATCTCTTGGGTCAACCCGACCAAGGCCCATGAGGACAAGGGATTCGATGCCTATATGAAGGAAGGCCCGCTGGCGGCGCTCGACGCCATTGAGCAGGCCACCGGCGAGTGCGAAATCAACATCCTCGGCTTCTGCATCGGCGGCATCCTGGTGACGGCGACGCTCGCCTGGCTCGCGGCGCGGGGCGACAACCGGATCAAATCCGCCACCACGCTCGCCTCGATGATTGACTTCACGGATGTGGGCGAGATCGGTGTCTTCATCGACGAGAACCGGGTTCGCGCGCTCGAAGTGCATATGGCCGAAAGTGGGTGCCTTGAGAACTATCATCTGCAGGACATGTTCTCGATGCTGCGGGAGAACGACCTGATCTGGCCGATCCATGTCCAGAACTATCTGATGGGCCGCGACCCGGCGGCCTTCGATCTGCTTTATTGGAACGCGGATTCAACACGCCTGCCGCGCGCGATGCTGCTCTGGTATCTTGAGGAAATCTATCTCGGCAACAAGCTGCGCCAGGCTGGCGGCCTCGCGCTTGACGGCACGCCAATCGATGTCGGTGAGATCGAAGCGCCCATGTATGTTCTGGCTACTAAGGACGACCACATTGCGCCCTGGCGTTCGGTCTATCCAACGACCCAGCTGGTCGGCAGCGACGTGACCTTCGTCCTCGGCGCCTCGGGCCATATCGCCGGTGTGATCAATCCACCGAAAGACCGCCCAAAGTACGGCTATTGGACAGGCGCGACCCAGCCCTGCAATCCTGAGACATGGTTTGAAGCGGCCAATCACACCCAAGCCTCCTGGTGGGAACACTGGTCCGACTGGCTGGACGAACAAGGCGGTGCTGAACAAGGTCCCCCTCGTGTTCCTGGCAAGGGCAAGCTCGACGTCATCGAAGACGCGCCGGGGCGCTATGTCAGTGCAACATGACTGTCTCGTGGGCGAAGCCGCTCGGCGGGCTGTCTCGGACTTCTCTCAAATGGGATCGGACTGAAACTGTCGCAAATACGATGGGGTGAGTTCGGCGGTCCTGCGATCTGTTTGTCCTCCAGCCTAAAGAGTTCTGACACGCCTTTCGCCCTCAACATGTGCTCACGATAATCGGACCCATTATCGTCATCGATAGACCCGCCTCCCCAGCCAGGCCGCGCAGTGACCGCAAAGGCCCCCGGCCCGACGGACTTCACTATCGCACCCGGCGCGGGTGAAACTACATCGGAAAAGGACCGCTCGGTTCCTGCATGGAAGCGAATTGCGATGCAGACCCAAGGTGCGGACGGGATGATGCCGGGATCGGCGCCAATGCCCAAGCATTGCGTGACGGTCAGGGTTGCGCAGGACGCAGGCTGACGCCAAGCGGACAGTCCAGACGCCAACACCCGATTGGGCGGGCTGAAGGGCAGCCGAGGACAAACCGCCCGAATCGCGTTCGGGCGATCGCGGCGAGAACGCAAATGGACAGCGCGGCAGTCGAGGGCGCTAGTCTCAGACGTCAGTGTCGAGTGTGGTACCAACTGTGGTACGAAAGCGCACTTGGACGCAGGAATCCCCTAGGGAGTCCATTTAAATCATTGATTCCATATAATGAATGGAGTTCTGGAAATGGCAGCCCGTAGGGGAATCGAACCCCTCTTTCCAGGTTGAAAACCTGGCGTCCTAACCGATAGACGAACGGGCCGCACGGGACGTGGCGTGTGTCTTAGGCAAAGCCAAAGCCTAGGGCAAGGGGATTCGGGGCGGTTTTCCGGGGCTCGGGGTGCGACCGGTTCAGGCGGCCGGGGCGGCGTCTTCGAGCTTGAGCTGGACGCTCTGCCGACCCTGCCAGGTGTTGATCTCCAGCCGCCCGGCAAGGTGAAACCGGGCGCCCCCGTGGTTCGTGAGGAGCGTGCCCAGGGGGCCCTCCAGGACGCCGAAGGCGATCCCGTCGAGGCGGGGCCCGGTGCCGTCGCCGAAGGTGATTTTCAGATGTCCCTGGCCAACCTCGCGGGCCTGGGTCAGGATCATGTCCGGGAAGGCGAAGCGCGGGGCGGGGGCGGCGGCGCCGAAGGGGCCGCAGGCTTCGATCTCGCGGACGAGATCCACCGTCGCGGCGCCGGGCATCAGGAGGCCGTCGAGCCGCAGATCGGCCGGGCCGGTCTGGCCGGCGCCCTGCCGGGCGAGCAGCGCCGAGAGGCGGGCCATGGCGGGCTCCAGCGCGGCCTCGTCCACGGTCAGCCCCGCCGCCATCCGGTGGCCGCCGCCCTTGGTCAGGAGCCCCTCGGCCACAAGCCTCTGCACGCTGGCGCCGAGATCGACGCCGGAGATGGAGCGGCCGGAGCCCTTGCCGGTGCCGTTGTCGAGGCCGATCACCACGGCGGGGCGGTTCGTGGCCTCCTTCAGCCGCGAGGCGACGATGCCCACGACGCCGGGATGCCAGCCGTCGCCGGCGGCCCAGACCAGCGGTGCGTCGAGGCCCCGGGCCTCGGCCTGGGCCATGGCCTCGTGCTGGACCCGGGCCTCGATCTCGCGCCGCTCGGCGTTCAGGCGGTCGAGCCGTTCGGCCAGCGCCGCGGCTTCGTTCGGGTCGTCGGTTGCCAGAAGGCGCGCACCCAGATCGGCGGCGCCGATCCGACCGCCGGCATTGACCCGGGGGCCGAGGAGGTAGCCCAGATGGTAGGCGGTCGGCGCGGCGTCGAGGCCCGCCACATCGGCCAGCGCGGCGAGGCCGGGGCGGGCGCGGCGGGCCATGACCTTCAGCCCTTGCCGGACCAGGGCCCGGTTGACGCCGATCAGCGGGGCGACGTCGGCAACGGTGGCCAGGGCCACGAGGTCGAGCCGGGTGAGGAGGTCGGGGATGGCCAGACCCTCCTCCCGCCGCTGCCGGTTCGCCTCTACCAGCACCAGAAAGACCACGCCGGCGGCGCAGAGGTGGCCGAGATCGCCGCTCTCGTCCTGGCGGTTCGGGTTCACCACAGCGAGGGCGTCGGGCAGGGTTTCGCCCGCGAGGTGGTGGTCGAGGACGAGGACATCGGCGCCCTGGGCGGCGGCGATGGGCGCGTGGCTCAGCGTGCCGCAATCGACGCAGACGATCAGCTCATGGTCGCGGGCCAGAGCGGACATTGCGGGGACGTTCGGCCCATAGCCCTCGTCGATCCGGTCGGGGACGTAGAGCGTGGCCGGACGGTGAAGTTCGCGCAGCCAGTCGATCAGCAGAGCGGCGGAGGCGCCGCCATCGACATCGTAATCGGCGAAGATGGCGATCCGCTCGTCGGCTGCCACGGCGCGGTTCAGGCGCGCGGCGGCGGCCTCGACATCGCAGAGGCTACGCGGATCGGGCAGCAGGTCGCGGAGGGAGGGGGCGAGGAAGGCGGGCGCGTCGGGCGGGTCCACGCCGCGGCGGACAAGGGTCCGGCAGACCGGGAGGGGGAGGGCGGTCTGCTGCGCCATGGCCTCGGCGCGGCGGTCCTCCTCGCCCGTAGGGCCGACCCAGCGGCGCCCGGTCGCGGAGGCGGCGACGTCGAGAAAGGCGCGGGGGAGGTCCATATCTGGGGCTGTGTCCATCGCGGGCTACCATATGTCAGGGGTTTGGGATTCGCTACCGGGGAAGCGGTTGGGCGTTTTCTGGGGACTCGTTTGGTTGGGCCGAAGGAGCGGCTCCTATGGTGAGGAGTTCTTGGTGCGACGCGAGCCGGGCATCGACAGACCGGGGGATGGCGATCTCCCTTCTGAGCCAAAGCGCTTTATGGCAGCCAAGCACATCCCCTGCTCCGAGCTCCGCGCCCAACCTCACCCAATCGCCAGCCCGCCGGACGGTCTGTCGATGCCCGGCGCCTTCGGCTTGATTCCGGGCTGGGAAGGAGAATGACCGAGTCTCTGAACGGACGAAACGTACCGTCATAGGCCACGTCGGAGACGACCGGTTCGCCAGTGCGGAGCGCCGCCGCGCAGCGGCTAGACCGGATTGCGGTAGGTCATCCGCCGCACCGAGCCGGTCTTCGACCGCATCAGGATCGTCTCGGTGGTCACGAAGCCGGGCTCGCGCTTGATCCCCGGCAGGAGCGAGCCGTCGGTCACGCCAGTGGCGGCGAAGATCACCGGCCCCGTCACCATGTCGTCGCGGGTATAGACCCGGTCGAAATTCGTGATCCCGGCCTTCCTGGCCCGCGCTTTTTCATCCTCGTTGCGGAAGGTCAGCCGGCCGAACATCTGCCCGCCCATGCATTTCAGCGCCGCCGCCGCCAGCACCCCCTCGGGCGCGCCGCCGGAGCCCATATACATATCGATGCCGGTGATATGGGGCTCGGCGCAGTGCATGACGCCCGCCACGTCGCCATCGGTGATCAGCCGGATCGCGGCGCCGGTTTCGCGGATCTCGGCGATCATCTCTTCATGCCGGGGCCGCTCCAGTGCGCAGACCGTGATGTCCGAGGTCGAACAGCCCTGGGCCGCGGCCAGGGCCGAGACCCGCTCCGCCGGGCTCATATCCATCGTCACCACGCCGGGCCGGTAGCCGGGGCCGATGGCGAGCTTGTCCATATAGACATCCGGTGCGTGGAGCATGGTGCCGCGCGGGCCCATCGCGATCACGGTGAGCGCGTTCGGCATGTCCTTGGCGGTGAGTGTGGTGCCTTCGAGCGGGTCGAGGGCGATATCGACCTCCGGCCCGGTGCCGTCGCCCACTTCCTCACCGATATAGAGCATCGGCGCCTCGTCGCGCTCGCCCTCGCCGATCACCACGATGCCGCGAATCTCGAGCTTGTTGAGCTGATCGCGCATGGCGTTGACGGCGGCCTCATCGGCGGCCTTTTCGTCGCCGCGCCCGACCAGCCGGGCCGAGGCGATGGCGGCGGCTTCGGAGACCCGCCCGAGCCCGAGGGAGAGCATGCGGTCGTGGAATTCGGGGGGATGGTGCATGGGGCGGGTCCTTCGGCGGCGGTGTCGCGGGCATCTAGGACGGTGCGGCAAGAGGGCGCAAGGCTGGGTGCGCTAACGGGCGGGGGGCGGGATGGCCATTAAGCGAAACACGGGACAGCGGTTTCGGTGCGAGGCCAGGTGCGACGAAAGCCGGGCATCGACAGACCGGGGGATGGCGATCTGACCCCTGAGCTGTTTCGATTTATGCCAGCCAAGAACATCCCCCGCTCCGAGTTCCGCACCCAGCCTCACCCAATCGCCAGCCCGCCGAGACGGTCTGTCGATGCCCGGCGCCTTCGGCTTGATTCCGGGCGGGGAAGGAGCGGGACCGTGGTTAGGCGCCCGATGCGCTACAGCTCAAACGTCCTCGATCCGCAGCGCCACGGGGGTGGCGGCCAGCACGCCGGTGCCGTCCATCGCCGCGAGGGCCTCGTCGAGGGCGGTGCGCGTGGTGCGGTGGGTTACGATCAGGACCGGGGCCAGGGTGGTCTCATGCCCGTATTGCCGCATCCGGTCGATGGAGATGCCGGCATCGCCGAGCACTGCGGCGATCTTCGCCAGGGCCCCGGGTTTGTCGACCAGCGTCATCCGCAGGTAGTAGGGCGCCGGGACCGCGGCGCGGGCCGGGCGGGCGGCTTTGAGGCCGGCGGCGGGCTGGCCGAAGGTCGGCAGGCGCAGGCCCCGGGCGAGATCGATGATGTCGGCGACGACGGCGCTGGCCGTGGGCCCTTCGCCCGCTCCGGCGCCGCGCAGGACGATCTGGCCCACCGCGTCGCCTTCGAGCACGACCATATTGGTGCCGCCTTCGAGCTGGCCCAGCGGCGAGGTCGCGGGCACCAGGCAGGGCGCCATACGCTGTTCGAGCCCCCGGCCGGTCATTTGGGAGACCCCGAGGAGCTTGATCCGAAAGCCCATATCGGCGGCCTGGTCGATGTCTTCGATGCTGACCTGACCGATCCCCTCGATCTCGATCGCGTCGAAATCGACCCGGGTGCCGAAGGCGATGGCGGACAGGATCGCGAGCTTGTGGGCCGCGTCGATCCCGCCCACATCGAGCTCCGGATCGGCCTCCAGATAGCCGAGCGCGTCGGCCTCCGCGAAGACCTCCTGATAGCTCAGGCCCGCATCCTGCATCCGGGTCAGGATGTAGTTGCAGCTGCCGTTCATCACGCCGAGGACCCGCGCAATGCCGTTGCCGGCGAGCCCCTCGGTCAGGGCCTTGATGACCGGGATGCCGCCGGCGACGGCGGCCTCGTAGCGGATCACCTGGCCGGCCTTTTCCGCGGCGAGCGCGAGGGCCTGGCCGTGGATCGCCAGCATTGCCTTGTTGGCGGTGACCACGTCCTTGCCGGCCTTCAGCGCCGCCTCGGTCGCGGCCTTGGCCGGGCCGTCGCTGCCGCCCATCAGTTCGACGAAGACGTTGATATCGGTGCGGCTGGCGAGGGCGACGGGGTCGTCTTCCCAAGCGTAACCATCGAGGGGGATGCCGCGATCCTTGGCCTTGCTGCGGGCGGAGACGGCCACGATCTCCACCGGCCGTCCGGCGCGGGCGGCGATCAGATCGGCCTGGTCGCGCAGGACGCGGACCGTGCCGACGCCGACCGTGCCGAGCCCGGCGATCCCGAGGCGAAGGGGGGTGCTCATGTCGCTGGCCGTCCTGTCTGGTCATTCGGTCCCGGCGGTCCTAGCGGAGGGCCGGGGCTACTGCAACGCGGAGGTATCGACGCCTTGCCGCATCCGGGCGCGGAGCGGTCCGGCCACGGGTCGGCCCCGGAGCCGCGCCGCCCGCGCCTCCAGCGCGGCGATGCGGGCGTCGAGAGAGAGGTCCTGCGGAGCGGCCGTGCGGGCATCGGCGGCGGCAAGGATCGGTTCGATGGGCACCAGATCAGGGAACGGGGCGGAGCGGTCCGTGGCCTCGAGCGTGGCATCGAGAGCGGGGAATTGCGCGCAAGCGGCGAGAAGCAGAGTGGCGGCTAGGAGAATGGCGCGCATGGCGGCAGGCTATCTGGCTGCACGGAGGCAAGGCAAGACAGGTTTGGTCTCGTCCGGTGTGGCTCGGGTGCCTGATTTTCGTCGAAAATCAGAATCCTGCGAGTTTTCGACGAAAACTCGGCTGCGCCGGGAGCGTTCGATAGTGGCCCCCCGTAGGGGCTTCGGTTTGCCAGGGCAGTATCTGGCAGGGCTTGCCCGATGCGCTCCGGCGCCGGCCAACGACCGTTGGATTTGGGGCGTTGCAAGTGCGATCCGCGGTTTGGCTTCCCAAATGAACAGGCGTTCAGTTAAATGGGGCCATGGCGCGCAAGACCGGCTCCCATTCCGACATCACCGGCCCCCGGGTCCGGGACGCGGCGATCTCGCTTATTGCCGAGAAGGGCTTCGCTGCCGTCTCCATGCGCCAGATCGCGGCGGCGGTCGATATGCAGGCCGGGGCGCTCTACAATTACACCGCCGACAAGCAGAGCCTGCTTTTCGATCTCATGCGCACCCATATGGAGGAGCTGCTGGAGGCCCGCGCCGAGGCCGCGGTGACGGGGGATGCGCTGACGCGTCTCGAAGCCTTCACCCGATTCCACATCCGGTTCCATCTGCCGCGGAGCCGGGAGGTGTTCCTGTCCTATATGGAGCTGCGGAACCTCACGCCGGAGAATTTTGCCGGGATCGAACGGCTCCGGAAGGTCTATGAGGACGATCTGGAGGCAATCCTGATCGACGGACAGCGGGCCGGGGTCTTCAAGATCGCCGATACCAAGATCGCGACGCTCGCGCTCATCGCCATGCTGACCGGGATCAGCAACTGGTACCGTCCGGATGGGAGGCTCTCGATAGACCGTATCGAAGAGATCTACTGGGCGCTCGTGCAGAATGCCGTGGGCGCGGCCGAGATTGCGGCGACGGCGGCGGAATAGCCGTGCTCCCGACCCCGCCCCCCGAGGTGATCTGCCGGATGGCACCGTCTCCGGCGCGCCGGCTCTTTGCGCTCGGCGTGCTTTATGCGCTCGGGGCACTGATCCTGTGGCTGACCATAACCGTGGCGCCGGATCCGATCTCCCGGATCGCGCTGGTCGTCTTCGCGGCGATGGTCCTGTGGCTTGCCGAGAAGATGCGCCGGGCGACACGGCTCTGGCTCGACGTCACCGACGAAGCGGTGCTTGATGCCGATGGGAATGTGCTGGCGCGGATCGACGAGATCGAGAGTGTGGAGCGTGGGCTCTTCGCCTTCAAACCCTCGAACGGGTTTCTGCTGGTGCTCAAGAACCGCCGGCCGGGCCATTGGGCGCCGGGTCTCTGGTGGCGGTCGGGGCGCCGGGTCGGCATCGGCGGCGTCACCTCGCGGGCCGAGGCGAAGCTGATGGCCGAACAGATCGCGATGCTGGTCGACCGGCACTGAGAGGCGAAGGCGCCCCTCGGGATGCCCTTGTCTATGACGACGACGGGAAACCGCCGGTCAGCAGAGCACGTCGCCGTTATTCTTCTTGAAGCAGACCTGGGTCGCGTCGGTGCGCGGGCGGGTTACCGTGAAGGTGCGGAACTCGATCTCCTCCGCGCCCTCATGCGGCCCGCTGCTGATCCAGCTCATCAGCCAGTCGAGATTGAACGGCGCTCTCCAGGCGGTCGCGGTCTCCACCAGAACGAACTTCTCCCCGTTGGGAACGACAGGCAGTCGGTCGCGGTATTCGGATGTCCGCAGCATGGCATTGTTCAGATTGCCCATACCGCCCCGGTTCCGGGACCAGACCCGCCGGTAGCGGTCCTGTGACTCTTGGTAGCGGACCATCGAGATCCGCATCTGGGTGCGTTCGTGCGATCTCGCGAGGGCTCCGTGGATCGAATAGACCGTGTCGAGATAGGTGTTGGTGACGAAGTGGTCTTCCCGGCTGATCAGATCGGCAATCGTGTAAGCGGCCTTGTCGCTCAGGGACTGGCTGCGGAACGCATCGAAGAAGACGAACATTGCCAGATAGACCCAGAGCAGCAGCGGGAAGATCACCACCGTCTCGATGGACAGGCTGGCCCGCTCATCCTCCCGGAACGCGGCGAGGCGGGCCTTGACGAGCGAGAGCGCACCGGGGCGACCGATCATTGCACCAGTCTCAGCGCGTTGACCTGCCGGGCGATGGCCTGGAAGGCATCGCGCAGGGCATCGCCATCGGCGACGCGGTAGAACAGTGCCGGTGCGGACGCGCAATCCTCCATCACGCCGGCGGCATGGTCCTCGACTTCGAACCCGATCGTGTAGATCTGGATATGGTGCGACTTGGCGGTGTCGCAGATCATGTCCATCCTATGGTCCTTCTCGCCATCGGCGATCGTGTCGTCCAGCAAGTAGGTGAAGTGATCGCGATAATCGTCCCACGAGCCGTGCTGGTGGCGCCAGTGCTCTTGGGCGTTGTAGTGCATCGATACCCGGTCGTAGAGATCCATGTGGCTCAGACGCACGGCGTCGTCGGTGATCCGCCCGGTTCGGGTGTGGCAGTCGATCCCCTCGTGGTTGTCGCGCCAGAACTGATGCCTGTCATTCCAGTTGCCGGTGTGACGGTGCGGGAGGTAGAAGCGCTCGTTCCAGTCACCGTCGCTGTCGCGGTCGCCGCTTTCGTTGCTGTCGATGTAGTAATCGCCGCAGACCGGATCGAACCACACATCGCTCATGCCGGTCCGGATATGGTTCGGAACCCGAAACTCGGTCGTGTTCGCACCATCGGTCATCACCAGCATGACCTTCATCGAGGCGCCGGATTGTGTCGTGTACGGACGCCCGGCGAAGTCAGACGAGACGATGTCTTCCTGGATCAGGTGGGTGACCACCGGCTGGAACGAAGGGTCGAGCATCGCGGTGGCCCATTTCACACCGATCTCGATCGATGTGTTGCCGCCGGCGGTCAGCCCGTCGATATGGGCGTTCAGAGCAGCCGGATTGTTCGAGAACGGCAGGATCTCGGTGTTGGTACCCTTGCGGCACTGGTGCAATTCGGGGTCGTCATTGTTTGCCAATGGGCCCCAGTGGTACCAGGGGGAGATATGCGGCGTCTGGTGCAGCAGCGAGGTCCGGCTGATCCCGGGCTCGTCGAAATGCGTCAGTTCAAAGTCCACGCAGGCGGTGTAGGCGTGATACCACCGCACGTTGAACTCGCTCAGGATATCCCGGCCCACGCCGACTTGGGTCGAGTACGGGATGATGTTGATCGAGATGTCTTCGAAATCGTTGTTCTGATAGATGATCTCGACAAAGTCCTTGGCCGCCTGTTGCAGGTCTTCGAGTTTTTGACCTCTCATCGAGCCCGAAATGTCGAGCACGAGCGAAATCTCGATATCCTCGACGCTCTCCGTGGCGGTGCCGTTGGTCGTGGCATCCATCGTCTCGATCCCGTCAAGGAACGGGAAGATCGGGTTGAACATGTCCATGAACATCATCGGCACGGTGGCGTTCGCCTCGGCCTGCACAATGCGGAAGTTCAGGCCTTCGGTCACCCTCACCGGGTCACTGAGGTATTGGGTGAGACCCGCCTTGTCGAAATAGTCCGCCACCACCTCGCTGGGCGGCAGCGTCTGCTCGAGATCGGCCGCGGCCAGGATCGCGCGGTCCAGCGTCGCCTGAAGGCGCACCCGGGTGACCTCGTAGCGCATCATGTCGACGGCGAGGCCGCCGATCAACATCATCATCACGAAGAGATAGAGCGAGAAGAGGATGATGCCTCCATCCTCGTCGCGGCCGAACCGGCGCATGAATCGACGCATCAGGGCGCTGCGTCGGCGGCGTTGAGAACGGTTCGGGGCGGTGTTGAAATCGGACATAGATCAACCGGGCTCCATCACAAAGGCGGACATCGAGACCAGGGCGTAGCTGTCACCGCTTTCACGGGGCATCTGAAAGCCGAGACCGGTGGTCGGAAACAGCGGGTCGAAAAGGGCGCAGACCCGCAGCACCATCAGGTCGTTCGACTCGCCGGTGGCGAAGTTGCGGGCCGGGGCGGCGGGATCGTCGCGGTCGACGCAATCGGCGCGGGCCGGCAGGCGCACGTGGTTTTCCGGATCGATCCGGATCATCTCGACCTTCACCGAGTTTTCGCAATCGGGGATGATCACCGTGCCGTCGCAGATCATCTGCTTGACGTCGTCGACGTCGACCCGGTTGGTGGTGCCGAGCCGGATCGCGCGCACGGTATCGTCGAGACCGCGTTCGAGCATGACATAGCGGGTCATGTAGATGCCGCTCTCGATCGCCGACAGGAACAGGATCATGAAGAGCGGGAAGAGGATCACGAACTCGATCGTGGTATTGCCGGCCTCGTCGCCGCGGAACCGCCGGATCCAGGCCATCGGGTTGGGAAGGTGCAGTCTCATGCCACACCTCGCGCGCCGGAGCGCCTCACGACCGGGCGCCGGATTGCCGCGCGGCCGCACCAGACGCCAAGCGCCTGCGCCGCCAGACCTGGCCGCAGAACCGTCATTGCCACTCCATTCCCGATGCATCCCGGGGCCGGCCCTGGGCCGGACTTTTGGGCGCACGTTGCCCCACCCAGCGAACTGGCCACAGATTTGTGGCGGAATTGCGGCGCGGGTCGGTTGAAAATGTAGATAAAACAGCACATTAGTTTGACAATGTGCGCCGGTATGCAGCTTTGTCCCGCAGATTGTGACAATCCGCGGAGACGTCCCTGCGCGACCTTGCGCCGGGTCTTGCCGCCGCCGGGCCAGGGATCCGGCGGAATCAATGGAACGGTAACCGCGAATCGGCTCTAGAGTAGCGCCACGACACCAATGCCCCGGGAGGACCGCCGATGAAACCCACCGAGCCGAGCTTTCGCGAAAGCGTCGACATCATGTTCAACCGGGCCGTGGCGCTGATGGACCTGTCGCCTGGGCTGGAGGAGAAGATCCGGGTCTGCAACGCCACCTACACGGTGCGCTTCGGGGTCCGGCTGCGTGGCAAGATCGAGACCTTCACCGGCTACCGGTCGGTCCATTCCGAACATATGGAACCGGTGAAGGGCGGCATCCGGTTCGCCACCTCGGTCAGCCAGAACGAGGTCGAGGCCCTCGCGGCCCTGATGACCTATAAATGCGCCCTGGTGGAGACGCCCTTCGGCGGCTCAAAGGGCGGGCTCTGTATCGACCCCCGCGACTGGGAAGAGCACGAGATGGAGCAGATCACCCGCCGCTTCGCCTACGAACTGGCCAAGCGTGACCTGATCAACCCGTCGCAGAACGTGCCGGCCCCCGATATGGGCACCGGCGAGCGCGAGATGGCCTGGATCGCCGACCAGTACCGGCGGATGAACACCACCGACATCAATGCCAATGCCTGCGTGACCGGCAAGCCCGCCAATGCCGGCGGCATCCAGGGCCGGGTCGAGGCGACGGGCCGCGGCGTGCAATATGCCCTGCGCGAGTTCTTCCGCCATCCGCGCGATGTGGCCGCGGCCAACCTTTCCGGCACGCTCGAGGGCAAGCGCGTTGTGGTGCAGGGGCTCGGCAATGTGGGCTATCACGCCGCGAAGTTCCTCCAGGAGGAGGACGGCGCGAAAGTGACCGGCATCATCGAGCGCGACGGCGCGCTCCATGACGAGGCCGGGCTCGATGTCGAGGCGGTGAAGGCGTGGATCGGCAAGCATGGCGGCGTGGCGGGCTTCCCGGACGCGACCCACCACGCGGATGGAGCCACGGTACTGGAGGCGGAGTGCGATATTCTGATCCCCGCCGCGCTCGAAGGCGTGATCCATCTCGGCAATGCGGAGCGGATCAGGGCGCCGCTGATCATCGAGGCCGCCAACGGCCCGGTGACGGCGGGGGCGGACGAGGTCCTGCGCGCCCGGGGCACGGTCATCATTCCGGACATGTATGCGAATGCCGGCGGGGTGACGGTCAGCTATTTCGAATGGGTGAAGAACCTGTCCCATATCCGCTTCGGCCGGATGCAGCGCCGGCAGGAGGAGGCGCGGCATCTGCTGATCGTGAGCGAGCTTGAGCGGCTCAGCCGCGATACCGGAACCGGCTGGGAGTTGAGCCCGGATTTCAAGGACCGCTACCTGCGCGGGGCCGACGAGTTGGAGCTGGTGCGATCCGGCCTCGATGACACGATGCGGATCGCGTATCAGTCGATGTCCCAGGTCTGGCACGAGCGGGCGGATGTCCAGGACCTGCGCACAGCGGCCTATCTGGTGGCGATCGACCGGGTCGCGAAGAGCTACAAGGCCAAGGGGCTGTGACGGCGGCCGCCGGGGGCGGAAAATGACGACATTTTCCGTCGACGTTTTCCGGGATCGGAAAACGCTGTCGCGGAGCGGCACCGCGGTGTCGGAAAGCGGCGTTGCGCAGAGCGACCCCGTCGCTAGGCTCTCGCCGACGGGGAGAGCTCCATGGGCGGTTCGTGATGGGCTATTCGGGCCTTCGCATCATCAAGGAAGCGCTGACGAGCCAGCGCGGCTGGAAACCGGTCTGGCGCGATCCGGAGCCGAAGCCGGATTACGATATCCTCATTATCGGCGGCGGCGGCCACGGGCTCGCCACGGCCTTCTACCTCGCCAAGGAACATGGCCTGACCAATGTCGCGGTGCTGGAGAAGGGCTATCTCGGCGGCGGCAATGTCGGGCGCAACACCACCATCGTGCGCGCCAATTACGGGCTGCCCGGCAATTCGGAGTTCTACTCCCATTCCCTGAAGCTCTGGGAGGGGATGGAGCGCGAGCTCAATTTCAACGTGATGCATTCCCAGCGCGGGGTCATCAATCTGTTCCATTCCGACGGCCAGCGTGACGCGGCGGCGCGGCGCGGCAATGCCATGGTCAATCAGGGGGACGACGCGATTCTGCTTGACCGTGAGGGGGTGCGCGCGATCCTGCCCTATCTCGATTTCGACAACCTGCGATTCCCGATCTATGGCGGTCTCTACCACCCGCGGGGCGGCACAGCCCGGCACGATGCCGTGGCCTGGGGCTATGCACGGGGCGCCGACCGGCGCGGCGTCGATCTGATCCAGAACTGCGAGGTGACGGGGATCGACATCGACAACGGTCGGGTGACGGGTGTGCAGACGACCCGCGGCGCGATCCGGGCGAAGAAGATCGGCATCGTTGTCGCGGGCCGGTCAAGCCAGGTCGCGGCGCTGGCGGGCCTGCGCCTGCCGATCGAGAGCCATGTCCTCCAGGCCTTTGTCACCGAGGGGCTGAAGCCCTGCCTCGACCACGTCGTCACCTTCGGCATGGGGCATTTCTACATCAGCCAGTCCGACAAGGGCGGGCTCGTCTTCGGAGGCGATCTCGACTTCTACCCGTCCTATGCAGCGCGCGGGAACCCGCCCGCCGCCGAGCATGTGATGGAGGCCGGGCTGGCGCTGATGCCGATGATCGGGCGGGCCAAGGTCTTGCGGAGCTGGGGCGGGATCATGGACATGTCGCCCGACGGCTCGCCGATCATCGACAGGACGCCTGTCGAGGGGCTCTACCTCAATTGCGGCTGGTGTTATGGCGGGTTCAAGGCGGTGCCGGGCTCGGGCTTCTCCTTCGCCCATCTGATCGCCACGGATCGGCCGCACGCGCCGGCGGCGCGCTACCGGCTCGACCGCTTCGCGACCGGGGCCGGGCTGATGGATGAAGAGGGCACCGGCTCTCAGCACAACCTGCATTGAAGGTGGAGAGGATGGGAGCCTCCGGCGGGAGTATTTTGGGCCAAATGAAGAGGATCGGATGCGCCTGACCTGTCCCTTTAGCGGCGACCGCGACAGCCGGGAGTTTTCCGTGCGCGGCGGCGCGGTTCTGGAGCGGCCCGAGGGGGAGTGGTCCGCGGAGTGGGACGCCTACCTGCACCTGCGCGAGAACCCCGCCGGGGAGAGCCGGGAGTTCTGGTACCACGATCCCACCGGGACCTGGCTGATCGTGACCCGCAACACCGTGACCCATGAGGTTCTGAGCGTCGAACCCGCCCGGGAGCCGGGCTGATGCGGATCGCGGGGCGGGGGCTCGATCCGGAGGGGGCGGCGCTCGCGTTCTCCTTTGACGGCAAGCGGCTCAGCGGGCGGGAGGGCGACACCCTTGCCGCGGCGCTCCTGGCCAATGACATCCGGCTCGTCGGGCGGTCGTTCAAGTATCACCGGCCGCGGGGCATTCTGACCGCCGGGTCGGAGGAGCCGAACGCGCTCGTCACCGTTGGTGAGGGGGCTGGGGCGGAACCCAATATCCGGGCGACGGTGCAGGAGTTGCATGACGGGCTGGTAGCGGTCAGCCAGAACCGCTGGCCCTCCCTCGAACGCGACATCCTGAGCGTCAACGACCTCTTCGCGCCGTTTCTCTCCGCCGGGTTCTACTACAAGACCTTCATGTGGCCGCGCGCTTTCTGGGAGGCCATCTACGAGCCGATTATCCGCCGCGCCGCCGGGCTCGGGGCGCTGAGCGGGCAGCCCGATCCGGGGCGCAGCGAGCGGGCCTTCGCCTTCTGCGATCTTCTGGTGATCGGGGCGGGGCCGGCGGGGCTGATGGCGGCGCTGACCGCGGGGCGCGCCGGGGCCCGGGTGATCCTCGCCGACGAGGATGCCCGGATGGGCGGGCGGCTGCTGGCCGAGCGGGAGGAGGTCGACGGGGCGCCGGGTCCTGTCTGGGCCGCCGGCATCGTCGCGGAGCTGGCGGTGATGGAGAATGTCCGGCTGATGCCGCGCACCACCGTCACCGGAGCCTACGACCAGGGCAGCTATGGCGCGCTGGAGCGGGTCGGCCATCATGTGCCCCGGGCCGAGCATCTGCCCCGGGACTGCTTCTGGCGCATCGCGGCGAAGCGGGCGGTGCTCTGCGGCGGGGCTTTGGAGCGGCCCTTGGCCTTGCCGGACAACGACCGGCCCGGGATCATGACGGCTGGGGCCGTGCGCGCCTATCTCAATCGCTGGGGGGTGAGTCCGGGGCGCGCGGTCGCGGTCTTCGGCAACAATGATGACGCGCACCGGACCGCCGCCGACCTGTGCGATGCCGGGGTGAAGGTGGCGGCGCTGATCGATGCGCGGGAGGACGCGGAGACCGATCTCGATGTTCCGTTCCATTCGGGGGCGGTCGTGACCGGTACGAAGGGGCGGCTGGGCCTGACCGAGATCACCGTGACCAAGGGCGGCAACAGTCACACCATCCAGGCCGATTGCCTCGCCATGTCCGGCGGCTGGAACCCGAGCGTCCACCTGACCTGCCACATGAACGGGCGGCCCGTTTGGGACGAAGACCTGCTCGCCTTTGTCCCGAGCCCCGGCGCCGTGCCGGGCCTCAGAGTCGCCGGGGCGGCGAACGGCACGTTCTCCACGGCCGGGTGCCTCGCTGCCGGCATTACGGCGGCCAAGGAGGCGCTGGGCGAACTGGGGCAGACCGCGCCGGACATCGCCGTACCGGAGGCCGAGGACCGGCCCTACCATATCCGCGCGCTCTGGGCGGTGCCGGGCAAGGCGCGCGCCTGGCTCGATTTTCAGAACGACGTGACCGTGAAGGATGTGACCCTCGCTGCGCAGGAGAACTACCGCTCTGTCGAGCATATGAAGCGCTACACGACGCAGGGGATGGCGACGGATCAGGGGAAGAATTCCAACGTCGCCGCGCTGGCCGTTCTGGCCGATGCCACCGGGCGGACGATCCCCGAAACCGGCACCACCACGTTTCGGCCGCCCTATTCTCCGGTTGCCATCGGCGCGCTGGGCGCCGGGGCTGAGGGGCCGGGCTTCGCGCCTGAACGCCGCACCACCTCCGACGCCGCCAGCCGCGACCGCGGCGCGCCGATGATCGAGGCCGGGCTCTGGTTCCGGCCCTCCTACTACCCGAGACCGGGCGAGACGACCTGGCGGCACTCCTGCGACCGCGAGGTGCGGATGGTACGCGCGGCGGTCGGTGTCGTGGACGTCTCCACCCTGGGCAAGATCGACGTGCAGGGGCCGGATGCGGCGGCGTTCCTCGATTTCGCCTATGCCGGCACGATGTCGACGCTGAAGCCGGGGCGCGTGCGCTACGGGTTGATGCTGCGCGAGGACGGCCATGTGATGGATGACGGCACCGCGGCGCGGTTTGCCGATGGCCACTATGTCATCACCACGACCACTGCGGCGGCGGGGCAGGTCATGACGCATCTCGAATTTGCCCGGCAGGTGCTGCGGCCCGATCTCGATGTCCAGATCGCCTCGGCCACCGAGCAATGGGCGCAGTTCGCCATTGCAGGGCCCTTGGCCGATGAAGTGCTGGGGGCCGTGCTCGATGGCGGTTTCGAGAGCACCGGTTGGCCGTTCATGAGCCATGGGGCGGTGGCGGTCGGTGGCGTCGCGGCGCGCCTCTTCCGCATCTCGTTTTCCGGCGAGCGCGGCTATGAGCTCGCCGTACCGTCCCGCTACGGCGCCAGCCTCTACCGTCTGCTCGTGGCCCAGGCCGAGAGCCTCGGCGGCGGCGCCTACGGGATGGAGGCGCTGAATGTGCTCCGGATCGAGAAAGGGTTCATCACCCATGCCGAGATCGACGGGCGGGTGACGGCCTTCGACCTCGGCATGGGCCGGATGGTGAGCCAGAAGAAGGAGAGTATCGGCCGCGCCGCGGCCGGGCGTCCGGGACTTCTCGATCCGGAGCGGCCGCAGCTTGTGGGACTGCGGGTGAAGGAGCCGGATCAGGCGCTCTTCGCCGGGGCGCATCTCTTTGAGAAGACGGCTGAGGCGGTGCGGGTGAATGCGCAAGGCCATGTCTCGTCGAATTGCTGGTCGCCGACGCTCGGCACCCATCTCGGGATCGGGTTCCTTACCAAAGGCCCGGAGCGCTATGGCGAGACGGTGCGGATGGTGGACCATCTGCGCGGGGCGGAGGTGCTTTGCGAAGTCTGCCATCCGGTCTTCTTCGACCCCGAGGGAGGGCGGATGCGTGACTAGGCTCGTGGCCCAAACCCCCTGTGCGGGGCTCCTGCCGGTTGACATCGGCACCGTCCGGGTGACGGAGGCGGAACCCGGCCCGATGCACCTGGTCGCGCCGTTCAGAGGGCAGGCGAAGGCGGTCAGCGCCGTGTTGAAGGACGCGCTGGGCGTCGGCCTGCCGGCGCCGAACCGGAGCCAGTCGGCCGATGGCGTGCGCGCGCTCTGGGTGGCGCCCGGACAGGCGCTGCTGATCGGGGCAGAGCCGCCGGACCTGCCCGGCGCCGCCGTGAGCGATCTTTCGGACGCCTATGCCGTGGTCGAGATCGCGGGGGCCGACGCGGCGGAGGTTCTGGCCCGCCTCGTTCCCGTCGATCTGGGCGTCCTGAAGCGCGGCCACACCGCCCGGACGCTGATCGGCCACATGACCGGCTCGGTCACACGGCTCGGCGCGGCCCGCTTTGAGATGATGGTGTTCCGATCGATGGCCGGAAGCCTCGTCCACGAGCTGACCGAGGCGATGGAAGCCATGGCCGCACGGCGGGCCTTGGCGGCGAGGCCGGACTAGCCGATACTGCCGGGCCATGAGCCTGCCGCCCGGATTCCTCGACGAACTCCGTACCCGCCTCAGCATCGCCGATGTGGTGGGCCGGAAGGTCATGTGGGACGCCAGGAAGTCGAACCAGGCCAAGGGCGACATGTGGGCGCCGTGTCCGTTCCACCAGGAAAAGACGGCGAGCTTCCATGTCGATGATAAGAAAGGGTTTTATTACTGCTTCGGCTGTCACGCGAAGGGGGACGCGATTACCTTCGTGCGCGAGACCGAGAATGTCGATTTCATCGAGGCGGTGCGCATTCTCGCCGGTGAGGCGGGCATGCAGATGCCCGAACGCGACCCCCAGGCGCAGCAGAAGGCGGACCGGCTGGGCCAGTTGGCTGAGGTTATGGAGCAGGCGGTCCGGTTCTACCGGCTTGAGCTGCGCAAGGCCGCCGGGGCGGAGGCGCGGGACTATCTGAAGGGGCGGAGGCTCGACGAAGACGCCCTTGATCGGTGGGAGATCGGCCTCGCGCCGCCCGGCTGGCAGGGGCTCTGGGATCATCTGACGGGCAAGGGGGTGGACGGGCAGCTCTTGCTCGATGCGGGGCTCGCGAAACCCTCCACGACGGGCAAGGCGCCCTATGACACGTTCCGGCATCGGATCATGTTCCCGATCCGCGACGCGCGGGGCCGGGCGATTGCCTTCGGCGGGCGGGCGATGGACCCGGGCGAGAGCGCGAAGTACCTCAACTCGCCCGAAACCGAACTCTTCGACAAGGGCCGGACGCTCTACAATCTCGGGCCCGCGCGGGAGGCGGCGGGGAAGGGCGCGCCGCTGATCGTGGCCGAAGGCTACATGGACGTGATCGCCCTGGGCGAGGCGGGGTTCGCCGGGGCCGTGGCGCCGCTTGGGACGGCGATCACCGAGACGCAACTGGCCTTCCTCTGGCGTGTGGCGCCGGTGCCCATCGTGATGCTCGACGGTGACGCGGCGGGTCAGCGGGCGGCGCACCGGCTCATCGACCTCGCGCTGCCGCATCTCCTGCCCGGGCGGTCGCTGCAATTCGTGACCTTGCCCGCCGGTCTCGACCCCGACGACTTCCTCAAGGAACGCGGCAAGCAGGCGCTCTCGGCCCTTCTTGAGAAGGCCACGCCGCTCCATGAGATGCTCTGGACCCGGGAGCGGGATGCCGCGCCCGCCGACACGCCGGAACAGCGCGCCGACCTCGACTCCCGCCTCGCCGCCGCCACGGGCCGGATCAACGACCGCACGGTGCAGGGGCATTATCGCGATGCGATCAAGCAGCTGCGCTGGGCGCATTTCGCACCGCCTCGGCGCGACAATTGGAGCCGCAAGGGCGCGGCGCCCGGCGGGGCGACCTCCTCGGCGAAGACCTCACTCCTCGGCGCCGCCGACAGCGTGATCGCCTTCGACCTCGTGCGCGAAAAGCTGATCGTCGCCGGGTTCCTGGCCCGTTACCAGGAGCTTGCCGATGCCCTGAGGCGCGGCCTCGACGGGTTCGAATTCGTCGATGACGGCCATGCGCGGATCGCCGACGTTCTCGCCGGCGAGGGCGCAGAGACGGACCCCTGGGAGCAGCTCCGCGCCCTCGGCCTCGCCGACGATGCCGAGGCGATCCTGGCCAACCCTTACATCCGCATCCACTCCATCCTCCGTCCCGCCGACCGGCCCATCGGGGAGGTCCGCGATCTCGTCGCCGCGGAGCTTGCGCTCCTCGATGCCGACCGTCGCCACCGGCAGGGGGTGCAGGAAGCCGAGGAAGATATCCTTGAATGGTCCGGCGAAGACATTACGTGGCGCATCATCCAAGCGAACGACGTCCTGATGAGCGCCACCGCCGGCAGCGCCGGGGACGACCGCAGCTTTGAGACCGCAGAAAGCGGTGCATTGATGGACAGACAGGAACGCCGTGATCTGCACGATTTGCTGGAGCGCATCGACTACAGCAAGGGCCGGAGCCTGCGCCGGCCCTAAGCTCGCGCAACAGAGCGATGTTTTCCACGGCAATCGGCTTGCGAATCACCCCTTTCGCCGGTTGATTCGCAGCCACGCGAATCGACCGAATCACCCTGCCGCCCGACCAGCCACAGGAGTGCGCCATGGCCGCCAAGGACACTGACGACCGCAAGGAAGACGTTGCCGATAGCGAAGTGTCCTTCGACATGAGCCAGGCGGCGGTCAAGAAGATGATCGCCGAGGGCCGCGAGCGGGGCTACATCACCTACGACCAGCTCAACCATGTGCTGCCGCCCGATCAGGTCTCCTCCGACCAGATCGAGGACGTGATGTCGATGCTCTCGGAAATGGGCATCCAGGTCACCGAGGAGGAAGAAAGCGAAGAGGTCGAGGACGAGACCGCGAAATCGACCCAGGTCGCCACCCGCGAGGGCGCGCGCGAGGTCGCTGTCGCCGGGGCTGAGACCGAGAAGCTCGACCGCACCGACGATCCGGTGCGGATGTATCTGCGCGAGATGGGGTCGGTGGAGCTGCTCAGCCGCGAGGGCGAGATCGCCATCGCCAAGCGGATCGAGGCGGGCCGCAACACGATGATCGCGGGGCTCTGCGAGAGCCCGCTGACCTTCCAGGCGATCACCATCTGGCGCGACGAATTGCTCGGCGAGGATATCCTGCTGCGCGATGTCATCGATCTGGAGACCACCTTCGGCAACCAGATGGGCGAGGATGAGGAGACCGAGCAGGTCGTGGAGACCGGCGCCAGCCCGGAGAAGAGCGACGGCGAGGACCAGCCTGAGCTTGATGCCGACGGCAACCCGATCGCCAAGGACGAGGATGACGACGACGACGATCAGGCGAATATGAGCCTCGCGGCCATGGAGGCCGCGCTGAAGCCCGGCGTGCTGGAGACCCTCGACCTGATCGCGCGCGACTTTGCCAAGCTCTCGGAGATGCAGGACGCCCGGATTTCGGCGCAACTGAACGAGGACAGCTCGTTTTCCGCGAAGGACGAGAAGACCTATCAGAAGCTCCGCGCCGAGATCGTGGAACTGGTCAACTCGCTGCATCTGCACACCAACCGGATCGAGGCGCTGATCGACCAGCTTTACGGGATCAACCGGCGGATCATGTCCATCGACAGCGCGATGGTGAAGCTCGCCGATCAGGCCCGGATCAACCGGCGCGAATTCATCGAAGCCTATCGTGGCTACGAGCTCGACCCGACCTGGCTTGACCGGATGGCGGAAAATACCGGCCGCGCCTGGCAGTCCTTTATCGAGCGCTCCACGCCGAAGGTGGAGGAATTGCGCGCCGAGATGGCCCAGGTCGGGCAATATGTCGGCGTCGATATCGGCGAATTCCGCCGCATTGTGCAGCAGGTCCAGAAGGGTGAGAAAGAGGCGCGCCAGGCCAAGAAGGAAATGGTCGAGGCCAATCTCCGCCTGGTGATTTCGATTGCCAAGAAATACACAAATCGCGGACTGCAATTCCTCGATCTTATTCAGGAAGGCAATATCGGCCTGATGAAGGCGGTCGATAAATTCGAATACCGCCGGGGCTATAAGTTCTCTACCTATGCGACCTGGTGGATTCGTCAGGCCATTACCCGGTCCATTGCCGACCAGGCGCGCACGATCCGTATTCCGGTCCACATGATCGAGACGATCAACAAGCTGGTCCGGACCGGGCGCCAGATGCTCCACGAAATCGGCCGGGAGCCGACGCCGGAGGAATTGGCCGAGAAGCTCCAGATGCCCCTCGAAAAGGTTCGCAAGGTGATGAAGATCGCCAAGGAGCCGATTTCGCTGGAGACGCCGATTGGCGACGAGGAGGATTCGCAGCTCGGCGATTTCATCGAGGACAAGAATGCGGTTCTGCCTTTGGATTCAGCGATCCAGGAGAACCTGAAAGAGACGACGACCCGGGTGCTGGCCTCTTTGACCCCACGCGAGGAACGGGTCCTCCGCATGCGCTTCGGCATCGGCATGAACACCGACCACACGCTTGAGGAAGTGGGCCAGCAATTCAGCGTGACCCGCGAACGCATCCGCCAGATCGAAGCCAAGGCGCTCAGAAAGCTGAAGCATCCGAGCCGCAGCCGGAAGCTCCGGAGTTTCCTGGATCAGTGAGAGTTGCCCAGCCCGAAGGTACGCGCGGCAGTCTCAAGTGGATTCAGCGCGCCGTCGAGCGTCGGCCGGACCTTCTCCAGCCGTCCGGGCTTCCTGAAATCGAATGGCTTTCGCCGCTTCGGTATGATGACTTTGCCGAATACCGCGACTTTGCATTTCTCGACCGTCTCGAATTGCCCCATCTGTCGGGTGCACTTGCCGAGTTCTGGCCAAAGCGCGGGCCGCAATGGGACGCCCTCGGGCGCGCAGACGACCGCATTATCGTCGTCGAAGCCAAGGCGCATATCGGCGAATTTCTATCGCCCGCGACGCAGGCATCTGCGAAGTCTCGCGCCCAGATTGATCTCGCCTTCGGCAGGGTTCGGGCCGATCTCGGTGTGAGCAACGGAACGAACTGGGCCGAAGTCCTGTTTCAATACGCCAATCGCCTTGCGCATCTTTGGTTCTTGCGTCGGTTGGATGCGAAGGCGGAGCTTTTGTTTGTCGATTTCCTCCATGACGACGAGATGAACGGGCCGGCCAGCGCCGAGGTCTGGCAAGCAGCGTTCGCTGTCGCGGACCACGCCCTCGGGCTGAGCGGCCGCCACAAGCTCACGCCCTATATTCATCACGTTTATCCGGATGTGAGCCTTCTATCCTAAGCAAGCGGCAAGAGCCGTAGGGTGCGTCTTCACTGCGCACCATCCGCCTCACCGCCCTCGCAAACCGGCCCATCTGATCCGCTGATCCCTCCGTCCGGCATCGGTGCGCATGAATGCGCACCCAACATCCGCCCTCCGCCCGACCCGCGTCGGGTCCGTGATTTCATGCACCGTCGTGGCCGGGCCTCACTCCGCCGCCTTCGCCCTGAGCCATTCCGCCAGATCGCCATCCTCCACGAGTCCCTCCGCGCAGCGGACGATCATCGGGCCGATCTCCTCGGCCTCCCACGTGATCTGCACCCCGTTCAAATCCAGACACACATCCATCGCCTGATGCGCGGTGCGCTTGTTGCCATCGTTGAAACAATGTCCGCGCGAGAGGGCCATGGCATAGCTCGCGGCCAGATCGAAGGCGTCCTCGATCATGCCATAGGCGAGCCGGTTCTCAACCCGCGCCAATGTGGCCTCCAGCGACTTGTCCCGGGCGCGCCCCGCCAACTCCCCCGGGTTCAGTACCGCGTCATGGATCGCCTCAACCAGGTCCGCCGTCAGAAGCCGCAGGCTCATTTGTCTTTCAGATAGTCAAGCACGGGCTGGTTGATCTCGCGCCGCCGCTTCAGGCTCTCCATCACCTCGTCCACGGTCGCCACCCGGTGTTCGCCGACCTGCTCCACCGCCTCCTGCGGGACGAGATAGCCGACCACCGCCGAATTCTTCAGGATCGCCACCGGCTTGCCGCCCGCACGCTCCAGAACCTTGTGCGGTTCGCGCAACTCGGTGATCGTGGCGATATGGGGGGTCAGAAGGCGGGTCATGGCGATCTCCGGGACATACATATCACAGTATGTATCGAAATATGCATCTCTGCAAGCCCTGCCGCCGCCCGGCCCCCTCCCGGCCCCGCATTGCCTCGGCGCGCCGACCCCGCTACCCTCTCGGGCAGAGGACGGACCGGAAGACCCCGGGACAGGTGAACGCGCCCATCGACGAATGCCTAGGCCCTCCCCTCCGGGGGGAGCGGCGCGCCAGGGCCCCTGCGGGGCGCCCGGTTCCGTCGGGTCGCCACGGCCGCGCCGGAGATCGCGGGAGGCCGCCACCACGACCGATACCGGTTCGATGCGGAGCGGGCGATGCGGCGTAGGGCGCTGTTCACCCCGCTGCCCGTCGAGCCCCACGGCGAGCGGATCGCGGCGGCGCTGGACGATCTCGCCTTCACCGGCGCCGCGCCGGTCTTCGGGGCGCCCCTTGTCATCCTGGCCTTCTGCAACCGGAGCGGGTCCAACCTTCTGAGCGAGTATCTGCGCAGCGTCGACGGGCTCGGTGGCTTCCGGGAAATGCTCAATTGGAAACAGGTTCTGAACCGCGCAGAGGCCGGCGACATCACCGGGTTTCCGGATTACATGCGACACCTGGTGGACGAGTTCGGCGGCGAAGCCGGCTTCGGGATCAAGGCGTCGCATTCGCAGATCGCCATGCTAATCCGATGGAACATCCTGGCGATGTTCCCGTCGGTGAAGGTGATCCATATCCGCCGGCAGGACGTCGTCGCCCAGGCCGTCTCGCTTCATTTCGCGCTGAGTACCGGAACCTGGACGAGTTCGCAGGACAGCGGCGCGCCGCCGGTCGTGGACTACGACTACGATGCGCTATGCAGCCGGATGGCGCAGGTCTTCGAGAGCAACACGAAGATCGAACTGGTTTGCGCCGCGGCGGGGCTGGAGCGGCATACGATCATCTACGAGCAACTGATCGGCCGTCCGAACCCGGCCATGCGCGGCGCGCTGTCGTTTCTCGGCCTGGACGCGGCCACCTGGATGCTCCCAAGAAAGACCAAGATGAACAAGCAGAGATCGCCTGCGAAGGCGGCGATGGTGGAGCGGTTTCGCGCGGAGCTTGCCGCGCAGATTCTGGCGTAACCCGGGTGAGGCAGGGCACGACCCGCCAGAGCCCCGGTTGCCGGCCGCAATCCTTCGCCCGGTCCGGGCATCGCGGATTGCCGGGAATAGATCACGGGGCGGCGGCGCGGGGCGAACGCCCTGGTCATCGCGAGGTGCTTGGCGGAGCCGGAGAATCGGATAGGTGTAACGGGCAAAGCGAGGTCTAGAATGTCCATCCTCTCAAAACTCTTCGGCGGCGGCGGATCCGTGAAGCCGGACGCCGAGCCTGTCACCTACGAAGACTTTCGCATCTTTCCCGAGCCCATTGCCGATGGTGGCCAGCACCGCATCGCCGCGCGGATCGAAAAGGAGGTGGGCGGCGAGACAAAGACCCACCATCTGATCCGGGCCGACACGCTCGGCGATCCCGAGGCCGCCGCCGAGGCGTCGGTGGCGAAGGCCAAGCAGCTCATCGATCAGCAGGGCGAGCGGCTCTTTGACTAGACGGCAGCGCCGCAGGTCCGGGCCGCGATGACCGGGAGCTTCGAGATCGCGACCCGTGGTCCCGGGCTCTACGAGTTCACCCGGGAGGTTGCCGATTGGGTGCGGGGCGACGGTCTGCTGACCCTCTTCGTGCGCCATACCTCCTGCTCGCTCTTGATCCAGGAAAATGCCGATCCCGGCGTCCAGACCGACCTCGCGGCCTTCTTCGACAGGTTGGCGCCGCCCTCGGACCACCCGTCAATGTCCTATCTGACCCATACCCAGGAGGGACCCGACGACATGCCGGCCCATATCAAGGCCGCGCTCCTGCCGGTCTCGCTCCAGATCCCGGTCGCAGAGGGCCGGATGCAGCTTGGGACCTGGCAGGGGATCTATCTATTCGAGCACCGCACCCGGCCGCGGCGGCGCGAGGTGGCGGCCGCGATGGTGCCGGCATGAGCGCCGCGGACAGTGCGACCGCCTGGGTCGACGCGAACGCGGCCATGCTATCGGAGGCTTGCGCGACGATCTTCGATCATGCCGAGCCGGCCTGGCGCGAATACCGCTCCGCCGCCTGGTATGTCGAGAAGCTGCGCGCGGAGGGGTTCTCGGTGGAGGAGGGCAGCGGCGGGATGCCCACTGCCTTCTGCGCCGAATGGTCGAACGGCGACGGGCCGGTCCTGGGCATGTATGCCGAATACGACGCGGTGCCGGGGAATTGCCAGGCACCGGCACCGCAGGAGGGCCCGCGCCCGGGCCTCTCGGTCCATGCCGCAGGCCATACCGATCCGCATTCGGCGCTTGGCATCGGCAGTCTCGGCGGGCTTCTGGCGACCAAGGCGGCGATGGAGGCCCATGGGCTGAAAGGCGGCCTGCGCTTCACCGGGGAACCGGCGGAGAAGGTGCGCGGATCGAAACCGATCCATGCCGCGAAGGGGTATTATGACGGGCTGGCGGGAATGTTCTCCTTCCACCCGTTCTACATGCTCCCGCTCTGCAACACCGTGCGCTGGGACACCCAGTGCGGGGCGGGCTATGCGATGATCTACCGGTTCATCTGCGACACGCCGCAGACCTGGGGCCTCGCGGACGGCGCCCCGATCCCGCAGAGCCATTCCGACATCCGCGCGCCCGGGGCCAATGACGCGCTGGTGATGATGTACGGCCAGGGTCGGATGCTGCGCGATGCGATGCTGCCCCATCGCGGCGGCTGGTCGATCTCCGAGGCGATCCTGTCGACCGGTCAGGCCACTGCCGACAACCTGCCGGCGACTTTGGCCGACCTGCAATACCTGATGCGGATGCCCACGGTCGAGATGGCCGAGGCGGTGACCGCCCGGCTCGATGAGATCGCAGAGCATTGCGCGGCCCAGACCGGATGCCGGGTGGAGAAGCACTGGGTCAGCAAGTCCCGCCCCGGCCTGACCAACCATGCCATGGCGGGGATCGTCTGGGAGGCGTTGCAGGCGGTCGGCCCGCCGCGCTGGGACGACGCGGCGCGCGATCTGATGCGGCAGGTGCAGCGGAATTGCGGGGTGGCGCCGGATGACGACCCGCTCCTGCCCGAGTGTGAGCGTCTGATCGCGCCCGAGGAGGCGGAGGCGATCCTGCGCCGCGACCTGCCGCCGAGCCAGTTCCATTCCACCTCCGACGACTATACCGACATGACCTGGCACGCCCCCACGGCGCGGTTCTATATCGCCCGGCCGGCGCTCAAGGGCGGGCCCTATCCGCCCTGGGCGATGAACGCCCTGGGCGGGATGCCGGAGACTATCGACCCGACCGTGCAATGCGCAGCGAAGGTCTTGGCGCGATCGGCCCTTCGGTTGCTGGAGGACGGGGCCGCCCGGGACGCCGCCTGGGACGAGTTCGCCCGCCGACGGGACGCGGCGCCGATCCCGCCGCTTTGCGATTACGACCCGCCGCTCCACTTCAAATGGCCGGAATATGTCGAGACGGCGCGCGGGCGGGACTGGCATATCCCGAGCGACTGAGTCCCTCCGGCCACGGCGCGACCGCAGGATGTAGCGGCTTCAAAACGCCCCTACCCAAAACTTCGCCGCGTTCCTATAGTGACTGCGATCATGGGGCGGCAGACCCCAAGAGGCAGAAGAAAAGGGCCAACCCATGCGCTGTCCGTTTTGCGGAAATGTCGATACTCAGGTGAAGGATTCCCGCCCCGCGGAAGATCACGTGGCGATCCGCAGGCGGCGGTTTTGTCCGGCCTGCGGCGGCCGGTTCACGACCTATGAGCGGGTGCAGCTTCGCGATCTCGTCGTCATCAAGTCGAACGGCAAGCGCGAGGATTTCGACCGCGACAAGCTGGAACGCTCGATCCGCATCTCGATGCAGAAGCGGCCGATTGAGCCGGAGCGCATCGACCAGATGATTTCCGGCATCGTGCGGCGGCTTGAGAGCATGGGCGAGACCGACATCGCTTCGAAGGTGATCGGCGAGATCGTGATGGAGCGGTTGGCGGCGATCGACACCGTCGCCTATGTCCGGTTTGCCAGCGTTTACAAGAACTTCCAGGCCGCCGACGATTTCGACAAGTTCGTCAGCGAGCTCCGCCCGACAGCCAAGCCGGAGGCGTGAGCGCCGCCGACGACCGGCGGTACATGGCGCTGGCGCTGGCGCTTGGCCGACGCGGGCAGGGGCAGACCTGGCCGAATCCGGCGGTCGGCTGCGTGATCGTCAGGGACGGGCGGATCGTCGGGCGCGGGCGCACCGCGCCAGGCGGGCGGCCCCATGCCGAGCCTCAGGCGCTCGCCCAGGCCGGCGCCGCCGCGGCGGGCGCTACGGCCTACGTTAGCCTTGAGCCGTGTTCCCATTACGGGCAGACGCCGCCTTGCGTCGATGCGCTGACCGGGGCGGGCATTGCGCGGGTCGTCATCGCCCATGGCGATCCGGATCCGAGAGTGGCCGGAGAGGGCGTCGAAAAACTCCGCGCCGCCGGGGTCGAGGTGACGGAGGATGTCTGTGCCGAGGCGGCCGCTTCGGACCATGCCGGGTTCTTCCTCAGGGTGATGGAGAACCGGCCGTGGGTCACGCTGAAGCTCGCGACCAGTCTCGACGGGCGCATTGCCATGGCCACGGGCGAGAGCCAGTGGATAACCGGGCCCGAGGCGCGGCGCGCGGTCCATGGGATGCGGGCGCGGCACGACGCGGTGATGGTCGGGGCGGGGACGGCGCGGGCGGACGATCCCTCGCTGACGGTGCGGGGGCTCGGCATCGACCGGCAGCCGGTGCGGGTGGTGCTGTCGCGCAAGCTTGACCTGCCCCTCGATGGACAGCTTGCCCGGACCGCGGGAGAGGTCCCGGTCTGGATTGTCCATGCACCCGATGCGGCGGCGAAGGCCGTGGCGGCTTGGGAGGATCTTGGGGCGAGGTGCTTCTCTGCCCCGGCTTCGGGCCGCCAGATCGACCCGGCGGCGGCGCTTCGGGCGCTGGCCGGCGCGGGCCTGACCCGGGTCTTCTGTGAGGGCGGAGGCAGCCTCGCCGCGAGCCTTCTCGGTGCCGGGCTGGTGGACGAGCTTGTGGTGTTCTCCGCCGGGACAGTGATCGGGGCAGAGGGCCTGCCCGCTATCGCCGCCATGGGTCTCGACCGGCTCGCCGAGGCGCCGCGCTTCGACCTTTGGGAGAGTCGGCGCGTGGGGGCCGATCAGCTTCAGATCTGGCGCCGCGCCTGACCTATCACCGCCAGAGCGAGGCGTAGCTCGCAAAAACCCCCTGGAGCTTCGAGAGCAGCCGGTTGCCGGGCCCGGGCCGGGGCAGGTCGCCTGCGGCCAGGCGGTCGACCACGACCTCAACGGGACAGGGCCGCCCGGTGACGGGATCGAAGTAGCGCGGATAGGCGATCAAGGCGGCGTGGACGAGACCGAGAAGGTCGGGCCGGGCCGCGCGGTGGGGCACCGGCGGGGCGCGGTCTTCGGTCAGGCCCCAGCCGGCATAGAACGGGGCGCCGAGGCAGGTCACCCGCTTGTCCCGCAGGAGCGCCTCGAAGCCGAGGAGCGAGGTGATCGTCCAGACCTCGTCCACCGCCGCCAGCGCCGCCATCGGGTCGGTCCGGTCGAGGACGGCGTCGGCGATGTCGCCCGCGTCGGGCACCGCGCCGTCGCGCAGGCCCGCCTCCACATCCGGATGCGGCTTGTAGAGGATCACGGCCGCCGGGTTCGCGGCGCGGGCGGCCTCGAGCAGGGCGCGGTTGGTGCGCACCGCACCGGTCGCGCCCTTCTCAATGGAGGCGTCGTCCTCCACCTGGCCGGGCACCAGGATGCGCCGCCCGGGGGGCAGGTTCGGGGGCAGGTCGGCGCCGCCGAGATTGTATTTCGAGAGGCCCTCGGAGGTCAGCCGCCGCACCAGACGCTCGGCCCGGGTGCGGGCGTCGTCGGGCAGGTCCTCGGCCTCGGCGATGAGCCGGTCGAGGCGGCTCTCCCGGGTCGGGTCGTAATAGATGCCGAGATCGTCGGTGACGAGGCTCAAGGGCGGGATCAGTTCCGCCCCAAGCCCCCTGGAGCGCAGGAACCCGTCCTCCACCCGAACCGCCCCGGCGGCGTCGAGGGCGGGCGTCGTCTTGCCGGCCCAGACCATCAGTCGGCGGTCGGTCGCTTCTGCCTTGGCCACCGCCCGCTCCGGCGGGTCGATGTAGGAAACCGGCCGCGCCCCGCCGAAGACCCGCTGAAACGGTCTGCGTTTCCAAAGCCTTATGCCGCAGCCGACCCAGCCCCGATGATCCTCGCGCCAGGCGCGAACCTCTGCCTCCAGCATTGACATGGCGTCTTCGAACTCGCAGGGCCGGTCGCGATAGGGGTCGTGCCAGCGCGGATAAAGGATCATCGCGGCGGCGAAAAGCTGCGGCGCGGTGAGCCGCCGCTGCCGCCGGTCGAGCGGCATGCGGTCATCGGTCAGCCCCCAGCCGATATAGAAGGGCTGGCCGAAGACGACCGGCTTGTGCCCCGCCAGGATCGCCTCGAAGCCGAGCTGGGACGAGACCACATAGACCGCCACCGCCCCGTCGAGCAGGCACCAGGGCGAGACGGCGTCGGCATAGAGCGTCATCCGGTCATCGAGATCCTCGGCGCCGAAATGACCCTTGCGGTGGCCGTGGGCGGTTTCGGGATGGGTCTTGATCAGGATGCGGGCGCCGGGATGTTCGTCGCGCGCGTAGTAGAGCATTTCGCGGAACCGGTTCCGGTCGGCCTTGGACGCGGTGACTGAGGCATCGCCGGCGGTCTGGTCGATAACCAGTACATAGCCCGGCTCCGGCACCGGGGCGGCGGGATCGAAGGCGTTGTATTTCGACAGATGCGCCCGTTTCAGCCGCGCGATGGCCGCGCGGGCGCGGTCGAGCAGGCCGGTCTCGTCGAGCGGATGCCCGGCCAAGAGGCGTTCGAGGTCGGAGATTGTGGCGGGGTCGAAATGGACCCCGCCTTCGTCGATCAGGAGGCCGAGCGGCGGCTCGCCCTCGCGGCCCGGGCGGACGGAGCGGAGGAAGGCATCCTCCACCCGCACGACGGGGGTGTCGGTGCGCGCCGCCACCGCCTCGCCTCGGGGCGCGGTCGGGCTCTGGCCCCAGACGCCGATGAGATCGCTCGCGCCGGGCTTGCCGACGCGGATATCGAATCCGGCCAGGTCGAGGATGCGCCGCACCCGGCCCTGGGTCAGGAATCCGCCATTAAAGACGTAGAGACGGCGCCGTTCGGGAGGAGGCCCGGAGGGAGACATCGGCGGCCTGCGTCAGTTGCTGCCCCCCTCGGCGACGTTCGAGAGCGTGTCGACGCTGCCGAGCGTGCCGGTGATCGAGGCGATGGTCTTGTTGAACTGGGAGAAGGGCGCCTCGGTCACATAGACCGTATCGCCGTCGCGGATCGCGAAATCGCGGGCCATGAACATGCCGTTCGGCCGGGTCAGGTCGAGGACATAGACCACCCGCTGGGTCCCGGCCACGTCCTGCCCGCCGAGGAGTTGTTCGGCGATTTCCTCGGGCTCGTTGCGGAACACGAAGACGCCGGTCGGGTCTGCGAGGCTCGGGTTCAGACCGCCGACCTGGGCCAGGGCCTCGATCGCCGAGATGGTCTGCGACTCGAAGGCGACCCGGTTCTGGGTGCCGGTGGCGCCGAGCGCGGTGTAGGAGCGCGTGTCCTGCTCGACGATGATCCGGTCGCCACCGCGCAGAGCGATGTCGTGGCCGGGATGATCGTAGAGGTCCTCGAACCAGATCGAGCCGGAATGGCTGCCGCGGAGGACGGTCACCTGGGCGATGGAGGGCTGGACGACGACGCCGCCGGCGCGCGCCAGCATCGCGGCGAGGGTGCGGGTCGGCCGTTCGATCGGGTAGATACCCTGGGCGCCGACCGCGCCGACGACAGAAACGGTGGAGCCATCGCCGGCCAGGCGACGGACCTGCACTTGCGGTTCCGGGGTCTGCTCGGCGAGCCGTTCGGTGAGGATCCGCCGGATGCCCTCTGGGGTGTTGCCGGCCGCCATCAGGCGCCCGGCATAGGGTACGAAGATGAAGCCGGACCCGTCGACCTGAACCTCTTCGAGCACCGTGGCATTCTGCCCGAGCGGCACCAGAAGACCGTCATCGACATTTTCCCAGATCGTCAGGCCGAGCACGTCGCCGGCATTGATCGTATCGGACCCGACCTGCCCGGCATTGCGGAACGCGGCGCCGAAGCCGAGGGCCGGGGCGACGGCGGCGATCCGGTTGACCCGGTCGGTGACGGTGAAAACGAAGGCGTCGCCCTCTTCGAGCACGGAGCCGGAGAAAATCTCGCCCTTATTCGGGCCCGAGCGCGGCAGGCCGCAGGCGGCAACAAGGCTCAGCGCGGCGATCAGCGCCACGCCGCGCAGGATGCGCTGGCGGATCGGTGTCACGGCTCAGTCTCCTTGCCCCGGGTGGTGCCCCCGGGGTGCTCTGCCTCAAGTTTTGCCGCTAACGTATGGGAATCCGGCGGCAAAATCCAGTCTTGCAAGGGCGCGGCCGGTCGGTGTTGCCGCCCTGCCGCGATTTCCCCCCGCTCGGCCGCTTGCGCCACTAGGTCTGGTGTCGGGCTATTGCACCACCCGCAACTGCTGCCGTGGCGCGGCGGTGCCGAGGCGGAGCGCATCGTAGGGGTCGTCGGGCGCGAGCATCATGTCGACTACCTGCCGCAGAAGCTGCCGCCGCCCGCTGGCGGAATAGAAGCCGCCGGGAACCTGGCTCGTCTCCAGCAGGAACCGGCGGTAGTCTTTGTAGGCGCGGTTATCGGGGCGGCCGGGCTGGGCGAAGAAGGCCGGCAGCGGCTGTTCGGAGACAAACTCCGGCTTGGCATAGACCGCGCGTCCGAAGACCTTGAGCGGGATGCCGCGCCAGAGCACCTGCTGCGCGGCGGTGGAGTTGACCGTCACCGCGGTGCGGGCGTGGTCGAGGAGCCGGGCGAGCTTGCCGCCCCGGACATAGTGGACCCGTCCCGTGACGCCATGTTTCCGGGCCAGCTCGCGAAGGATGCGCCGCACCGGAACCTTTTCGTTTTCAAGGGGATGCGCCTTGAAGACGAGATGGTGATGGGTCGGCGCGCCCTCGGCGAAGCCTTCGATCACCGGCTCCAGAAACTCGGTCATCCGCTTGAACGGCGAGTGCATCCGGAAGCTCGCATCATGTTCGAGCTGCATCAGGACGAGGTGGTAGGGGAAGCCGCCATGCTTGATCCGATGCGTCGCCAGCGCCCGGTCGAGCGCGAAGACCGGCATCAGGATCAGCCGCCGTGTGTAGAGCAGCGTCTCCCGCAGCACGCTTTCCTCGCGGTGGGTGCGGAAGTTGCGGTAGGCGCCGTTCCGGAACAGGACGAACCAGTGATAGAGCGCGCCGTAGAAGACGTGCTGACGCATGTCGCCCCAATGGGCGGGCGGTTCCGGCACGTCGAGATCGGAGCGTTCCAGCGCCCGCTTCATCTCCGCCACGCTCATGTCCATCAGCCGGGAATGGCCGTTCGAGCCGCCGCGTTCGTAGGTGACCCAGTAGGGCCGCATGTAACCTTCCTCGAAGACATGGACGGTCAGGCCGAGACGCCGCGCCTCGGTTATCGCGACGGCATGAACCGGGCGCGTGTCGCCATAGAGAACGATATCGGTGATGTTCCGCTCGGCAACGATCCGGGTGAAGTCCTCGGCCCAGTCATCCGGACTGCCGCGATAGGCAAGATAGCTCTTGCGGTCGGACCAGAAGGCGCGGTCGCCTGCATTGAAGCCGACGCGCAGGACGTGCGCCCCGGCTGTTCGCAAGAGTTGCCCCAGACGGTAGAAGAACGGCCCGTGCGGCCCTTGGAGGAACAGGAAAGTCCTGGTTTTCGGATCGGTCACGATGGGGCTCAGTCTGCGCACGTCATACCTTCCAACCCGTAAATGACCCCTGCGGCCAAACTATGGCGCTGACTGGGCGCGTCACAGCCACAAGGTGCCGCCTTGCCCGCCCGCTGGCAAGGGTCTAGGTCGGACGGAACCGCAAGGAGAGGCGCATGTTTACCGGCATCATCACCGATCTGGGCGAGATACTGGAGATTGAGCGGCGCGGCGATCTAAGGGCCCGGGTCGGCACCGGCTATGACGTGACCGGGATCGAGATCGGCGCCTCGATCTGCTGCGACGGGGTCTGCCTCACGGTCGTGGCTCTCGGGGCCGTGCCGCGAGGCTGGTTCGATGTCGATATCTCGGCGGAGACCGTCGGCAAGACAAACTTGGGCCTCTGGGCGCCGGGGCGGCGGATCAATCTGGAACGGTCGCTCCGGGTCGGCGACGAGCTTGGCGGCCATATTGTGTCCGGTCACGTGGACGGGGTGGCCCGGATCGTCTCGGCGCGGCCCGAGGGCGACAGCCTGCGGTTTCGCTTCGCCGCGCCGGAGGCGCTGGCCCGGTTCATCGCGGCGAAGGGGTCGGTGGCGCTCAACGGCACCTCGCTGACCGTCAACGAGGTCGAGGGGACGGAGTTTGGGGTCAACATCATCCCTCATACGAGGGAGGTCACGACCTGGGGGCAGGCCGCGGAGGGTGATCCGGTCAATCTCGAGATCGACACTCTGGCCCGCTATGTGGCGCGATTGCAGGAATGGGGCTGAACCGGACACTGGCGGGCGCCGGCCGACCCCGGTTCGGTCGGATCGCGGCTGCCATTTCTGGCAGAGCGTGTTAAGGCAGCGCCATGGACACGATCACCGATATCGCGAGGCTGGAGGCGCTCTATGGCGCCCCCGGGGAAACGTCGCTCACCAAGGTCGCGCGCCGGATCACGCCGCTCTATCGCGATTGGATCGGCGCGGCGCGCTTCGTCGTCCTCGCCACGGTCGGGCCTGAGGGCACCGATGCCAGCCCGCGCGGCGATGACGGCCCGGTGGTGGAGATCGCCGATGACAGCACGCTCCTGCTGCCGGACTGGCGCGGCAACAACCGGATCGACAGCTTGCGCAATATCGTCCGCGACGGGCGGGTGAGCCTGATGTTCATGGTGCCGGGCTGCAACAACGTGGTGCGGGTGAACGGACGGGCCGTGTTGACCGCCGATCCCGCCGTGACCGAGCGGTTCGAACAGGCTGGTCAGAACCCGCGCTCGGTCATCGTGACGACTGTGGAAGAGCTCTATTTTCAGTGTGCCAAGGCGTTCATGCGGTCTCGGCTCTGGAGTTCGGAGGCGCCGGAGGTGCCCACGGCGGGGCAGTTCCTGAAGGAAGCCCAGGGCGCGTTCGACGCCGAAGCCTACGATGCGGGCTATGTCGAGCGGGCGAAGGGTATCATGTGGTAGCGCCAGGGATTTCGACATCCCGTGCAAGATCTTTCGAAAGGTCTTGTCAGCCGTAGAGGCGCAGCATCTCCTTGAGATCGTCGAGCGTATTGGCCTCGCTCACCGGCTTGTCGTGGCGCCAGCGGGCCATCCGGGGAAAGCGCAGGGCCACGCCGGATTTGTGCCGCGTGCTTTCCTGGATGCCCTCGAAGGCGATCTCGAACACATGCTCGGGCGTCACCGCCCGCACCGGGCCATAGCGCTCCAGGGTGTTCTTGCGGACCCAGGCGGTGATCTCGCGGAACTCGGCATCGGTCAGCCCGGAATAGGCTTTGGTGAAGGGGACGAGGCCGTTGCCGTCGCGGACCGCGAAGGTGAAATCGGTGAAGAGGTTGGCGCGGCGGCCATGGCCCTGCTGGGCGTAGATCATCACCGCGTCGATGGTCAGCGGATCGACCTTCCATTTCCACCAATCGCCCTTCTTGCGGCCCGAAAGATAGGGCGAGCCGCGGCGTTTCAGCATCAGCCCTTCGGCGCCGATCTCACGGGAGCGCGCCCGCTCCGCTCCCAGCGCCGCCCAACTCCCGCCCGAGACCTCGGGCGAGAGACGGAGCGGCGCGTCCGGCGGCAGCGCGGCGGTCAGCGCTTCCAGCGCTGTTCGCCGCGCACTCAGAGGTTCGGCCCGGATGTCTCGGCCATTATGCTCCAGCAGGTCGTAGGCCATCAGGATCACCGGCGCCTCGGTGAGCAGTTTCTTCGGCACCGTCTTGCGCCCGATCCGTTTCTGGAGCGCGTTGAAGGGCAGCGGCGCCGCGTCCCGCCAGGCCAGAACCTCGCCGTCGATCACCGTGCCCGGCGGCAGGAAATCCCTCAGCCGCGCCAGTTCCGGGAACCGGTCGGTCATCAGGTCCTCGCCCCGGGACCAGAGGTGGTGTTCGCCGCCGCGTAGGATGAGTTGGCCCCGGATGCCGTCCCATTTGCGATCCACCAGCCAGTCCTCGACGGGCCCGAGATCGCCGAGGTCCTCAAGCTGATAGGCGAGATAGAACGGGTAGGGGCGGCTCAGATCGGCGGTCGGGTCGGGGGCCTCGATCAGCGCCGTCCAACTGGTCGTCTCCGGGGTCCGGGCGCCCATCAGTCTATGGGTCAGTTCCGCCTCGTCCTGACCGGTGGCCTGGGCCAGGGCCCGGGTCATCAGCTTCTGGCTGACCCCGATGCGGAAGCCGCCGGTCAGGAGCTTCGTGAAGAGGAACCGCTCGGTCGTCCCGAGACTGTCCCAGGCGGCGAGGATGCCGGCTTTGCGGTCGTCCTCGCCAAGCGCCGAGAGCCGTTTCAACTCGCCGATCCAGTGGCTGAGCGGCTGGTCGTCATGGGTCGCGGGCGGCGGCAGGACGAGCGCGATGGTCTCGGCCAGATCGCCGACGATGGGATAGCTCTCTTCGAAGAGCCACCCAGGGATGCCGGCCCGCTCCGCCGCCCATTCCCGCAGGACCGTGGCGGTGATGACCCGCCGGGGCCGCCGGCCGGAGAAGAGGGCGACGCACCACAGCTTGTCGGCATCCGAGGCGGTCGCGAAGAACTCGGCCATGGCCGAGACCTTCGCGTTCGTCTTCGTGGTCTGATCGATGCGGGTGAAAAGGGTGGCGAAGTCCTTCATCGCGGCGCCTTGAGGAAGGCCGCCATCGCCCGCAGGGCGGCATCGGCGACAGGGGCTCGGCCGGCGAAGATCTGCCAGACATGGGGCAGTCCGGCCCAGAGTTCGACCCGCGCATGGTCGAGCCCGCGCGCGAGGGCCAGGCCGTCCGGTGCGGCCGCCTCCGCCGCGGAGGCTTGGATCAGCGTCGGCGGCAGGCCGGTGAGGTCTCCGAGAAGCGGTGAAGCGCCGGGATCGCTCGGGTCGTGGCCCTGAAGGTAGTCGTCCCGGATCGTGTAGAGCCTGTGTTCCGGAAACAGCATCTCGTCCGGGGCGTCGCGCATCCGTGCCGCGATGTCTTGGGAGAGGTCGAGGACGGGCGACATGAGCCCGAGGGCGCCGGGGGTCGGCCAGCCGGCGTCCCGCGCGTGCTGCGCCACCAGCAGCGCGAGATTGCCGCCCGCGGAATCGCCGCAGAGCGCCGCCGGGGGCCCGTGGCGCTCCACATGGGCGGCGTAGGCGTCCCGAACCGCGTCGCGACCGGCGGGAAACGGGTGCTCGGGCGCCCTTGGATAGGCCGGCAGGAAGACCCGCATCTCGGCGAACTTGGCCAGATGGCTGGCGAGGCCCAGATGCGTATAGGGGCTGCCCGCGACGAAGCCGCCGCCATGGATGTAGATGAGCCAGGGCGCCTCTGACCCCACATTCTTGGGCGTCGCGATCAGACCGCCCTCGGCCGTCTCCTCAAGCGCTGTGCCGGGGGCCCGCATCTTCATCAGCCGGGTCGGGGCATCGGTCAGCGCCCGGATGATCCTGGCATCGCTGATCACGGAAATGGCCGGCTTGCCGATGGTCCGCACTGTCCCGATCGCGAGCCGGTCGCGGAACGTGATGTCGGGCGTGATCGTCTGGACCAGGGGCGTCTCGGCAAGATCAAGCATGGGGGGCGGCATCGGGCTCTGCCTCATCGGCGCTCTCGCCGTCGAATTCCGTCTCCACGATATGGGCATCATAGCCCTGCTCTTCCAGCCAGCGGCGGAACGGGGCGGTGTAGCCGTGGGTGACGAAGATGCGTTCGGCGCCGGTCTCTGCGATGGCGGTGTTGAGACCGGTCCAGTCGGCATGGTCGGAGATCACGAAGCCGCGGTCGGCGGCGCGGCGGCGGCGGACGCCCCTGAGCGCCATCCAGCCGGAGGCGAAGGCGGTGGAGGCACCGGTGAAGCGCCGGGCCCAGGCCGAGCCGAGGGCCGAGGGCGGGGCGAGGACGAGGGCGCCGGGATGGTCCTTCGATTTCGTCTCCGGCGCAACCAGCCTGGTCTCCGGCAGGGCGAAGCCCTGGGCGCGCAGCACGGCGTTGGTGTTTTCTACCGCGCCATGGGTCAGGATCGGGCCGGTCGCGGGGTCGAGGGCGGCCAGCAGACGCTGGGCCTTGCCGAGGGAATAGGCGCCGAGCAGCGAAGGCCGACCCGCCGCCGCATTCGCCGCCCACCAGCCGTTCAGATCGGCCTTGAGCGTCTCCGCATCGGGCCATTTGAAGACCGGCAGGCCGAAGGTGCATTCGGAGATGAAGGCGTGGCAGCGCACCGGCTCGAAGGGTTCCGAGAGGCCGTCGGCGAGGGTCTTGTAGTCGCCGGAGACGACCCAGACCTCGCCGTTGACTTCGACCCGGATCTGAGCGGAGCCGGGGACATGGCCGGCGGGGTGAAAGCTGACCTCGGCCCCGCCGATGCGGCGGGTCTCGCCATAGCGGATAGTGTCGAGGGCAATGTCGCCGAGGCGGTGGCGGATCACCGGGGCGGCGCTTTCGGTGGAGAGATAGCGGGCCATGCCGGGGCGGGCATGGTCGGCATGGCCATGGGTCAGGAGCGCCCGGTCCACCTGTTTCCACGGGTCGATAAAGAAATCCCCCGCGGGGCAATAAATGCCGCGGTCGGTGAAGGTGAGGACGGAGGCCATGGGGAAAAGCTAGCGCCTTGGGCGGGGGCGGGCCAAGGGTCGACGAGGTTACGGTGGCCCTGGGGCGGAGCAGACCCTTCGAAGGGTCTGGTAAAACTCTTCGAAGAGTTTTGTCGCGCCCGTATCGAGGGGCCCGCCTGGGCAGGTCCGCTGCACTCCAGGATGACCGATCTCGCCGCGCCCTCAGGCCAGCGCCGCCGTGGCGCCGTGAAACAGCTCCGCCGTGCGGTCCAGGATCGTCTTCCGGATCGCCGGAGTTTCCATCAGCACCTCGTGGCGCCCGTCCGGCACGATCACGCATTCGCCGCCGGGCCAGCGGGCCATCCGGGCCTTCGACGCCTCGGGATCGACGATCTCTTCGTATTCGCCCACGAAGGTGATGCAGGGCAGATCGGGCGAGGGGCGGGCGTGGAGCTTGCGCATCTCGATCAGCGCTTCGTTCAGCCAGTGCAGCGACGGGCCGCCGAGGCAGAGATCGGGATGGGCGGCGAGCTGGGCGCGCATATGGTCGAAGCTCTCGCGGTCCGAGGTCAGGCGGTTCTCCTCGAACTCCGCGCGCATCACGTAAGGTTCCGCCTGCTGGCCCGGTGCGAAGATGTGCGAGAACCGGAGCGGCTTCGAGAGTGTCGAGAGCCCCCAGGCGACGGGCCGCAAAGCCGCCGACATCAGGATGCCCCACATCGGCGCCGAGAACACCACGGCGTCGACCGGAAAGCCCTCCATCACCGCGCGCAGCCCGATGGCGCCGCCCATGGAATGGGCGATCATGTAATAGGGCTCCGGCAGGCCGAGGGCGCGGACATGGGCCAGCGTCGCGGTCACGTCGTGCTGATAATCCGGGAAATAGTCCACATGGCCCACCGCCCGGTCGTCCTGCATCCGCGAGGCGATGCCCTGGCCGCGCCAGTCGATGGCGACGGTGGCGAAGCCGCGGGCCAGGAGATCGCGCGCCTCGCGGCCGTACTTTTCGACATATTCGGTGCGGCCCGGGAAGATCAGGACGGTGCCGCGCGCCTCCGCCCCGGTCCAGTGGCCGACCCGGATGCGCAACCCGTCCTCGGTGCTCAGCCAATGGGCGGCGCCCCCGTCGGGCCCGTCGGCCACATCCGCAAAGAAGGGGGCCGCTTCCATCCGGGTCAGCCGAGCAGCCCGGAAAGGCGCATCGCCATGCCCATATCGCCATCGACCTTGAGCTTGCCGGTCATGAAGGCGGCGGTCGGGTTCTCGGTGCCGTCGAGGATGCCCTGGAAGGTTTCGGCAGAGGCGATCAGGGTCACATCCGCGGCCTCGTCGGCGGCCCGGGCGCCGTCGCCGTCGATCATGATCGCGCCCGCATCCTCGATGACGAATTTCGCGGTCCCGTCAAAGCCCTGTCCACCCATCTTCTCGTTGAGGGCGGCCACCGCCTGTTCCACCGTGTCGCTCATCAATCTTTCCTCTCAAGATCAGGTCCATCCGCGCATTCGTGATACCGGCCCTCTGGTCAGGGCGGCGCGGATCGCTACTCTTGAGTTATGGCGACGATGATCCATCCCTTCAAATGTATCGTGGCGGCACTCGCCCTGGCAGTCGGGTTTTCCGGACCTTTGGGCGCCGAATCGCTCGACGAGATGTTCGACCGGCTCACCGAGGCGGCACCGGACGAGGCGCGCCGGATCCAGGACCGGATCGTCACCGAATGGGGCAAGAGCGGGTCGGCGGCGATCGATCTCTTGCTGCGCCGGGGCAGCGAGGCCCTCGAAAACGGCGATCATGTCGCGGCGGTGGAGCACTATACGGCGGCCATCGACCATGCGCCGGACTTCGCCGAAGCCTGGCATGGCCGGGCGACGGCCTATTTCCTGTTGAACTATTACGGGCCCGCGCTTGACGATCTGCGTCAGGTGCTGGTGCTGAACCCGCGCCATTTCGGTGCCCTGCGCGGCTTTGCGATCATGCTGGAGGAACTCGGCCGGCCCGAAGAGGCCCTTGAAGTCTACCGTCAGGTGCTCGACATCCATCCCCATATGCCCGATGTCGCCCAGGCCATCGAGCGGCTCGAACTGGAGCTCGACGGCCAGACCCTCTGATCCCGTCGCGGCGCGACGACCCCAAGACCGGCCGCGAGCGAGGCGCCCGCCCATGACTTCCCCTCCCCGCATCGCCGCCGTGCTCGGCCCGACCAATACCGGTAAGACGCACTACGCCATCGAACGGATGCTGGCGCACCGGACCGGGATCATCGGCCTGCCGCTCCGGCTGCTCGCGCGGGAGGTCTATGACCGGATCGTCAGCCTGCGGGGGCCGTCGGTGGTCGCGCTCGTCACCGGCGAAGAGCGGATCGTTCCGGAGCGGACGCAGTACTGGGTCTGCACGGTGGAGGCGATGCCGGAGGGGTTGGGCTGCGATTTCCTCGCCGTCGACGAGATCCAGCTTTGCGCCGATCCCGAGCGCGGCCATGTTTTCACCGACCGGCTGCTGAATGCGCGGGGGCAGCACGAGACGCTGTTTCTGGGCTCCGAGACGATGCGCGGCGCCATCGCGGCGCTGGTGCCGAAGGTGGAGTTCCTGCGGCGTGAGCGGTTCTCCGACCTGACCTATTCGGGCGTGAAGAAGATCAGCCGGATGCCGGCGCGCTCTGCCATCGTGAGCTTCTCTGTCGACAACCTCTATGCCATCGCGGAACTCCTGCGCCGGCAGAAGGGCGGGGCGGCGGTGGTGATGGGGGCGCTTTCCCCCCGGACCCGGAACGCCCAGGTGGCGATGTATCAATCCGGCGAGGTCGACCATCTGGTGGCGACGGACGCCATCGGCATGGGGCTCAACCTCGATATCGACCATGTCGCGTTCTCGTCGCTCACGAAGTTCGACGGACGGCGAATGCGGCGGCTGGAACCGGATGAGCTGGCGCAGATCGCGGGGCGCGCCGGGCGGCATATGAATAATGGCACCTTCGGGGTGACCGGCGAGGCGCCGCCGCTCGACCCTAGTGTCGCCGAGGCGATCACCTCGCACAGCTTCCGTCCGGTCAAGAAGCTGCAATGGCGCAATTCCGCGCTCCGCTTCGGTTCCGTCGAGGCGCTGCTCGAAAGCCTCCAGCTCCGGACCGAGGACGAATGGCTAACCCGGGTCCGCGATGCCGACGATCTGATCGCGTTGAAAGCGCTTTCCGAGGACGCCGAAACCCGCGCCCGGGCTTCGGACGCGGCTTCTGTCCGGCTCCTGTGGGATGTCTGCCGCATCCCCGATTTCCGCGGCATCAGCCATGCCGAGCACGCGGGCCTCCTGACCAGTATCTACGGCTTCCTGCATCAGGACGGCCGGGTGCCGGAGGACTGGCTGGCGCGCCAGGTTCGGCGCATCGACCGCACCGACGGCGATATCGACACATTGTCGAAACGGTTGGCGTATATCCGCACATGGACCTACGTCGCGCAGCGCAAGGGCTGGGTCGCCGACGAATCCCATTGGCGCGCCGAAACCCGGGCTGTAGAAGACCGGGTGTCGGACGCTCTGCACGGTGCGCTGACGCAGAGATTTGTGGACCGGCGGACCGCTATGCTGCTGCGCCGGCTCAAACAGAAGGAGCGCCTCGTGGCCGAGGTGAACGACAAGGGAGAGGTGACCGTCGAGGGCCAGTTTGTCGGCCGGCTCGAAGGGTTCCGCTTTCGTCAGGACAGCGCGGCCACGCCGGATGAGGCCAAGACCCTGCGGCAGGCGGCGCTGGCCGCGCTGGCGCCGCAGTTCAGCCTGCGCGCCGACCGGCTCTATAACGCGCCCGATACCGAGTTCGATTTCACCGAACAGGGCGGGCTGATGTGGGGCGAGCAGGCCGTCGGCAAGCTCTCGAAGGGCGACGAGGCGCTGAAACCGAAGATCGAGGTTTTTGTCGATGACGAGGCCGGGGCGGAGGTGGCCGAGAAGGTGGCGCGCCGGCTCGGCCATTTCATGGAGCGCAAGATCGCCGCAGGGTTCGAACCGATGCTGGCGATGGGCAAGGATGAGGCGCTGACCGGGCTCGCGCGCGGTTTTGCCTTCCGGCTGTCGGAGAGCCTCGGCGTCATCCCCCGGGGTGAGGTGGCGGACGAGGTGCGCGCCCTCGATCAGGACGCGCGGGGGGCGCTGCGCAAGCACGGGGTGCGGTTCGGGCAATTCACCATCTTCATGCCGCTCCTGCTGAAACCCGCGCCGACCCGGCTCCGTCTGGTGCTCTGGGGGCTGGCGCAAATGTTGCCGGAGTTCCCCGAGGCGCCGCCGCCGGGCCTCGTGACCGTGCCCGCCGCCGACGGCGTGCCGCCGGGCTATTTCGCCATGGCTGGCTACCGCGCAGCGGGCGCCCGGGCGATCCGGATCGACATGCTGGAGCGCCTCGCCGACCTGCTGCGGGACTGCGACAGCCGGGGCGGGTTCGAGGCGACGGCGGACATGCTCTCGATCACCGGCATGACGCTGGAGGGTTTCGCCGGTCTGATGGAGGGCCTGGGCTACAAGGCCGCGCGTGGCGAACGCGAGAAGGTCAAGGTCGTCGAGGCGGCGGACCCACCGGCGCCGGAAGAGAACCCCGAGGCGCCGAGCGAGACCCCGCCAGAGACGCCTCAGGAGACCCCAGTCGAGGCGCCTGGCGAAAGCCCGCCGGCGGCGCCCCAGGAAATCCCGATGGACGTGCCGCCCACGGCCCCAGGCGATGCGCCGACCATGGAGGCTCCGGTCGCCGAGGGTGAGGCGGCTCCAACCGCGGCGCCTGCCGAAATCGAGGCCGCCCCCGCTGACGCCGCCCCTGTTGAGGGCGAGACGGCCCCTCCTGACGACGCGCCGGCAGAAGGCGGGGCGGATCCTGCCGCTGCCACTCCCGCCGAGGGCGAGACGGTTCCGGTCGAGGAGGACGGCCCGCAGATGGAGGTCTTCTATACGTTCACCTGGGGCGGGCGCGGGGCGCGGCGCCGCGAGGGCGGGCGCAAGGAGGGGGGCCGCAAGGACGGCACTGGCCGCAAAGGTCCGCCAAAGGGCCGCAAGGGCAGGCCGAAGGGCGAGGGCGGCAAGCCCAAGACCGTCAGCGCCGGCCCGAGGAAGCAGGACAGGATCGACCCCGACAATCCCTTTGCCGCCGCGCTCGCGGGCTTCAAGACCGAGTGAGCGAGGCGCGCGAGACGATGCGCCTCGACAAGTGGCTCTGGCAGGCGCGGTTCTTCAAGACCCGCTCCCGGGCCGCCGAGATCGTCGGCGCGGGCCGGGTGCGGGTGAACAGCCAGCCGGTCTCGAAACCCGCGCGGGCGGTCGGACCGGGCGACGTGCTGACCTTCCCGCAGGCGCGGCAGGTCCGGGTCGTGCGTATCCTTGCTCTGGGGACAAGGCGCGGTCCGGCCCCCGAGGCGCAGGCGCTCTATGACGATCTGAGCCCGCCCGAAACGGCGCCGCGTGCCCCCGCCAATCCCGCATTCGACGGGTCCGGGCGCCCCGGCAAGCGCGAGCGCCGCAACATGGCGTCGCAGCGGCCTCCGGATCGGGCGTGAGCGGTTGCAGAGCGAAGCACGATGGATTACCTCAATCTTAGACTTAGGTTCGGACATCTGCGACTGTCAGCCTGTCCGGACAGTTCCGACTCCGAAAGGCGACCATGACCTATGTCGTCCTCGATAACTGCATCAACTGCAAGTACACCGACTGCGTCGAGGTCTGCCCCGTGGATTGCTTCTACGAGGGCGAGAACATGCTGGTGATCCACCCCGACGAATGCATCGATTGCGGGGTCTGCGAGCCGGAATGTCCGGCGGATGCGATCCGCCCGGACACCGAACCGGACATGGAGAAATGGGTCGAGTTCAACCGAAAATACTCGGAGATGTGGCCGGTCATCATCACCCGGAAGGATCCGCTGCCCACTGCCGACGAGATGGACGGCAAGCCGAACAAGATCGAGATGTTTTCCGAGGAACCCGGCGAGGGTGGTTGAGCGATTCGGCGCCCCGAGGGTGGCGGTTTCGCTGCGCTGCATACATTCGGACCGCCCCGTAAGCCTGTCTCCTGCATCGGCTTTCCGAACCCGCGACCAGGCGCCCCTTCTCTTGGGGCCTATTTTGTGCTATGTATTTGGCGATGTTGCTGGAAGCGTGATCCACACATAGTGAAATCGAGGCTGCCGGGGGGTTTGGCTCTCCGCCGGCCTTTTTGTCGCCTGTTGGGGTCCGCCGAGGAAGGAAAACGATGAGCAAAAGCAAGAAGAACGAGTTTCGGCCCAACGATTTCGTCGTCTATCCGGCGCATGGCGTGGGCAAGATCGTGTCGATCGAGCGGCAGGAGGTTGCGGGCTTCGAGCTGGAACTGTTCGTGATCTCGTTCGAAAAGGACAAGATGACGCTCAGGGTGCCGACCCATAAGGCGACCGAGGTGGGAATGCGCTCACTCAGCTCGCCCGATGTGGTGGCCCATGCGATGAAGACGCTGAAGGGCAAGGCCAAGGTCAAGAAGGCGATGTGGTCGCGCCGGGCCCAGGAATACGAGCAGAAGATCAATTCGGGCGACCTGATCGCCATCGCCGAGGTGGTCCGCGACCTGCACCGCGCCGACGACCAGCGCGAGCAGAGCTATTCGGAGCGTCAGCTTTACGAGGCCGCGCTGGAGCGGCTGACCCGCGAGATCGCCGCCGTGGCCGGCAATGACGAGATCGCCGCGGCCAAGGAGATCGGCGAGGTTCTGATCAGCCGCGCCGCCTGACCGGATCGGCTTTTTTGGGGGGCCGTGCCAATGGGTGCGGCCCCTTTTTTGTGGCCGGTATGTGGGGGCAGACCCTTCGAAGGGTCTGGCAAAACTCTTCGAAGAGTTTTGTTGCCGTTGCGCCTGTGGCATCGGTTGGGCTGGCTTGGGGAGATCGCCGGGACCGGTGCGTGGGCGGGGTGCAGACCCTTCGAAGGGTCTGGTGAAACTCTTCGAAGAGTTTCTACCCGCTGAGCCCAACCGCTGGTGCAGGACCGCTTCCGAGCCCGTCGCTACAGGGCCCGCCAGCCGATATCCCGACGGTAGAAGCCGTCCGGCCAGTCGATCCGGTCGACCAGGGCATAGGCACGGTCCCGCGCCTCGCGCAGGCTCGTGCCGCGCGCCGTCACGTTCAGGACCCGCCCCCCGGCAGCGCAGATCCGACCGTCCTCCTCGGCGGTTCCGGCATGGAAGACCATCGCGGTGCTGTCTTCGGGCAGGCTCTCCAGCCCCTTGATCTCGCTCCCCTTCTCGTAAGGCCCCGGGTATCCGGCAGCGGCCATCACCACGGTCATTGCGTGGTCCTCGGCCCAGTTCACCCGCTTCTCCGCCAGCCGCCCCTCGGCGCAGGCCTGGATCAGGTCGAGCGCCTGACCGCCGAGGCGCATCATCAGCACCTGGGCCTCCGGATCGCCGAAACGGACGTTGTATTCCACGAGCCGCGGCGCGCCGTCCTCGATCATCAGCCCGGCATAGAGCACACCGCGATAGGGCATGCCGCGGAGGGCCATTTCGGCCATGGTGGGCCGGACGATCTCGTCGAGTGCGCGCGTCAGCACGGCCTCCGTCAGAACCGGCGCCGGGGAATAGGCGCCCATGCCGCCGGTATTGGGGCCCGCGTCGCCGTCGAAAGCGCGTTTGTGGTCCTGCGCCGTGCCCACCGGCAGGATCGTTTCACCATCGACGAGGCAGAAGAGCGATGCCTCCTCTCCGGTCATGAACTCCTCGATCACCACCTCCGCCCCGGCGGCGCCGAACTGGCCGGCGAACATCTTGCCCACGGCGGCGAGCGCGGTGGCCTCGTCGTCGGCCACCACGACGCCCTTGCCGGCGGCGAGGCCATCGGCCTTGATCACGATGGGTGCCCCCTCAGCCTCGATATAGGCGCGGGCGGCGGCGGCGTCGGTGAAGCGGGCGTAGCGGGCGGTTGGGGCGCTCACCGCGTCGCAGATCGCTTTCGTGAAAGCCTTGGAGGCTTCGAGCCGCGCGGCCGCTGCCGAGGGTCCGAAAACCACGAAGCCGGCCTCGCGCAGCCGGTCCGCGACGCCCACTGCGAGCGGCGCCTCCGGCCCGACGATCACCAGATCGACCGCGTTCTCCTCGGCAAAGACCGCCACCGCATCGCCGTCGAGGATGTCGAGTGCCGCACATTCGGCAATGGCCGCGATCCCGGCATTGCCCGGGGCCACGATCAGCCGGTCGCATTTCGGGTTTTGCAGCACCGCCCAGGCCAGGCTGTGCTCGCGCCCGCCGCCGCCGAGGATCAGGATGTTCATGCTTGGTCCCCCACTGCGCCTCGGCGGGCCCGCTTGGCCCCGCGCCGGGGGCGTTCTAGGGTGGGGCGCGATGCGAGGCAAGCCATGGACCTGATCGAGGACGGCCCCGGAGAGGGCGGCGGGAACGCCCCGGAATTCACCGTTTCGGAACTCTCTGGCGCGGTGAAACGGGTGGTCGAGGGGGAATTCTCCCATGTCCGGGTGCGCGGCGAGGTCGGGCGGGTTTCGCGGCCGCGCTCCGGCCATGTCTATCTCGACCTGAAGGACGACCGGGCGGTGCTCGCCGGGGTGATCTGGAAGGGCGTCGCGACCCGCTTGGCCGCCCAGCCGGAGGAGGGGATGGAGGTGATCGCCACCGGGCGCCTCACCACTTTCCCCGGCCAGTCGCGCTATCAGATCGTCATCGACGATATCCGGCCCGCCGGGGTCGGGGCGCTGATGGCGATGCTGGAAAAGCGCAAGAAGACTCTGGAGGCGGAGGGGCTCTTCGCGCCGGAGCGCAAGAGGAGGCTGCCCTATCTGCCGGAGGTCATTGGCGTCGTGACCTCGCCCTCCGGCGCGGTGATCCGCGATATCCTGCACCGGCTGCGCGACCGGTTCCCGCGCAAGGTGCTGGTCTGGCCGGTGGCGGTGCAGGGGGAGAAATGCGTGCCGGAGGTGGCGCGAGCCATTGCCGGGTTCAACGCGATGACCCCGGGTGGCGCGCTGCCGCGACCCGATTTGCTGATCGTGGCGCGGGGCGGCGGGTCGATCGAGGACCTGTGGGGGTTCAATGAAGAGGTCGTGGCGCGGGCGGTGGCGGATTCGGAGATTCCGCTGATCTCGGCGGTGGGGCATGAGACCGACACGACGCTGATCGATTACGTGGCCGATGCCCGGGCACCGACCCCGACGGCGGCGGCGGAGATGGCAGTGCCGGTGCGGCTCGATCTGCTGGCCTGGACAGAGGGCCAGGGCGCGCGGCTGGCGCGGGCGGTGGGCCAGGGGATTTCGGCGCGGGATCAGCGGCTGCGCGATCTGGCGCGCGCCTTGCCGCGGCCCCGGGCCCTGGTCGATCAGGCCAGCCAGCGCTTCGACATCTGGGCAGAGCGGCTGCCGGCGGCGTTGCGCGGGGTGGCCGGGGCGAAGCGCGTGCAGCTTTCGGAGGCCGGCGCGGCGCTGCGGCCGGCGCTCCTGCGGCGCGGGATCGGGCTCTGGCGGGGGCGGCTGGCACGGCTTTCCGGGGGCCTCCGAGTGGAGGCTCTGGCCCGCGAGAAGGCGCGCAAGGCGCGCGACCTCGCGGCCTTG
>JANQRL010000059.1 GCA_028284605.1 Paracoccaceae bacterium | reverse complement strand
TTCTTCGAAGGAACTGGGCAAAACTCTTCGAAGAGTTTTCCGGCGCACGGCAGGACGGGGCACGGGGCGGGCCCGGGTCTCGCGGCCGGCGGTCCCGGGGGCCAATTCCTTCGAAGGAATTGGCCAAAACTCTTCGAAGAGTTTTGCGGCCCTCCGGATCACTCCCATTCGATGGTCCCCGGCGGTTTCGAGGTGATGTCGTAGGTCACCCGGTTGATGCCGCGCACCTCGTTGATGATCCGGGTCGCGGTTTCGCCGAGGAATTCATGGCTGAACGGATAAGTGTCGGCGGTCATGCCGTCCACCGAGGTCACGGCGCGGAGCGCACAGGCATAATCGTAGCTGCGGCCATCCCCCATCACCCCGACGGTGCGGACCGGCAGGATCGCCACGAAGGCCTGCCAGATCTCGTCATAGAGCCCGTGCCGGCGGATCTGGTCGAGATACACCGCGTCGGCCTTGCGCAGGATATCGAGCTTCTCTCGCGTGATCTCGCCCGGGCAGCGGATCGCGAGGCCGGGGCCGGGGAACGGGTGGCGGCCGATGAAACTGGCCGGCAGGCCCAGCTCGTGGCCAAGGGCGCGGACCTCGTCCTTGAAGAGCTCGCGCAGGGGTTCGACCAGCTTCAGCCCCATCTTCTCCGGCAGGCCGCCGACATTGTGGTGGCTCTTGATCGTGACCGACGGCCCGCCGGAAAAGCTCACCGATTCAATGACATCCGGATAGAGCGTGCCTTGGGCCAGGAACGCCGCGCCGTCGATCTGGTCGGCATAGTGCTGGAACACGTCGATGAAGAGCCGGCCGATGATCTTGCGCTTGGTCTCCGGGTCGCTCACGCCCTCCAATTCGCCGAGAAAGCGCTCCTGCTCCTCGGCGTGGATCACATGCAGGTTCATGTGGTCGCGGAACATGCCGACGACCTCTTCGGCCTCGTTCAAGCGCAGGAGCCCGTGATCGACGAAGACGCAGGTGAGCTGATCGCCCACCGCCTCGTGGATCAGCGCTGCGGCGACGGAACTGTCGACGCCGCCGGAGAGCGCACAGATCACCCGCCTGTCGCCGACCTGATCGCGGATCCGGGCGATGGCCTCGTCGCGATAGGAGGCCATGGTCCAGTCGCCGGTGAAGCCCGCCTCGCGGACGAAATTCTCGTAAAGCGTGCGCCCGTTCGGGGTGTGATGCACCTCCGGGTGGAACTGCACGGCATAGAACCGGCGGTCGAGATCGGCGGTGATCGCAAAGGGCGCGTTCGGCGAGGTGCCATAGACCTCGAAGCCGGGGGCGAGGCGGCTGACATGGTCGCCATGGGACATCCAGACCTGTTCCGCCCCGTCCCCGAACCAGCCGTCGAGGAGCGCGATACGGTCCTCGGTCGGGGTGACATAGGCGCGGCCGAACTCCGCGGTGCCGTCGCCGCTCACCACTTCGCCACCCAGCATGTCCATCATCACCTGCTGGCCGTAGCAGATGCCGAGCACCGGGACGCCGCGGGAAAACACCCAGGAGGGCGGGCGCGGGGCGTCAGCCTCCGTAACGCTGGCCGGGCCGCCTGAGAGGATGATCGCCTTAGGATCGAAGCCGTTCAGAAAGTCCTGGGTGACAGCCTGAAACGGATGGATTTCGCAATAGACGCTCAGCTCCCGCAGCCGCCGCGCGATGAGCTGGGTGACCTGAGAGCCGAAATCGATGATCAGGAGGCGGTCGTGCTGGGGGCTGTCCATGGCCCGCGGGATAGGGGGCCGGTCCGGCAGGTGCAACCCCCGCCTTCCGCGCCCAGCGGCGGGTCCTCAGCCGGTCAGCAATGCCGCCTGCGCGGGGGCCACTGCGCGGCCTTCGCGCAAGGCGGCTCGGGCATCGGCTCCGCTCAGGATCGGGCGGCACGGGGCGGCGAGGGCGCGGGTGGCGATGTCCGGCAGGAGGTCGCGGGTGAGCGAGGCGCCGGGAAGCAGGGTCTCGCTCGGTGCACCGTTGGCGAAGACGATTTCGTGGCGGTCGAGCAGAAGGTGGACATAACGCACCTTTCGGCAGCCCTCCGCGACACGGAACCGGCCATCGCCAAAGCGGGCCAGATGGGCGGCGCGGATCAGAACCGGGCGGCCGCCGACCCGGAACTCCATGCAATGCTGTCGCGACACCCGCAATTCCCGGTCGCAGCCGAGCGCGCCTCGGGCGATGACCACCGGGCGCAGGCGGGGGAACAGGCGCAGTGCCGCCACACTGATCCGGCGCTCGACGATAGCGCGGACCGGGCAGGACCCTTGATCCCGGGTGAGGACCAGATCGCCGGGTGTCAGGCTCTCTACCGGCTGTCGGCCCCAGGGCGTGTCGATCAGGGTGCCGGCGGTGAAACAGGCCACCGGCCCGGCGCCCACCGCGTCGTCATCGATGCGGACCCGGGAAATCTCGCCCTCGAAGAACCCGGTCAGGTTGTCGGCCGTGCCGAGGCCGCTCGCCGCCTGGGAGGCGCCGATGGTCAGCGGCTCGGCCGCGCCGCCAAGGGTCAGCGGGACGGTCCCGGTATCGACGACGGTGCCGTTGACGGAGAGCACGCTGCCGGTGGGGCCGAAGGAATACTGGACGGTGAACGCCTGGCCGGGCGAAATCGACCCGCCGGAATAGACATAGCTGGTATCGAGGGTCTGGTGGCGCACCTCGAGAAGACCGGTGCTGGTGATATAGATCGACAAATGTCCCCCGGCGCCAAACCCCGTCGCATCGACGGAGAAGAGCGTGTGCGGCCCCGGGAAGTCCCAGGACCGGTCGCCGGGGGCCGTCACCGCCTGGGTCGCCTCGATCAGGATCGTGCCTTCGGAGAGGTCGAAGGCGCTGGAGGCGGCGGCTTCGACGTAGTCACCAGTGCCGTCGAACGTGGCCGACCCAAGCCCGTCCGTCGTGGCATCGCCCATGAAGGTGCCGTCCTCGGCCGTCGGGCCGCCGGTATCCGCGGCGGTCGCACTGCCCGCCGCTTCGTCGAATCTGTAGTCGAGCACCAACCCCATGATGTCTTCGCCCTTGGTCCTTCGGGCGCGAAACCTGCCAGAGAGAGCTAAAGAAACTGCCAACGCGGGCGGGGGGTGGCGGCGCCCATGTCATCTTCTCCCCACAATCGCCGCAAACCCGGCACCGGGCGCCGGCCGGCTCGCCTATCACAGCCGTCAGCCGATCGGTGGGGTGCAACGGCTCAGCAGATCCGGCGCGGGCTTTGGCATGGCCGTGCCCCAGTACCAGCGGCGCCAGTCCGTGCCGTAGTCCGACTGCGCGTCGAAGCGGGCGGCCCGGATGCGGTAATCGCCGGGCCGAACCTCCGCCACCGGATCGGAGAAAGCGAAGACCTCGCCGAAATCCGGCCAGACCGGGCCGAGCCATGCGAGATGGGTCAGAAAGCCGATCACGCCGAGGTCGATTTCGATCCCGGCCTCTTCACCTTCGTGGCTCACATGCTGGACGCAGCCCGTGCCGTCGCGCAGATCGATGGCGAGCCAGTCGCCGTTGGGCGCGGTCATGAAGGGGAAACCGGACCACATGAAATCGTGGAGAAGCTGAAGGTGCTCTGCGGTGTCCGGGTCGGACTCGTTCTTGGGGTCATAGATCTCGGCCCAGCCGGGCCGCGCCCGGTAGGCGCGCTCGATCCCGGCAAGCGACAGGCGGAACCCGCCGCTGATGTAACTCGCGCGGCGTGTCGCCTGGGGCGGCGGGGTGCCGTCGGGGAGCAGGCCGTGAGACCAGTAACGGAACTCATCGGGCTGATCGACGGTGATCTCGACCCTGGTGCCGCCCCAATCCGCCGGGACCCGGTGCCCGCGCAGGACCCGGACGATCTCGATATCGGCGCTGACCTCGCCCAGAACCTCGCGCAGGTCGGGCGGGAGTTCGGCGCCCAGCCGGGCCTCAAACGCGCGCAACTCCGCCTCCGAGGCCGGTGGGGCAAGGCGCACCCGCGGCAGCGAGTCAGGGTCATCCCAATTGCCCTGCACCCTGTCCCGCATCGCCGGGCTGCGGAGCGCTGCCGCAACCTCCTCCAGAAACGCGCGTAGCGGATGCATGGCGGGACCTCTTCATCCGTTACGGGACGTGGCCGCCACTCTGGGACCGTTCGGCCCCGGCGACAAGTTCGCACCGGGGGCCGGCGCCGCCCATGTCGTTTTCTCCCCGCAACCGCCGCAATCCCGGCACCGGGCGCGGGCCGGCTCGCCTATCACAGCCGTCAGACCGGCGAGGGGAGGATCACCCGATGGCAGAGGGACGGACAGCCCGGCGGGGACGGGGCGGCGGCGGAGCGGCCCGGCGGGCGGCGCGGTCGGCGGTGAGCTTCGACACGGCGCCGGTCATCACCCGCCAGATCCCGGACCTCGAGATCCTCAACGAGGAGGCGCTGGAGATCATCGAGGCCAATGCCGAGACGGTGCTCGAAGAGATCGGCGTCGCCTTTGTCGATAACCCCGAGGCGCTCAAGCGCTGGAAAGAGGCCGGGGCGGATGTGCAGGGCGAGCGGGTGCATCTGCCCAAGGGGCTGGCGCGCCAACTCTGCGCCACGGCGCCGCGGACCTATATCCAGCATGCCCGGAACCCGGAGCGCAGCGTGGAGATCGGCGGCCGCAACCTCGTCCTCGCCCCGGTCTACGGGCCGCCCTTCGTGCGCGATGCCGCCGGCGGGCGCCGCTATGCGACAATGGCGGACTTCGAGACCTTCGTGAAGCTCGGCTACATGTCGAAATGGCTGCACCATTCCGGCGGCACGGTCTGCGAGCCCACGGATGTGCCGGTCAACAAGCGCCATCTCGACATGCTGCTCGCGCACATGACCCTCTCCGACAAACCCTTCATGGGCTCGGTGACCGAGCCGAGCCGGGCGGCGGATTCGGTGGCGATGTGCGAGGTCCTGTTCGGTAAGGACTTCGTGGCCGAGAACACGGTGATGACCTCGCTCATCAACATCAACTCGCCGCTGACCTTCGACGCCACGATGATCGGCGCGCTCGAAGTCTATGCGGCGGCCAATCAGGCGGCGATCGTCTCGCCGTTCATCGTGGGCGGCGCGATGGCGCCGGTCTCGGTGGCTGGCACCCTGACCCAGGTCCTGGCCGAGGTGCTGGCGGGGGTGGCCTATTCCCAGCTCATCCGGCCCGGGGCGCCGGTGATCTTCGGCACGTTCGTGACTTCGATCGACATGAATTCCGGGGCGCCCACCTTCGGCACGCCGGAGGCGGCGCAGATCACCTACGGGGTCGGACAACTGGCCCGCAGGCTCGGGCTGCCCTACCGCTCGGCGGGGTCGTTCAACGGCTCGAAACTGCCCGACGCCCAGGCCGCCTACGAGACCGCCAACAGCCTCAATGCCGGGCTGCTCGCCGGGGTGAACTTCATGCTCCATGCCTGCGGCTGGCTCGAAGGCGGGCTGGTCTCGAGCTTCGAGAAATTCGTCATGGATGCCGATCAGCTCGGCATCCTGCACCATCTGGCGCGGGGCGTGGACGTGTCCGAGAACGGCCAGGCGATGGACGCGATCCGCGAGGTCGGCCCCGGCGGGCATTACCTCGGCTGCGCCCATACCCAGGCCAATTTCCAGACCGCCTTCTGGCGTTCCGACCTGCTCGACTACAAGCCGTTCGAGACCTGGGACGAGGAGGGCGCCCGCGACACCCAGACGCTCGCCAGCCTGCGGGTGGCGCAGCTTCTGGAGCAGTACCAGCAGCCGGCCCTCGATCCCGGGATCGCCGAGGGGCTCCGGGATTTCGTGGCCCGGCGCAAGGCGGAAATGCCCGACGCCTTCGTCTGAGCACGCTCAGGGCGCGGCCGGGGTCTGCATCGCCCTGAGAATCCGCGCCTCGCCCATCAGCGCGATCAGCACTTCGACATGGCGCGCGACGGAATAGTCGGCGGCGCCGGCGACGCGGCGATCTTCGAGCCCGGCCTCGATCTCCAGAAGCCGGAGAATCGCCGGGCCGGTGCGGGGCAGGGCCTCGGATCGCAAGATGCGGCCGAGATGGCGGCTGCGGTTGTACTCATCGACCCCGAACCGCGCCGCGCGGACCAGAAGCTTCGGCCGCCGCAGCCCGGAAATCATCGCCTGTAGGTCTTTCATGTCATGTCCCCTTCGGTTCCAGCGCGGAGACCATGACACAACCGGAACGTGTGTTGCGTATGTGCAATTGGTTAAGGACGGCCGGGTTTCGACTGTTTAGCATTTGTCAACAATACTATGGTCTAGGGTTCGATTAATGAAATGTTAAGCAATACAACCACAGGGTTAATGTCGGTTTAGGCCGTGACGGGAGCGGCCCGGGTTTTGCGGGCGCAGGCCAGGAATGGAGAGCCATGCCGGATCAGGGCCGTTCAGAGACGACCACCGTTCTGACCCTGCCGGCCTGGGTGCCGGAGGGCGTGCGCCACTACCTGGTCCATACCGAGGCCGGATTGCCGATCCGCGCGGTGGCGCGGGCGGTGGAGGTCCATGCCTCGACGATCCTGCGCCAGGTCCGCAAGGTCGAGAGCCGCCGCGAGGACCCCCTTGTGGACGGCGCGTTGCGCCGGCTGTCGGATTTCGTGGTTGCGCCCTCCGCGCAAGAGACCCGCCAGAAGGGGAGATCGGCCATGTCGATCCAGATCCGCACCGCTGCCTCCGGCGCGCCGGAGGAGGACCGGCTCCGCCGCGAGGCGCGCCGGGTGCTGCGCCGGCTGTGCGAGACCGGGGCGATGCTCGCCGTGGCGCGCGACATGGACAAGGCCGTGGTGGTGCGCGAGGGGCCGGACGGGGCGACGAGCCGCACGGCGGTGATTGAGCAGGAGATCGCCCAGGCGATGGCGGTGCAGGACTGGATCGCGACCGCCGATCCCGCGGCCCGGATCACCCGGTACCGGATCACCGCCACCGGGCGGGCGGCGCTGAAGGAGATGATCGCGGCCGAGGAGGCGCCCCGGGCCCGGGGGATGGCCGAGGCGGCGGCGGAGTTCGAGACCGGAGAGGCGCTGCGGATGACGGCGCCTCTGGCCGAGAGCCCGCTCATCGCGCTGGCCCGGCGACGGGACAAGAGCGGTGCTGCGTTTCTCACCCGCGAACTTGTGGCTGCGGGCGAACGGCTTCGGGAGGATTTCGAGCTCGCTCAGATGGGTCCGGGCATCCCGGAGGACTGGCAGCAGGTGCTGACCGAGGAGGATCGCACCGCCCGCGCCCGGGCCGAGGGCAGCCAGCCCGATGCGGCGCGGGACCGGGTTCTCGCCGCGCTCAGCGATCTGGGCCCCGGGCTCGGCGATATCGCGCTGCGCTGCTGCTGCTACCTCGAAGGGCTCGAGACGACAGAGCGGCGCATGGGCTGGTCGGCGCGGTCCGGCAAGATCGTGCTCCGGATCGCCCTGCAACGGCTGCGGCGGCACTACGACAGCCTCGGCGCCGGGCCCCGGCTGGGCTGACAGCGCCTCTGCCACGGCCACGCCGCGATCCCGGCCTCAAATCGGCCAGAACCGCGGCGAATCTCCCCGCGACTCAACCGAAGGCGCTGCCGCGAATCGGCCATAGATGCCCCGGTTTCGCCGCAATCGCGGTTACCGATCTCCTAACTCCGATGCTGCATTCCGGACGGCGTGGCGGGGCCCGCGGGCTTTGACGCCCCGCGCGCGACAGTGCCGCAATCTTGCCGCCCCTGTGACCGGATTGCGGCACAATTGCGGTCGTTTCCTGACGTCATCCCGGGACCGCCCGAACCGGCCCCCGGCCCTGAAACGAAAGATGACCTCGAAAGGACCCGACCCATGCTTCTGACCCACGATTTCCCCCGCGACCTGACCCACGCCCCCGATACCGTCTATCCGAGCCTCGATGCCGGCCGCGGCCTGATGGCCGGGACCCGGGTCGAGACCGAGACCGGCTGGCGCGACGTGGCCGATCTGACCGCCGGCGACCGGCTCTACACCCTCGACGGGGACCTGCGGCCCATCCAGTGGGTCGAGCGGTTCGCGGGCGGCGACGATGCCGTGCGGCTCCGCGCCGGGACCTATGGCAACGACATTGACACTCTGCTGCCGGAGGAACAGTTGCTGCTCGTCGAGACCGGCCGCGCGATGGCCTGGATCAATGCGCCGGTGGCCCTGGTGCGGGCCCGGGACCTGATCGGCCACGGCGCCGCCCGCCGGCCCCTCGCTGCCGGAGAGGAACGCATCCTGCCGGTCTTCGCCGAGGAGGAGGTGATCTTCGCCGCCAGCGGCCTGCGGGTCTTCTGTCCGGGGATCACCGGCGCCGCGCCGACCTACTACCCGGTGCTGGAGCGCTCCGAAGCGGTCGAGGTGCTGGGCGAGACCCTCCTCGCCGCCGCCTGACGACATACCCGGTTTGCGCGGCGGCTTGCCCCTTGGACAAGCGGCCGCGCAGGGCCTAGATAAGGCGGACCGACCGAAGGACGCCCCCATGGCCCCCCGCAACCTAACCCTCCCCGGCGAGCGCCACCCCGAAAAGGCCCATCGCCCCGACAATGCCCAGCCGAAGAAGCCCGACTGGATTCGCGTGAAGGCGCCGACCTCGGAAGGCTACCGGCGCACCCATGAGATCATCCGCGAGAACAAGCTGGTGACGGTCTGCGAAGAGGCCGGCTGCCCCAATGCCGGGGAATGCTGGGCCCAGGGCCATGCCACGATGATGATTATGGGCGAGATCTGCACCCGCGGCTGCACCTTCTGCAATGTCGCGACCGGCAAGCCCCAGGCGCTCGACGCGTTCGAGCCGGGCAGGGTGGCGGATGCGGTGGTGAAGCTCGGGCTGAACCATGTGGTGATCACGTCGGTGGACCGCGATGACCTCGACGATGGCGGCGCGGCGCATATCGCCCAGACGATCCGCGCGATCCGGCACCGCGCGCCGGGCACGACAGTCGAAGTGCTGACCCCGGATTTCCTGCGCTGCGGGCCGGAGGCTCTCGAAACCGTGGTCGAAGCGAAACCGGATGTCTTCAACCACAATCTCGAAACCGTGCCCGGGCTCTACCCGGAGGTGCGGCCCGGCGCGCGCTACTTCCATTCGCTGCGGCTGTTGCAGCGGGTGAAGGACCTCGACCCCGCGATGTTCACCAAGTCTGGCATGATGGTGGGGCTGGGCGAGGACCGGCAGGCGGTCTTGCAGGTGATGGACGATATGCGCGCGGCGGAGGTCGATTTCCTGACCATCGGCCAGTATCTTCAGCCGACGCCGAAGCACCACGCGGTGGCGCGGTTCGTGACGCCGGATGAGTTCAAGGCTTACGAGAACGCGGCCTGGGGCAAGGGGTTCCTGATGGTCTCCGCCACGCCGCTCACCCGGTCCTCCTATCATGCCGGCGACGATTTCGCCCGGCTCCGCGAGAACCGGCTGGCCCAGCTCGGCTGAGGCCGGCGGCTAGACTTTTCGAAAAGTCTGGCAAGGGATTTCGAAATCCCTTGCTCCGCCGAACAACCCGGCGCGGGGTGACAAAAGGCCCTTCGAAGGGCCTTTCTGACGCGCTTTCGAAAGCGCGTGGACAAGCGCCGCCTGCGGCGTTTCCCTAAGCCGCGTCGACGCGCCTTTCCCCCGGCCTCACAACGGCGTGCCCGGTGCCTTTAGGTGCCTCGTTAAGGCAGCGCGACGAGATAGGCCGCGATGGCCTCGCGGTCTTCGGGGGGCAGCTTGCCCGTATTCAGCACCACGTCGGCCATATCGCCGCCGGCCACGTCGAAATCCGGGGTGAAGCCGGTCTCTAGGTAATAGGCGATGTCGGCGGCCGACCAGCCGAGCTCTCCCGGCGTGATCGCCGGCACCCGGCCCTCGCCGGAGGGGTTCGGCGCGCCGGCCATCCAGGCCGACCGGTCGAGCCCGCCGAGCGCGTCCCGGGGCGTGTGGCACTCTGCACAATGGCCCAGCCCTTCGACCAGGTAGCGCCCCCGTTCGATCTGGGCATCCGCCGCGCCCGCAACGGTCCAATCCTCAGAGAGGTAGAGCATTTTCCACAGCCCGATCCCGCGCCGGATCGTGACCGGAAAGCCGATCTCATGGGGCAGGCTCTCCACATCCGACGGCGGCAGGGTGCGCAGATGGGCGACCAGATCGGCCAAATCCTGGGGTTCGGCGAAATGATAGGAGGTGTAGGGAAAGGCCGGGTAGTAGTGCGCGCCGCCCGGAGAGACGCCCGCGGCCACCGCATGCATGATCTCCGCATCGGTCCAGTCCCCGATCCCCTGCGACGAGGGGGAGATGTTCGGCGCCAGAAAGGTCCCGAAATCCGACACGAACCGCTCCCCGCCCGCCAGGACCGGGGCGTCCGAAGGCTCCGCACCGGGCGCGATATGGCACGACGCGCAACCCGCCACGGCGAAGACCAGTGCGCCGCGCTCCGCATCTCCGGTCAGGCTGGCATATTCAGGTGGGACCGGCGCGGGCCGGGTCAGCACCCAGAAGACGCCCCCGCCGATCAGGGCGAGGGCGATGAGCCAGCGCAGAAGGCGCATCAGTTCTCCTGCTGGTAGTCCCGGTGGCAGGCCACGCAGGCGCCGCCCAGGGCCTGCATCTGGCCTTGCACCGCCTCAAGTCCGTCCCCGGCCACCGCCTCCATGGCGGCCACGGCCTCGACCAGATCGCCGCTCTTGGCGAAGACGTCATCGAGGTTTTCCCAGATCGCCGGGAGCGCGTTCGACCCTTCCATCATGATGTCGGAGCCTTCGGGCCAGTAGGCCTGCTGGCTGACCCGGGTCAGGTGGCCGAGATCGGCGGCGGCGGCGGAAGCCATGGCGGCGTCATAAGGTATGTTCCCCCGCGCCATGCCGCCGAGAATGCCGAGATTGTGGGCGTAAAGCTGCATATGGGCCTGCCGTGCATCGATGGCGCGCTGTAGCGCCTCCTCGTCCTGCGCGCTCACGGCCAGCGGGCCGAGGAGCGCGAGCGCGGCGGCGGTCATCAGGGTCAGGGGGGATCGAATCATGGCGGCCTCTCTGGGTAAGCTCTGATTGGGGGCGGTCACGGGGCGCGACACCCTGCTTGACCGTAGCCCGGGGAGCCGAAAAACCAACTCACAATTTCTGCGTGAGCGGCTCAGCGTCAGCGCGCGATCGAGTTGCGACCGGTCGCCTCCACCGACATCCAGTCCGGCCAGCCGATGAAGTGCTCGACCCCGCCGATCAGGAGCACGACGGCGATGATGCCAAGCACCAGCTTCACCCGCTGTGTCGAGGGCGGGCGCGCGGCCCAGCGTTTGGCGCGGAGAAGCCAGCGGAGCTCAAACATCCGCATTCTCCAGGAGCCGGACCTTGCCGATGAAGGGCAGGTTGCGGTTGCGCTGGGCGTAGTCGATGCCGTAGCCGACGACGAATTCGTCCGGGATCTCGAACCCGGTCCAGTCCGCCTTGAACTCCACTTCGCGCCGGGCCGGCTTGTCCAGCAGCGCGATTGTGCGGAGCCGCGCGGGATCGCGGGTCGAGAGATATTCGGTGGTCTTGGCGAGCGTATGGCCGGTATCCACGATATCCTCCACCAAGAGCACGTCGCGGCCTTCGATCTTGCCCGAGAGGTCTTTCACGATCCGCACCTCGCGGCTCGATTCCATGGAATCGCCGTAAGACGAGGCTTCGATGAAATCGACCTCGACATTCATGTCCGCCAGTTCCCGCGCCAGATCGGCGATGAAGACGAAGGAGCCGCGCAAAAGCCCGATGACGACCAGCTTCTCGGTGCCCGCGAACTCGGTGCGGATCGCCTGGGCCAGTTCCTCGATCCGGGCCGCGATGGCCTTGGCCGAGATCATCTCGTCGATCGCATAGGCGGGCTGGCCCATCTTTGTCCCCTTGGCTCTGACGCGGCCACCATAGCGTCCCGGTCCCGTCTGTCACCCCGGGAGGCCGGCGGTTGACCTTGCCGGGCCGGGGCCGACATGGCAGGAGGCGCGACGCGGGGGAGGGACCTATGCCGAGCCATCACGAGACGCGGGTTCTGCCCTATACGGCCGCGCAGATGTACGCGCTCGTGGCCGATGTCGCGTCCTACCCGGAATTCCTCCCCTGGACCGCCGCCGCGCGCATCCGCTCGCGCGAGGACCGGGGCGATCACGAGGTGATGCTCGCCGATCTCGTCGTCTCCTTCAAAGTGTTCCGGGAACGGTTCGGAAGCCGGGTGGTGCTCTGGCCCGGGGAGAAGCGGATCGACACCGAGTATCTCGACGGTCCGTTCCGCCATATGGAGAGTTGCTGGCGGTTCGCGGAGGTCGAGGGTGGCTGCGAGGTCAGCTTCGATGTCGATTTCGAGTTCAAAAACAGGCTCTTGCAGGGTGCGGCGGGGATGTTCTTCCACGAGGCGATGCAGCGGATCGTGCGCGCGTTCGAGCGCCGCGCGGCAGAGCTTCACGATTGATCCGGGGCGCCCGCGACGGCCTCTTGCAGCAGGTGGAGCGCGTGGGCGGTGGCCGCCGCGCGCACTTCGGCGCGGCCTTGCGGTCCGAATTCCTGGGTCTCGGCGCGGACGCCCGACGGGCCTGCGAGGGCGAAGCAGACCCGGCCCTCCGGCTTCATCTCCGATCCTCCCGGGCCGGCGATGCCGGTGATCGCGACGGCAATCTGGGCCTCGGACCGGGCCACGGCGCCTCGGGCCATTTCGGAGGCCACCTCCTCGCTGACCGCGCCGTGTTTCTCGAGGGTCTCGGGCAGGACGCCCAGCATCTCAACCTTGGCGGCGTTGGAATAGGTGACGAAGCCGCGCTCGAAGACGTCCGAGGAGCCGGGAATGTCGGTGATCGCGGCGGCAACGAGGCCCCCGGTGCAGCTTTCTGCGGTGGCGAGGCACAGGTTGCGGGCCCGGGCGGCGTCGAGGAGGTCGGCGGCCTGGCTCATGCGATGACCCCATGCCAGACAACGGCCAGCACGAGTACGCACATCCCCGCCAGCCCGCCGGCGATCACGTCGTCCAGCATCACGCCCATCGGCCCCTCCTGCCGGTCGGCGAGGCCCACCGGGCCGGGCTTCCAGATGTCGAAGAGCCGGAAGAGGAGGAACGCCGCGACCCAGCCGGGCCAGAGCGCCAGATAGGCGCTGCCGGAGGCGGCGGCGCCGAGCGCGACGGGCCAGAGCGCCACCCATTGCCCGGCGACTTCGTCGATGACGATTTCGGAAGGGTCATGGTCCGCCCTGCCGCGGATTTCCTGCGCCGTCGCCCAGGTGCCCAGGGCGAAGACGGCGAGCGTGGCGAGGATGAAGCCCCAGGGGCCAATCGCCATCAGGACCAGCCAGGCGGCGGGCAGGGCGGCGAGCGAGCCCCAGGTGCCGGGGGCGGGCCGCAGGTGGCCGGTATAGAAGAAGGTGGCGACGAGGTGGCTCATGACCGGATCAGGGTGACGGTGGCCAGCGCGGCGATCCCCTCGCCGCGCCCGGTGAAGCCGAGTCTTTCGGAGGTCGTGGCCTTCACGCTCATCCGCTCCGCCTCGATCCCCATGATCCCGGCCATTTTTTCCCGCATATCAGCGGCATGGGGGCCGATCTTCGGGTCCTCGCAGATCAGTGTGACATCGGCATGGGAGAGCGCATAGCCGTGGTTCCGGGCCAGCGCGCAGGCATGGCTGAGAAAGATGTCGCTTGCCGCGCCCTTCCACTGCGGGTCGCTGGGCGGGAAGTGCTGGCCGATATCGCCTTCCGCCAGGGCGCCGTAGATCGCGTCGGTCACAGTATGCATCCCGACATCGGCGTCGGAATGGCCCTGAAGGCCGCGATCATGGGGGATGCGGACACCGCAAAGTATCACGTGATCCCCCGGCCCGAACCGGTGCACGTCAAAGCCGTTGCCGGTGCGGATATCCACCGCCTGCCTCCTCAGAATACGCTCGGCCCGGGCGAAATCGCCGGGCCCGGTGATCTTCAGATTGTCTTCATCGCCCGGCACAAGGACCACGTCCAGCCCGGCGGCAAGGGCGATCTCCACATCGTCGGCCGCGTCGCCGTTCTGGCTACGATGGGCGGCGAGGATGGCTTGCAGGCGGAAGCCCTGTGGCGTCTGGGCCCGGTAGAGCCCGTCGCGGGGATGGGTGCCGGTGATCGCCGTCTCGGTCCCGGTCCAGAGTGCGTCGGTGACCGGCAGGCCGGGGGCCGCCCCGTCATGGTGCTCAAGCGCGGTGAGGACGGCGTCGATGACGGGCGCCGAGACCACGGGCCGGGCGACGTCATGGATCAGGACCCGGTCGACCGCGCCGTCGAGCAGCTCGAGCCCCGCGCGCACGCTCTCGGCCCGTGTCGCGCCGCCGGTCGCGATGTCGGCGGGCGGATCGCTGGGCCAGACTTCGGCGGCAATGTCATCGGGGTGGAGCACCATGACGAGCCGGTCGATGCCCGGATGCGCGGCGAAGGCCCGGAGCGTATGCTCCGCCACCGTCGCGCCCCCAAGCGGGCGCCACTGCTTCGGCACTCCACCGCCCGCGCGCAACCCGCGCCCGGCGGCCACGATCAGGGCGGCGCAGGTCATGGGCCGGTGGTAAATCCTGCCGGAGGGCGGTGCAAACCCTGAATAGGTGGCCACCAGTTTGCCCAATAATTAGGCAGTTTGCCGCAGGCGCGCGAAATCTGGGCGGTGAGCGTTGAGGCTGGCGCGTCCCGGGGCTAAACGGGCGCGATAGCTGAATCCTTAGGCAACTGATCGTTCTCTTGGCACAAAAGCCCGCTCTCCGGCTCCCGAACCTGGTGCTGACCCCGCCGGTCGCCCTCGCGCCGCTCGCGGGGATCACCGATCTGCCGTTCCGTCAATTGGTGAGCCGGTTCGGCGCCGGCTGGGTCGTCTCCGAAATGGTGGCGAGCCAGGAGATGGTGCAGGCCAAGCCCGGGGTGCGGGAGCGGGCGGAGCTTGGCTTCGATCAGGCCAACACGGCGGTGCAACTGGCCGGGCGCGAGGCGCATTGGATGGCCGAGGCGGCGCGGATGGTGGAGGCCAACGGCGCCAAGCTCATCGACATCAACATGGGCTGCCCGGCGAAGAAGGTCACCAATGGGCTCTCCGGCTCGGCGCTCTTGCGGACACCGGACCATGCGCTGCGGCTCATCGAGGCGGTGGTGGGCGCGGTGTCGGTGCCGGTGACGCTGAAGACACGGCTCGGCTGGGACCATGAGTGCCTGAACGCGGCGGCGGTGGCGCGGCGGGCCGAAGAAGCAGGCGTCCGGATGGTGACGATCCATGGCCGCACCCGGTGCCAGTTCTACAAGGGGCAGGCGGATTGGGCGGCGATCCGGGAGATCGTCGAGGCGGTCTCGATCCCGGTCATCGCCAACGGCGATATCGTCGATGCAGCGACGGCCGGGGAGGCGCTGGCGCTCTCCGGCGCAGCGGGGGTGATGGTTGGGCGCGGCGCTCAGGGGCGGCCCTGGCGGCTCGCGGAGATCGCGGCGGCGCTCTATGGCACTCCGGCGCCGGACATTCCAACGGGGGTCGCGCTTTCCGATATGGTTTCAGGGCACTACGAGGCGATGCTCACCTTCTATGGCGCGGAGCTGGGCGCCAAGGTCGCCCGGAAACATCTCGGCTGGTACATGGACGGCACCGGCCCCGGCCTGCGCCGCGCGATCCTGACCGAACGCGACCCCGCAAAGGTCCTGCGCCTGCTGCCGGACGCGCTGAGCGCCCCCGCGGAGGCCGCGGCATGATCGGTGACCCGAACCTCTGGAACTCCCTGCCGGTGCCGACGCTCCTCATCGACCGGGACGACCGCGTGGCCGAGAGCAACCCGGCCGCCGAGAGCTTCCTCAACCTCTCGTCAAAGGCGCTCGCGGGCGCCCATGTCTGGGACAAGGTGATGGTCGATGCGCCGCTCGAAGGGCCCTATGGCCGCGCCAAGGCAAACCGCACCTCGCTTTTCGTCAACGATGTCGATGTCGGCAGCGGTGAGCGGCCGCCGATGGAATGCAACATCCAGTTCGCGCCGCTTCAGGGCACCGAAGACCTGATGCTGATGATGATCTCGCCCAGCGAGATCGCCCATCGGATGACCCAGAACGCCACCTCCGGCCGGGCCGCGAAATCCGCCATCGGCATGGCCGAGATGCTGGCCCACGAGATCAAGAACCCCTTGGCGGGCATCGCCGGGGCGGCGCAGCTCCTGTCGATGTCGCTTTCCGGGTCGGACCTGGAACTCACCGACCTGATGGTGGAGGAGACCCGGCGTATCGTGAAGCTCCTCGAACAGGTGGAGCAGTTCGGCAATCTGCGCCCGCCCGCGGCGCGGGCGGTCAACATCCACGACCTGCTCGACCGCGCCCGGCAATCGGCCAGTGTCGGCTTCGGCGCTCATATGACCTTCGTCGAGCAATACGACCCCTCCCTGCCGCAGACCTGGGGCGATGCCGACCAGCTTCAGCAGGTGTTCCTGAACCTCCTGAAGAACGCCTCCGAGGCCGGGGAGGAGGGCGGCATCATCCGGCTTAAGACCTATTACGAGCCCGCGCTCCGCCTGCGTCGGGCCGATGGCAGCCGCGCGCGTCTGCCGCTCCAGATCGAGATCATCGATGACGGGCCCGGCCTGCCGCCGGAGATCGCCGCGGATGTCTTCGAGCCTTTCGTGTCGGGCCGCGAGAACGGCACCGGGCTCGGGCTCGCCCTGGTCTCAAAGCTCATCGCCGACAATGGCGGCTGGATTTCCGTGGATTCGGCCCCGGGCCGCACGGTGTTTCGCATTTCCCTTCCCCTGGCGCCGAAAGAGGCGGGGGACGCAACCGGAGAAAGCTGATGGACGGAACCGTTCTCGTCGCCGATGACGACCGCACGATCCGCACCGTGCTGACCCAGGCCCTGACCCGGGCGGGGTGCAAGGTGCACGCGACCTCGTCGCTCGTCACGCTGATGCGCTGGGTCGAGGAGGGCAAGGGCGATCTGGTGATCTCGGACGTGATCATGCCGGACGGCAACGGGCTCGACCAGTTGCCGCAGATCTCCGAGCGGCGCCCGGGCCTGCCGGTCATCGTGATCTCGGCGCAGAACACGATCATGACGGCGATCCAGGCCGCCGAGAAGGAGGCCTACGATTACCTGCCGAAGCCGTTCGATCTGCCGGACCTGATGAAGCGGGCGGCGCGGGCGCTCGAGGTCAAGCGGCGTGCCCCGATGCCGCGGGCCGAAGCGGAGGCCGGGCAGGGCGACCTGCCTCTGGTGGGCCGGACCCCGGCGATGCAGGAGCTCTACCGGATCGTCGCCCGGGTGATGAACACGCCTCTGCCGGTCCTGGTCTCGGGCGAGAGCGGCACCGGCAAGTCGCTCATCGCCAAGGCAATTCACGATTTCTCCGACCGCCGCACGCTGCCCTTCATCGTCGCCTCCGCCGCCGATCTGGAGGGGATGGACGGGCCCTCGGCGCTGCTCTCCCGTGCCCGGGGCGGTTCGCTCGTCTTCGACGAGGTCGGGGATTTCCCGCGCGAGATGCAGGCCCGGATCGTGCGGATGCTGGATGCCTTGGGAGAGACCGCGCCGCGCGTGATGTCCACGTCCCAGACCGATCTGATGGGGCGGATGGAGGCGGGCGAGTTCCGTGAGGACCTGTTCTACCGGCTCGGCGGCGTGACGATCACCGTGCCGTCCCTGCGCGAGCGGGTCGACGACATCCCGCTTCTGGCCGAGCATTTCCTGGTCCGCGCCGAGCGCGACGGGGCGCCGCTCCGCCGGCTGTCGGACGGCGCCCGCGATCTTGTCCGGCTCTATTCCTGGCCCGGCAATGTGCGCCAGCTCGAAAACGCGCTCAGGCGCCTTGTGGCCACCGCCAGCGAGGACGAGATCAGCCGGACGGAGGTGGAAGGTGTCCTCGGCAATCAGCCCGCCATGGAGCCGCTCCGGGCCGGTGGCGAGGGCGAGAAGCTCTCCGCCTCGGTGATGAAGCACCTGCGGCGCTATTTCGACCTCCATGGCGGGGCGCTGCCGCCGCCCGGCCTCTACCAGCGGATTCTGCGGGAAGTGGAGCTGCCGCTCATCGAGATCAGCCTCGACGCGACTGGCGGGAACCAGGCCAGATGTGCCGATCTCCTCGGCATAAACCGCAATACCTTGAGAAAGAAGATTACAGACCTCGATATCCGCGTGACACGCCGCCGCAAATTGATGTAAAAGAGCAACATAAACGTGGCCATCCGGGCGCAGTCGTGCCGGGAGAAGGATCACATCAAACGGCGGTAACGGGCCCCAGCGGCCCGGCAGGACAAGAGGCGGCGCGTGCAGCGGTCCGTGACGGGGTTTACACTGAGCCGGTTTTCACGCTGGCGCCGGCAGCGCCGCGTGCAGACGGCTGCGACGCTGATCCTCGTCGCCCTGGCGCCGATCCTGGTGGCGCTGACCTTCATCGTCCTCGGCCCCCTCGACCGCTCCGCCACCACGGCGAGCTTGCGGCTCGTGCTGCTGGCGGACCTCATCTACATCCTCGTCGTCGCCGCGCTGGTCCTGCAACGGGTCGTGCAGATGATCGCGGCGCGGCGGGCGCGGTCGGCGGGCTCGCAGCTCCACCTGCGGCTCGTCGGCGTCTTCGCGCTGCTGGCCCTGATCCCTACGGTCATCGTCGCGGCCTTCGCCGTGCTGACGGTGAATATCGGCCTCGAAGGCTGGTTCTCGGAGCGGGTGCGCAATGTGGTCGGCTCCTCGCTGGAGGCGGCTCAGGCCTATGAGGAGGAGCACCGGCAGGAATTGGAGCGGGACGGGAGGGGCCTCGCCGCCTATCTCAACCTCGAACAACGCCGGGCGCCGTTCCGGCTCTCCGATGGCGATCTGCGGCAGGCCCTCGGGCGGGTGCAGCCGCAGATCGAACGGGGCCTGACGGAAGCCTTCGTGATCGACGAGTTCGGCGAGATCCGGGCCCGGGGCGCCCGGTCCTACGGCTTCGACTATGAACGTCCGACCGAGGCGATGATCGCTGAGGCGCGGGAGACGGGCCTGGTGATTGTCGAGGATTGGTCGAGCAACGAGTTTCGCGCCCTGATCCCGCTTCAGGCGTTTTCCGGGCGCTACTTCCTCTATGTGAGCCGCGAGGTGGATGGCGACATCCTGGCCCTGCTCGATGAGACTCAAGAAACCGTGACGCTCTATCAGCAGCTTGAGAACGATAGGGGGCGGCTCCTGTTCGAGTTCGGGCTGCTTTATCTCGGCTTCGCGGTGATCCTGATCCTGGCGGCGATCTGGCTCGGCCTCTGGTTCGCCGAGCGCCTGTCGCGGCCGGTGGGCCGGCTTGTGGGCGCCTCGCAGCGGGTCGGGGAGGGCGATCTGGAGGTCCGGGTGCCGGAGCAGGAGGGCGACGACGAGATCGCGCTTTTGGGCCGCAACTTCAACCAGATGACCGCGCGGCTGAAAGACCAGCGCCAGGAGCTTCTGGACAATACCCGCCAGATCGAGCGGCGGCGGCGGCTCTTTGATTCCGTGCTCTCCTCGGTGACCTCGGGCGTGGTGGGGCTTGACCCGGAGGGCAAGGTGACCTTCGCCAACCGTTCCGCCAACGGGCTCCTCGGCATGACCGAGGCGCAGGAGGCGACGGCGCTTTCCGCCGCGATCCCGGAATTCGGCCCGCTCTTCGACCGGTTGCGCGATGAACGCCGCGAGGTGGTGCAGGAGCAGGTCAATCTGGTGCGCGGCGGCAAGCAGGAGAGCCTGCTGGTGCGGATGTCGCCAAGGCGGGCGGAGGATGGGCGGCTCGAAGGCTATGTGGTGGCCTTCGACGATGTGACCGATCTGGTAACGGCGCAACGGACCGCGGCCTGGGGCGACGTGGCGCGCCGGATCGCCCATGAGATCAAGAACCCGCTGACCCCGATCCAGCTTTCCGCCGAGCGGCTGAAGCGCAAATTTGCGCCGAAGCTGGGCGAGGAGGCCGAGGCCCTCGAACAGATGACCGACGTGATCGTGCGGCAGACCGGCGATCTGCGGCGGATCGTCGACGAATTCTCCCGCTTCGCCCGGATGCCGGAACCGGAGCGGATGCGCACCGATCTCGCCGTGCTTGTCCGCGACGCGGTGACCTTGCAACAGGCCGGGCAGCCGGACGTGACGATCAAGGCCGATCTGCCGGAGGGCGAGGTCTGGGCCGATCTCGATGCGACGATGATCGGGCAGGCGCTGACGAACCTCATCAAGAACGCCGGGGAAGCCACGGAAAGTCTTCTGAAAAAAGGTGCTCCGGAAGGGTTCGCGCCGGAGATTCGCGTGGCGCTGACACCCGAGGCGCCCACCGCCCGGATCATCGTGCAGGATAACGGGATCGGCCTGCCGGCGGACCGGGCGCGGCTCTTTGAGCCCTACGTCACGACGCGCGAGAGCGGCACCGGCCTCGGCCTGCCGATCGTCAAGAAGATCATCGAAGAGCATGGCGGCCACCTGGAACTCACGGATGCGGAGCCGTTCGAGGGCGGCGCCCATCGCGGGGCGATGGCGGTCGTCGAGTTACCGTTTGAGCCTGCGGGCGAGGTTCGGGTGGAAGACCCCGCGCCCCGCGACAGACAGGCCGTTTGAGAGGGGAAGATATGGGCGATATCCTGATTACCGACGACGAGCGCGATATCCGCGAGCTCATCGGCGACATCCTGCGCGACGAGGGCTTCACGGTCCGGCTCGCCGGCACCTCGGACGAATGCATGGGCGAGATCGCCAAGGAGCCGCCGGCGCTGATGATCCTCGACATCTGGCTGAAGGACAGCTCGATGGACGGGATCGACATCCTGAAGGCGGTGAAGCGCGACCACCCGGACGTGCCCATCGTGATCATCTCGGGCCACGGCAATATCGAGATCGCGGTGGCGGCGATCAAGCAGGGCGCCTACGACTTCATCGAAAAGCCGTTCAATATCGACCAGCTCCTCGTGGTGATCCGCCGCGCGATGGAGACCTCGCGGCTGCGGCGGGAGAATGTGGCGCTGAAGCGCGGCGAGAGTGCGAGTGCCGAGATGCTGGGCGACAGCGGCGCGTTCCGGGCGCTGAAGAGCCAGCTCGACAAGGTGACGAAATCGAACGGGCGGGTGATGCTGACCGGGCCGGCCGGGGCCGGCAAGGAGATCGCGGCGCGCTACATCCATGCCCGGTCGAACCGCGCGAAGGCGCCGTTCGTCTGCGTGAACTCCGCCTCCATCGAGCCCGACCGGATGGAGGAGGTGCTCTTCGGCCGCGAAAGCGCCGAGCGCGGGGTGGAGAAGGGGCTCCTGGAAGAGGCCAATGGCGGGGTGATCTATTTCGACGAGGTGGCCGAGATGCCCCTCGGCACCCAGTCGAAAATCCTGCGGGTCTTGGTCGATCAGCAGTTCCAGCGGGTCGGCGGCGGCGACAAGGTGCAGGTCGATCTGCGGGTGATCTCCTCGACGAACCGCGATCTGGCTGCGGCCATCGAGGCCGGGAATTACCGCGAGGAACTCTATCACCGGCTGAACGTGGTGCCCATCGCGGTGCCGAGCCTGGAGGAGCGGCGCGAGGATATTCCGGTGCTCGCCGAGCATTTCATCGCGGAGCTGAACCGGAGCCAGGGCCTGCCGCTCCGCGCGCTGGCGGAGGATGCGCGGGCGCTCTTGCAGACCATGGTCTGGCCGGGGAATGTGCGCCAGCTCAAGAACGTGATCGAGCGGGTGCTGATCCTGGGCGAAGCCTCCGGGGAGATCACCGCCAAGGAACTGCCCACCGGTGAGGCCACCGGCGAGGGCGAGGCCGAGGGGCGGATCGTGCTTTCGGGCGGACTGGCGACCCTGCCTTTGCGCGAGGCGCGGGAGCTCTTCGAGCGGGAATATCTGCTGACCCAGATCAACCGGTTCGGCGGCAATATCAGCCGCACCGCGGCCTTTGTTGGGATGGAACGCTCGGCCTTGCATCGGAAGCTGAAGAGCCTCGGCGTGGTGACGACGACGAAGGCCGGCGCCCGGGTCGCGACCGTGGAGAATACGGAGAAGGCGGTCTGATCCGATTGAGCGCCTGCGGCGCGCCGGTCATCTCGCCGGGCCCCTGCGGGCCCGTCTCGGGAGGGGGCGCTGCCCCCGGCCTGCGGCCTCCCCCGGAGTATTTGCGGCCAAATGAAGAGGGGTGCGGGCGGCGATCCGTCCCGCGACCTGGCCGGGCAAGGTTCAGTGGATCTCGATCAGGCATGTTGCAGATCAAGCGGATTTCGCCCTAGATCGGCCCAAAGCGACCGGGAGAACCCATGAAGGTCATCATCTGCGGGGCAGGGCAGGTCGGCTGGCAGATCGCCCGGCATCTCTCCGGCGAGGACAACGACGTCACCGTGGTCGACAACAATCCCGACCTGGTGCGCAGGGCCACCGATACGCTCGACGTGCAGGGGATCGCGGGCTTTGCGTCCTATCCGGATATCCTCGACCGCGCCGGAGCGCGGGATGCCGATCTGGTGATCGCCGCGACCCATTCCGACGAAGTGAACATGGTCACCTGCCAGGTGGCCCATTCGGTCTTTGAGGTGCAGCGGAAGATCGCGCGGCTGCGCTCCCAGAGTTATCTCGACGCGATCTATTCCGATCTCTACCGCCGCGAGCACATGCCGATCGATGTAGTGATCTCGCCGGAAAAGGAGGTGGCCGATGCGGCGCTGCAACGGATCGCGGCGCCGGCGACCTTCGATATCGAGAGTTTCCTCGATGGCAAGGGGCAGCTTCTGGGGATTTCCATCGACGAGGATTGTCCGGTGGTGAATACGCCGCTGCGACAGCTCACCGATCTTTTCTCCACGCTGCGCGCCATCGTCGTCGGGATCCGGCGCGAGGGCGCGCTTTTCGTGCCGGCGCCGGGCGATCAGCTCTTCGTCGGCGACAGTGCCTATGTGTTCTCCCACACCGAGGATATGGCGCGGACCCTGGAGATTTTCGGCAAGGTCTCGCGCAAGCAGGAGCGGGTGGTGGTGATCGGTGGCGGCAATGTCGGGCTTGCCGTGGCCCGGGCGCTGGAGGCCGGCACGGAACGGGTCCGCGCCAAGGTGATCGAGCGCAACCGGCGCTGCGCCGAACTGGCGGCGGATGCGCTGGAACGGACCATCGTGCTCCACGGCGACGGGCTCGATGCCGGGCTTCTGGAGGAGGCCGGGATCCGCAATGCCGATGCGGTGCTGGCGGTGACGGACGATGACAAGGTGAACCTCCTGGCCGCCGTGCGGGCGAAGTCCATGGGCTGTCCGATGGCGATCTGCCTGACCAACGACCCGACGCTCGTGCCGCTGATGGAGCCCCTCGACATCGACGCTTACATCAATCCGCGCGCCACCACCGTGAGCTCGATCCTGCGCCATATCCGCCATGGCCGGGTCCGTGAGGTCTATTCGGTGGGCGATGCCGAGGCCGAGATGATGGAGGCGCAGGTGCTCTCGACCTCGCCCATCGCCGGCCAGGCGATCCGCGATATCGACTTCCCGGAAGGCGCCATCGTCGGCGGGCTGATGCGGCGCGGCGAGCTGATCAAGCCGACCGGGGGCACCCGGATCGAGGAAGGCGACGTGATCGCCATCTTCGCCATGGCCGGCGACCGGGCCGCGGTGGAGCAGCTTCTCCAGGTCTCCATCGACTTCTTCTGATGCCCGGGCGGCTCGCGTCCCAGCCGTTCTTCGTGCTGCTGACCGGGATCGGCGCCGTCGCGATGCTGGTGCCGGCGGTCCTCGCGCTCAATGGCGACGACTTCCTGACTGCCCAGGCGTTTTTCTACGGGGCGCTGCTCTTTTCGATTATCGCCTGGCTGATCGCCGTGGCGATGAACCGGCGCGACGGGTTCGCCGACGCGCGAGGACAGCTTCTGGCGCTGCTCGCGGCCTTTGCGCTCCTGCCGCTGATGTTCGCGCTGCCGCTCTGGCTGACCCTGCCGGGCGTCGGGCTGGTCGATGCCTGGTTCGAGATGGTGTCGAGCTTCACCACCACCGGCGCCACGATCTTCGACGATCCGGCCGCGGCTCCGCCGGCGGTGCATCTCTGGCGGGCGCTGGTGGGCTGGCTCGGTGGCTTGCTGATGTGGATCGCGGCGCTCGCGGTCTTCGCGCCGATGGCGATCGGCGGGTTCGAGGTACGCGGCACGGCGGAGCGGGTGCCGGTCGGCCAGGCCGATGCCTCCTCGGCCCCGGCAGCACGGCTCGCGCGCTATGCCGGGGCGCTGATCCCGATCTATGCCGGGCTCACCGCGGTGCTCTGGTTCTGTCTGACGCTTCTGGGCGACAGCCCGCTCATCGCGCTCTGCCATGCGATGTCGGTCATGGCGACCTCTGGCATCTCGCCGGCGGCCGGGCTTGGCGAGACCGCATCGGGGATCGGCGGCGAGGTCGTCATCGCGCTCTTCTTCGTCTTCGCACTCAGCCGGATGACCTTCGGGCGCGGTCTCGGCGGTGAGGAACCGATCCGTCTGCGCGACGATCCGGAGTTGCAGATGGCGGTCGTCTTCGTTCTCGGCGTGACCGCGCTTCTCTTCCTGCGGCACTGGCTCGGGGCTCCGGCTGAGGATACGGACAATTTCGGCGAAGGGTTGGCGGCGCTCTGGGGCGGGTTCTTCACCGTTCTGTCGTTTCTGACCACCACCGGGTTCGAGTCGCGGGCCTGGCCGGGGGCCGCCCAGTGGTCGGGGCTGGAGACGCCGGGTCTGATCCTGGTGGGCCTTGCGATCATCGGCGGCGGGGTGGCGACCACGGCCGGGGGGGTGAAGCTGCTTCGGGTCTATGCGCTCTACAAGCACGGACAGCGCGAGGTCGAACGGCTGGTCCATCCGTCCTCGGTCGGCGGGGCGGGGCGCGCGGCGCGGCGGATCCGGCGGGAAGGGGCAACCATCGCCTGGATCTTCTTCATGCTCTTCGCGCTCTCGATCGCGGCGGTCATGGTGCTGGTCTCGCTGACCGGCGTGTCCTTCGAGACGACGATGGTGCTGACCGTCGCCGCGATCTCCAATACCGGGCCGCTCGCCACCGCTGCCGCCGAGAGCCCAATTTCCTATGCCGTTCTGCCCGATGCGGCCAAGATCATTCTGGCGCTCACCATGGTGCTGGGGCGCCTGGAGACGCTCGCCATCATCGCGCTCCTGAACCCGGATTTCTGGCGCCGCTAGGCGCTGCTGCCGCGACGGAATTTGGGGCTGGAAACCCCTTTCATGCCGGGACATACTCCGCCTCAACGAGGGAGAGGGCCGGTCCGCGGCCGCAAAAAAAGAAAGAGGGTCAGGTCAATGGCATCCGATAAGCAGAACCTTCAGGACGCGTTTCTCAACCATGTCCGCAAGACGAAGGTTCCGGTCACGATTTTTCTGGTCAACGGTGTGAAGCTTCAGGGCGTCATCACGTGGTTCGACAGCTTCTGCGTGCTGCTGCGCCGGGACGGACAATCGCAGCTCGTCTACAAGTCGGCGATGTCCACGATCATGCCGTCGCAGCCGATCAACCTCTATGACGGTGAGGACTGACCGCGCCGATGGCTGAGGCCGGGGACGGGCCGCGCGCGACGCGGGCCTTTGTCCTGCATCCTGATATCAAGGCCGATCCGGATCGCCGCGCCGCCGGTCCGGCGCTGGGGGAGGCGGTGGCGCTCGCCGCCGCCCTGCCGGGGCTGGAGGTCGTGGGGGCGGAGATCGTGCCGCTGCCCAAGGTCGCGCCGGGGGCGCTCTTCGGCAGTGGCAAGGTGGCGGAGCTGGGCGCGCGGCTGAAGGCCGATGAGGTGGAGCTCGTGCTGATCGACGGGCCGGTGAGCCCGGTTCAGCAGCGCAATCTGGAACGCGACTGGGGGGTGAAGCTCCTCGACCGCACCGGCTTGATCCTGGAGATCTTTTCCGACCGGGCCCGGACCCGGGAGGGCGTGTTGCAGGTCGAGATGGCGGCACTCAGCTATCAGCGGACGCGGCTGGTCAGGGCCTGGACCCATCTGGAGCGGCAGCGCGGCGGCCTCGGTTTCGTCGGCGGCCCGGGTGAGACCCAGATCGAGGCGGACCGGCGCGCCATCGACACCCAGCTCACCCGGCTTCGCCGCCAGCTCGCCAAAGTGGTGAAGACCCGCGACCTGCACCGGCAGGCCCGCGCCAAGGTGCCCTATCCGATCGTCGCGCTGGTGGGCTACACCAATGCCGGCAAGTCGACGCTCTTCAACCGGCTCACCGGGGCCGAGGTGATGGCCAAGGACATGCTCTTCGCCACCCTCGACCCGACCATGCGCAAGGTGGACCTCGCCGGCGGGATCGAGGTGATCCTGAGCGACACGGTGGGCTTCATCTCGGACCTGCCCACCGAATTGGTCGCGGCCTTCCGCGCCACGCTCGAAGAGGTGCTGGCGGCGGATATCGTGGTCCATGTCCGCGACATCTCCCATCCCGAGGCCGAGGCCCAGGCGGAGGATGTGGCGGCGATCCTGGTCGCGTTGGGGCTGGAGGAGGACCGGCCCCTGATCGAGGTCTGGAACAAGGCCGATCTGCTGGGCCCGGAGGCGGCGGAGGCGGCGCGGACCCGGGCGGTGCGGCGTGACGACGTGCTACTGGTCTCGGCGCTCACCGGCGCGGGGCTGGGCGCATTTCAGGATCGGATCGCCGCGCTACTGCGCCGTGAGACCACGGCCGAGACGCTCCATCTCGATCATGCCGACGGGCGCCGCCGGGCCTGGGCCTATGAAAGCGAGATCGTCACGGCGGAGCGCCGCACCGAGACGGGGCTTGAACTCGATGTGGTCTGGACCGACCGGCAGAAGGCGGCGTTCGGCAAGATCGGCTGAGCGCGCGGACCGCACAGAGGGTTCAGGTCGATGATCCTGGTCGCGCCGGAAGTCGGGTTTCCGGGCCCCGTGCGTTGATCGGTCCCCTGACAGGTCGCATTTTCGGCGAAATCTTGACAGAATTCGAGATCATTCTGCGGGATGTGGCCCGGCCGGATGTGTGCGGTCGGGCGGTCCGGGTGCCGACTCCGTGGCATTGTCGGACACTGGGTAATGAGTAGCGGGAGAGCCCGATGGTTAAGACTTTCACGATCCCCTCACGTCGCGACGAGGCCAATCCGCCGATCGGAGGGTGGCGCGATTTCAATGAGCGGGCCTATTTCGGCGGCGATACGCGGATCGCGACCGACGATGGCCACCGCGCCGCCCGGGACATCCGGGTCGGCGACCGCATCCCGACCATGGATAACGGTGTCCAGACGGTGCGCCACGTCGCGGGCCGGCACATCTCGGCCGCCGAACTGCGCGCCGATCCGAGGCTCGCACCCGTCCGCATCGCGGCGGGCGCGCTCGGCAACGGTCTGCCTGAGCGGGATCTGCTGGTCTCGCCGCAGCACTGCATGATGCTGCGCTCGGCCCAGGCGGAGCTTCTTTGCGACAGTTCAGAAGTGCTGGTGCCGGCGCAGAAGCTTCTCGGCCTGCCAGGCGTGAAGAAGGTCGTGCCGGCCGAGGGGATCGAGTACGTCCATTTCCTTTTCAACCGCCACGAACTGGTCTTCGCCGAGGGCGCGGTCTCCGAGAGTCTGCATCCCGACGATGTCGCGGGAGAGATTGTTGTACCGGATGCGGCGCGGATGCCGGACCTGGCCGATGGTGCCAGCGTTCTGCCGGGTCCGGGCCGGGCAACGCCACCGGCGCGAACGATCCCTGAGGATGCTGTTCAGCACGTGCTGGTGCGGGAGATGACCCTGTCGCGCTGTGCCGGTCGGGCGCTCTGGCAGAAAGCCCGCGCTAGCGGGGCGGAGGTGCTGCCGCTTCGGGCCGGCAGCGCGGCGATCACGTTTCACTGATGCGGCGGACTGCGGACGCAGCCTGAGGCAGACGGTCTGGGCGGGGCGGCCCGGGGGCTACTCGGTCGGAACGAGAGTGGTGGTTCCGACCGAGGCTGCCCGGGCCAGGGCCGGGTCGAGCGACATCGGGATGTATTCGCCGCGCCGCCAGAGCGCGCCCAGATCGTCGTAATGGCGTGAGAGCGGGTGGCCGGACTGGCCGGTCGAGGTGATGAAGACCGAGGAATCCGGATCGGCGAAATCATAGACCCCGCGATAGGCGGCGGAATGGACGTTCTGGAACGGCTCCGGCCCGGTCCCCGCGGTGCGGCCGCGTTGCAGGGTGAAGTCGCCGCCGGAGGTCGACTGCCGGATATTCACGAACCAGCGCAGGACCGGCACGCCGCCCAGGACGGGGTGGTCATGGGTCGCCTCGTGCGCATCGCCCCAGCGCACCGCCTGAAGGTCGTTGCCATAGGTATCGCCGATCCACACCAGCGCATCGTCGAGCGCCAGTCGCGAGATTTCGGTGCAGGTCTCTTCCGGCGCCGACTGGATCACGTCGCACCAGGCGCTCGCCCCGTCGATGTCGCGGAACACCCGCTCGATGAAGAGCGGTTCGACATGGGTGAACTCGCGCGCCAGCGGCCCGAGTTCGTCGCGAATGAGCCGGTCCTGGAGGAAGCGCAGCCAGGCGGCGAAGAGGAGCGGCTCGGGCAGGTGCTCGTTCATCTCGCCGTTCCATTCGCCGAGCAGGTCGAGGGCGATCTGGCGCTGCCGTTCCGGCGTGCCCTCCGGCGCGGGCTCTCCGGTGAACCACAGATCGGCGCCAACGAGCGGCAGGATCGACTGCGCCGTGAAGCTCACCGTGTCGAGTTGCGCCTCGATGAAGCTTTCGCGGGTGTGGACCTCGCGGGCCTGCATCAGCCGACGCCAGCGATTGACCCGCTGCGTGTCGCCCCACCAATGGCTCACATGGGTCGGGAACGGGCGGTTCGTCAGCTTGTTGTTGGTGTTGCCGATCAGCCCCCCGGGCGTGTCGATGAAGACCGGGTTGGTGTCGTAGGGCAGCATGCCCTGCCAGCGGTTCTCCGGCACGTAGCCGAAGGTCGGCAGGCGGCCCTGGCTCTGATGGGCGCGGTCCCGGGCCGGCACGGCGCCGATCAGCTTCATCGCGATCCGGTTGCGGTCGGCGAGGACCAGGTTCTGGGACGGGGCGATATAGCCCTCGGCGGCGGTGATGGCGGCGTCGATGTTCGTGGCCCGCATGATCGCCATGCCGGCGGAGATCGAGCTGTCTTCGGCGGAAAGCGCGGTCCAGCCGAGGGCGGTGACATGGCCCGGCGGGCGGATCGTGCCGAGATCGAACTGGTCCGGCGGCAGGACCGGGCCGTTATCGGTCCAGCGGAGCTGCACCGTCACCGGCGCGGCGCCGCGGACCCGGACAATGCTGTCGCGGGCCTCGAACGCCTTCCAGCCCTCCGGGGTGCGGTACTGGCTGGCATCCGACGGGTTCACCTCCTCGATGAAGATGTCCTGATCGTCGACATAGGAGGAGGTCAGCCCCCAGCCGAGATCGGCGCTGCGGCCGACGAGGATCAGGGGCACGCCCGGGATCGTGCCGCCGATGATGCCGCCGCTCTCCAGTTCCAGCCGGGCCAGATACCAGATCGTCGGTGCCGAGAGGCCGAGATGCGGGTCGTTCGCCAGGAGCGTCGACCCGGTGACAGAGCGGGTCGGCGCAGCGGCCCAGGCATTGGAGGCGCCTGCGAGGGGGGAGGGCGGCACCGGGAAGAGCCGGTGATGCCGGTCGTCGCCCTCGGCGTAGGCCGGGACACCGGGGACAAGGGTCGCGAACCGGGGCAGGGCGGCGATGCCGCTGCCGGGTGCGTCGGGCAGGATATCGGCCACCCGGCCCTCATCGAGCAGGAGCGAGGTTCGGGCGCGCAGCACCTCGCGTTCCAGATGCCCCGAAAGTTGCAGGGACATGACCTTGATCACGGCCAGCGAATCCGCCGGGACCCAGGGCGCGACCGGGTGGTTGAAGAGCCACATCTCCGGCGCGCCGCGGCCGAGCGCGCCCTCGTTGACCTCCGCGAGCCAGGCATTGACGCCGGCCGAGTAGGCTTCGAGCGCCGCCATCGTATAGGCGTCCTGCACCGCGACGGATTGGCTGGCGAGGGTGTAGAGATCGAGCCGCCGGAGCAGCGTGTCGATCCGCAGCGTATCGGCGCCGAAGAGCTCCGAGAGCCGGCCTTGGGCCGTCCGGCGCAGCATGGTCATCTGCCAGAGCCGGTCCTGGGCATGAGCATAGCCGAGGGCGAAGAACACGTCCGGGTCGCTCGCGCCGAAGATATGCGGGACATTGGCGTTGTCGCGCACGATCTCCACCGGCGTGGCGATCCCCGTCACCTCGGCCGTCGCATCGTAGTCCGGCAGGGAGCGAGAGGCGAAGTAATAGGCCAGCAGAAACGCCGCGATGCCGAGCACCACGAGCCCGGTCACGATCCGCATGAGCCAGCGAAAGACGAACGCCAAGGGGACCTCCGGTTGACCTCTTCGGTGTGCGGGTAAATTACGGGGAAACGAAACTCAACGGGAGAGGCGATGGCGATGGCGAAGGTAGCGTTTCTGGGGCTTGGGGTCATGGGTTCCCCGATGGCCGGGCATCTCGTGGCGGCGGGGCACGAGGTGACGGTCTACAACCGGACGGCGACCAAGGCTGACGCCTGGGTGGCCGAGCATGGCGGGACATCGGCGGCGACTCCGGCGGCGGCGGCCGAGGGCGCGGCGTTCGTCATGGCCTGCGTGGGCAATGACGACGATCTGCGCGGGGTCTGCCTCGGTGAGGACGGTGCCTTCGCCGGGATGGGCGACGGGACTGTGTTCGTCGACCACACAACGGTCTCGGCCAAGGTCACGCGAGACCTCCACGAGGTCGCGGGCGGGCAGGGCATCGCCTTTGTCGACGCCCCGATCTCCGGCGGTCAGGCCGGGGCGGAGAACGGTCAGCTTGTCGTCATGTGCGGCGGCGAGGCGGGGGCCTATGCGCGGGCCGAGCCGATCATCGCCGCCTATGCCAAGGCGTGCCGGCGGCTCGGCGAGAGCGGGGCCGGACAGCTCACCAAGATGGTCAACCAGATCTGTATCGCGGGCCTTGTCCAGGGGCTCAGCGAGGGGTTGCATTTCGCCGAGACGGCCGGGCTCGACGGGCGCGCGGTGATCGAGGTGATCGCCGGCGGCGCGGCGGGGTCCTGGCAGATGGCGAACCGCTACGAGACCATGCTCGACGGCCATTTCGAGCACGGCTTCGCGGTCGACTGGATGCGCAAGGACCTCGGCATCTGCCTCGCCACCGCCAACGAGACCGGCGCCAGCCTCCCGGTCACCGCCCTGGTGGACCAGTTCTACAAGGAGGTGCAGGCCATGGGCGGCGGGCGCTGGGACACGTCGAGCCTCTTCGCGCGGCTGCGTCGGAACGCGGGCTGAGGGTCCGGTCCGCGGGTCGGCCGCGCGCGATTATTCGACGAGTAATCGGCCCCGAATTTCGCGAAATTCGGAGCGCCCTCCGCGGCGGGGCGGGCCTCCTGTCAATGGGCCGGCAGGTGGATCGCGAAACGCTCCCGCACCGCGCGGTCGAGGTCGGGCGCCAATCGGGCGACGGGCGGTTGGGAGAGGATCTCCTGCTTCTTCGCCACCGCCTGATCGAGCAATCGGGGCGAGCCGTTTTCCAGCCATTCCTTGGGAGAGGTCCGGTCGGCAAGGGCCGGGTAGATGTACTCGGTCTGCATCAGCTTCAGCGTCTGCTCGGAACCGAGGTAATGGCCTGGCCCGCCGAGGCAGGTGGCGCGCATGGTCTCCAGCCCCAGCGTCTCGTCCGTCACCTCGATCCCGCGCACGCAGCGGAGCGCCTGGCCCAGCATGTCGTCGCCGAGGATCAGGGATTCGAGGCAGAAGCCGAGGAGCGAGGCATGCATGCCCGCCGCCTCGTAGACCATGTTGAGCCCGGCAAGGCCCGCCATGACGTTGGAGGTCGCCTGCTCCCAGCCGGCCTGCATGTCCGGCAGCTTGGCATCGGCGATCCCGGCGGCGGCGCCGCAGGGCAGCCCGTAGAACCGGCCCATCTGGGCGCAGCCCGCGGTCAGCAGCGCCTGTTCGCCGGAGCCGCCGGACATCGCGCCGGTGCGCAGGTCCGAGACGAAGGGCCAGGTGCCGAAGATCGCCGGATGGCCGGGGGCGAGGGCGTTCACATAGACCACTCCGGCGAGGCACTCGGCCACCGCCTGCACGATGGCGCCGGCAATGGGCGCGGGCGCCGTGGCCCCGGCCTGGCCGGCGGAGAGCAGCAGGACCGGCATGCCGCCGCGGATACAGGCCTCCATCACCTGGCAGCTCTCGGTGGCGAACTTCATCGGCGGGACGACGAAGCAGTTCGAGTTCGACAGAAAGGGCCGGGCGCGCCAGGCGGCCTCGCCACCGGCGATCAGGTGCAGCATCTCCAGCGCATCGGGCACGAAATCGGGCTCGGTGAAGGAGGTGCCGATATGTTTCGTGGTGCCGCTGACGCAGGCATAGATCGTGTTGAGGTCCATCTCCCGGTTGTCGGGGATGTCGCGAGCCACCATGGGCCGTTGCAGGAAGTGGATGTTGTCGAGCCGGTCGGCGATGCGGGCGGCGTCGTGCAGGTCCTGGAGGGTGCTGTCGCGGTAGGCGCCGGTGACCGGGTCGACGAGGTGGACCGCAGCACCTGCGGTGCCGTAATGGACCCGGGCGCCGCCGAGCGTCAGGTCATGGGCGCCGTCGCGGGAATGGAGCGTGATGTCCTTTGCCGCGATGGCCAGCATGTCCTCGACGAGGCTGCGCGGGATGCGGATGCGCCCGTCCGCGCTCTGGATGGCGCCGGCGCCGGTCAGCAGGGCGACGCCGCTTTCGGGCGCGTCGGCAAGGCCGATTTCTTCCAGCGCGGTCAGGGCGGTGTCGTGGATGCGGGCGATCTCGGCGTCGCTGAGCGGGGCGTATGTGCCGCCCTCGAGGCCGGGGCGGACCGGGCGGAGATCTTCGGCCAGCGGCGCGGCGCGGGCCGCGTGACGGGCGGCGCGGCCGCCGGATCGGGCGGAACGGGGAGCTTTGTCTTCGGGCATGGGTCGGGCTTTCGTGGGGGAGGTCTCGGGGATGGCGCGGGCTCAGCCGCGCGCCGGACGTCCCCGCGCGGCGCGGCCCCGGCGCGCGCCGATGGTCAGGCGCACCCGTGCGATTGTGCTGGCCTTCCGGTCGATCATGCCGGCTCCTCCCGATGCGCAGGAGGTCGGGCACGCGCACGCCTGTCTTGCCCATCCGCGACGCGGTGTCGGTTTTGGACCTTTTCGGTCGGTTGCGCGCATCCAGTTGAGCGCCTGCGGCGCGCAGGTTTTGCGCCGCCCCGTTCCGGGGCGTCGCGGTGCCTCCGGCGGGGATATTTCTGATCCAAAGAAAGCAATGGGCGGGTCTCGTCCCGCCGGACCCCTTTGGGGCGTCACGGCAGCGGCAGTGTTCCGGGAATGTCCTTGGTTCGGATCGCGGGCCGGTCAGGTCGCAGGCGCCGCGGCGCGGCGGGCGGCGAAGGCGAGGAGGCGCGTCATGGCGTCGGCGAAGGCGGCGTCGGCCACGGTCATCGCGATGCGGATATGGCCCGAGGCCCCGGTGCCGAAACTCTCGCCCGGCATCACCGCGATGCGTTCTTCGTCGAGCAGGGCTTCGGCGAAGGCGGTGCCGGAGAGCCCGGTGGGGCGGATGTCGATCATCACATACATGCCGCCCCGGGGCGGTGCGGCGGCGACCGCCTGCTGGCGCGACAGAAGGTCGAGGGCGATCCTGCGGCGGCGGGCGAAGGGTTCGGCGATGCCGGCCTCGAAATCGTCGCCGGCCTTGAGGGCGTGCAGCGCCGCCTCCTGGATGAAGCCCGGGAGCCCGTAGGTGGTGCAGGTGGCCAGATGGGTCATCGCCTCGATCGCCTCCGCCGGCCCGCAGACCCAGCCGACGCGGCTGCCGGTCATCGCGTGGCTTTTAGACATGGAGCCCACGGCAAGGGTGCGGTCGGTGAGATCGGGCAGGGCGCGGGGGCTGAGATGCCGGCCTTCCCAGACCTGGCTGTCATAGACCTCGTCGGAAATGATCCAGAGGTCGCGGGCGCGGGCGACCTCGCCGAGGGCCGTGAGCGTGGCCTCGGAATAGACCGCGCCGGTGGGGTTGTTGGGGCTGTTGAGCAGCAGCGCGCGGGCGCCGTCAGCGGCTGCCTCCACCGCCTCGGCGCGGGGTTCGAACCCGTCTTCCGGGTGGGCGATCACGGCCCGGGGGATCACGGAAGTCGACCGGATCGTGCCGGGGTAGGTGGCGTAATAGGGATCGATATGGAGCGCGACATCGCCCGGATCGCAGGCCAGGGTCAGCGCGGCGAAGAGCCCGGCCTGACCGCCGGTGACGACGAGGATGTTCTCCGGCCCCGTGGGGGTGCCGGTGCGGGCGGCGATGCGCTCGGCGATGGCGGCGCGGAGCGGCGGCAGGCCGGGGCCGAACGTGTAGCCGGTATTGCCGGCCTTCGCGGCGCGGTGCATCGCGTCGAGGATCGCCGGATCGGTGCGGATGTCGTGCTCACCGATGGTGAGCTGGATCACCGGTTCGCCCGCCGCGGCCATGTCCCGGGCGCGGACATAGAGGTCCCAGCCGTCGCCGCCGGCCTCGTTGATCCCGGAAATGCGCTTGGAGAGCTTCGTCATGGCGCCAGATGAGGCCCGGCGGGGCCTTAAGTCAATCGGGGTCCTCGCCCATCAGGTAGCGGGGCCCGGGGCCGCTTGCGGCGGCGCGGTCGGCGGGGTTGTAGAGCGCGCAGCTCTCCAGGCTCAGGCAGCCGCAGCCGATGCAAGAGTCGAGCCGGTCGCGCAGGCTTTCCAGAGCTGCGATGCGTGCGTCAATATCGGCCCGGAAGCCTTTGGAAATGCGGGACCAATCGGATTTCGACGGGGCTTTGTGGGCGGGCAGGTGGGCCATCTGCGCGGCGATCTCGGAGAGGCCGAAGCCAAGGGCCTGGGCGGCCATCACGAAGCTCAGCCGCCGGATATCGGCGCGGCCATAGCGCCGGTGACCCCCGGCATTGCGCAGCGGATGGACGAGGCCATGGGTCTCGTAGAACCGGATTGCCGAGACGGCGAGGCCGGTGCGGGCGGCGAGGTCGCCGATGGTGAGCTGAGCGGACATGGGTACTGACTCTCGGGGCTTGATCTCAAGTGAACTTGAGGAATTACACCTGAGTCGCTGACCAAAGACCAGAGGACCCGCCATGCGACCGATCCACGCCTCTCCCGATGTCCAGGCCGCGCTGATCCGCGACGGATTTGCTGTGGCGGACGGCGGCCGGCTCTGGATGGACGCGCCCGAGCGGCCCGGCCTTTGGCGCCGGCTGGCCAAACTCATCGGAAAGGAGACCGAGATGACCCGACTGGAACATGTGAACGTGACCGTGGCCGATCCCGACGCGACGGCGGCGCTCCTCAGCGACCTCTTCGGCTGGCGGACGCGGTGGAAGGGCGGGTCGATCCATGGCGGCCGCTCGATCCATGTGGGCGACGACGACACCTATGTGGCGGTCTATTCGGGGCCGGAGGGGGTCTCCGAGACCGCGTCGTCGTCGAGCTACACGACGCGGGGCGGGATGAACCATATCGGGGTGGTCGTGGACGATCTCGACGCGGTGGAGGAGAAGGTGAAGGCCCATGGCTACGCGCCCCACAGCCATGCGGATTATGAGCCCGGGCGGCGGTTCTACTTCCACGAGGAGAACGGGATTGAGATCGAGGTGGTGAGTTATGCGTGAGAGGGGGGAGCAGTTGGAGTTCGGCACAGCGCCAACGAGCACGTTCGGTCCGGTTGCGACGCAAGCCGGGCAGCGACAGACCGGGGGATGGCGATCCTCGCTCTGAGCTAACGCGCTTTATGGCAACCAAGCACTTCCCTTGCTCCGAGCTATGCGCCCAGCTTCACCCAATCGCCAGCCCGCCCGAACGGTCTGTCGATGCCCGGCGCCTTCGGCGCTATTCGGGCGGGCATAGAACGACCGTCGTTCACGCTGCCGAAACCTTGGGATGTCCCAGGAAGAAAGAGACCCGGGGTATCACCGGACCGTCTTTCCCCTAAGGCGTTTGCCCCAGCCACTTCCTCTCGTTCGCCTCGATGGCCGCGATCCGCTCGCCGGTCTTCGGGTGGCTCATCAGCCAGGCCGGCACCGCGCCGCCGCGCTGGCCGGTCAGCTCCTCGAGCTTGCGGAAGAGCGATTTCTGCGGCTCGGTCCCGATCCCGGCCTTCATCAGCAGGGCCGAGGCATAGGCATCGGCCTCATATTCGTCGGACCGCGACAGCCGCGCGGCCAGGAGCGAGGTCAGCAAGCCGGCGATCCAGGGCCCGATGAACGGGATATACCGCGCCAGGATCATCGCCAAAGCCGTGCGCAGGGCGTTCTGGCCGGAAAAGTCGATCATCCGGCGCCGGGAATGGCCCAGAGCGACATGGCCCAGCTCATGGGCAATGACGCTGGCCAGTTCGTCCCCGGACACCTCGCCATTGCGATACTTCCGGAAGAAGCCGCGGGTGATGAAAATGCGTCCATCCGGGGCGGCGAGGCCGTTCACCGGGTCGATCTCGTAGATATGGACCTTGATCCGGTCGATATTCAGGGCCTCGGCCATCCGGCCCATGATCTCGCGCAGGCGCGGGTCGGCCAGTTCGGTGGAGCGCTCGTCAAGCTCGCGCTTCGTGCGCCAGACCGAGAACCGGTAGACGACGAGGCCGTAGAGGATCGCCAGAAGGATCGGGGTGAACTTCAGCATGGGTCAGATATGGGGCCGGTCCGGGGCGCGGGCAAGGCGCTCAAGCCTTTGTGCGGACAAGGCAGAGCAGGGCGGCGGCGGTGAGCGAGAGTCCGGCGGAGAGCCAGAGCGCGCCGGCGCCCCAGCGCGCCATGGCGAGCGCGAAGAGGGCCGGCGCGAGGGCGGCGGCGATCCGGGCCGGGGCGGCGAGGCGGCCCTGCCGGAGCCCGTAATCCTGGGGTCCGAAGAGGGCGAGGGGGACGGTGCCCCGGGCGATGGTGGCGACGCCGTTGCCGAGGCCGTGGAGTAGGGGCAGCGCTGCGGGCGGACCGCCGGCGGCGACCAGCGCGGCGCCAATGGGATGGGCGAGATAGGCGGCCCGGGCGGAGACGAGGGGGTGGAGGCGCTTCGCCAGGGCCGCCTCGGCCAACCGCCCGGCAACCTGGGCCGGGCCGACAAGGGCGGCGGCGGCGATGGCCGCGGCAGGGGTGGCCCCGGCGGACTGGAGCAGGAGCGGCAGATGGGCGGCCATGGCGCTGCTGACGAACCAGCCCAGGGCAAAGGCCGCGGCCAGCAGCGTCATGGTGCGGGAGCCTTCGACCGGCGCGGTCTCTTCAGCCGGTTCCTCCGGCGGGGGGTGGCCCGACGGCAGAGTCAGGTAGAGCGGCAGGGCCACAGCGAGCATCAGCCCGGCCCAGATCAGGCAGGTGATCCGCCAGCCGACCAGCGCTTCGGCGATACCGGTCAGGGGCCAGGCGATCAGGCTGGCGAAACCGGCGATCAGCGTCAGCGTGGTGATCGGTCGCCGGGCGCCTTCGCCATACTGCGCCGCTAGCACCGCGAAGGCCGCCTCGTAGAGCCCCGCCGCCATGCCGATTCCGAGCAGCCCCCAGGCGATCCAGAGCGTGACCGGGCCCTGAGCCCCGGCCAGCACCACCAGCCCCGCCGCGATCACGCCGGCCGAGACCGCCAACGCCGTGCGCCCGCACTGCCGGTCGATCCAGCGCCCGATTCCGGGGCCGAGGAGGGCCGACAGGACCAGCGCGCCGGAAAACGCCCAGAACACCGCTGCCACCCTGATCCCGAGATCGGCGGCGATCGGAGCGGCGAGGAGTGCGGGAAGGTAATAGGTGCCGCCCCAGGCGAGGATCTGGGCGATGCCGAGCCGGATCGCCTCGTCCCGGCCGGCCCTGGAAGACGCCACATCGGCCATGTGGGCAGACTGGCAGGCGCCGGAGCGGACGACAACGTCCCATTCCGGCGTTGACACCCCCGTCCGGCACGGTACCTGAGCCGCCATGCCGGAAACCACCCATATCCGGGTCGGCGGCGCGCCCGAAGGGTTCGACGCGCGGTTGATCCTGCGCGAGGTCGCGCGCGCGCGCGGCCCGGTGATCCACGTGGCCCGGGACGACAAGCGTCTGGCCTCGGTGCAGGCGGCGCTGCGGTTCTTCGACCCGGCCATGCCGGTGATCGCCTTCCCGGCCTGGGACTGCCTGCCCTATGACCGGGTTTCGCCGAACCCCGAGGCCGAAGCGGCGCGGATGGCGACGCTCGCCGCCCTGGTCCACGACATGCCGGGGCGCTTCGTGCTGCTCACCACGCTCAATGCCGCGACCCAGAAGGTGCCGGCGCGCAGCGTGCTGCGCGAGGCCGCGTTCCGCGCCCGGGTCGGGGACCGGATTGACGAGGCGGCCTTGCGGGCGTTCCTCGTTCGGATGGGCTTCGCCCAAGCCCCGACGGTGACCGAGCCCGGGGACTACGCCGTGCGCGGCGGCATCATCGACATCTATCCGCCGGGGGAGGCAGGGCCGGTGCGGCTCGACCTTTTCGGCGATGTGCTCGACGGGGCCCGACGCTTCGACCCGGTGACCCAGCGGACGACCGAGAAACTGGAGGCGGTGGAACTGGCCCCGGTCTCCGAGGTGATCCTCGACGAGGCCGCGATCACCCGGTTCCGCCAGTCCTACCGGATCGAGTTCGGCGCCGCAGGCACCGATGACCCGCTCTATGAGGCGGTGAGCGCGGGGCGCAAGCATCAGGGGATGGAGCACTGGCTGGGCTTCTTCCACGAGAGCCTGGAGACCCTCTTCGACTACCTGCCGGACGCGCCGGTGATCCTCGACGATCAGAGTGAGGCGTCGCGGATCGCCCGATGGGAGCAGATCGTGGATGCCCACGAGACCCGGGCCGAGGCGATGGGTCAAAAGGGCCGGATCGACACGGTCTACAAACCGGCGCCGCCCGGGACGCTCTATCTCGACGAGGCAGGGTGGGAGGCTGCCGTGGCGGGCCGGCGGCTTCTGCATTTCTCGCCTCTGCCCCAGGCCAGCGGGCCCGGGGTGATCGATGCCGGCGGGCGCATCGGGCGCAGTTTTGCGCCGGAACGCCAGCAGGAGAGTGTGAGCCTTTTTGGGGCCTTGGCGGACCACCTTAAGGTAAAACTGGATAACGGCCCGGTGGTCATCGCCAGCTATTCCGAAGGCGCTCGGGAGCGGCTCACCGGGCTCATCGAGGACGAGGGGCTGGCGGAGGCGATCCCGGTCACCGACTTCTCCCGCGTCGGCAAGACCGGCCTGCATCTGGCGGTCTGGGCGCTTGAAGCGGGATTTGAGGCGCCTCTGGCCTCAAGCAGCGACGCGGTAGGCCGACAGGGCGTCCTGACCGTGATCTCGGAGCAGGACGTCCTCGGCGACCGCCTGATCCGGGCGCCGAAGAAACGCCGGCGGGCGGAGAATTTCCTGACCGAGACCCAGAGCCTCAGCCCCGGCGATCTCGTCGTCCATGTCGACCATGGCGTCGGGCGCTACCACGGCCTCGAAGTCATCACCGCCGCTGGCGCGGCCCATGAATGCCTCGCGCTGGAATATGCCGAGAAGGCAAAGCTTTACCTGCCCGTTGAGAATATCGAACTGCTCTCGAAATTCGGCCATGAGGAGGGGCTGCTGGACCGGCTCGGCGGCGGCGCCTGGCAGGCCAAGAAGGCGAAGCTCAAGGAACGCATCCGCGAAATGGCGGAGCGGCTGATCCGGGTCGCCGCAGAGCGCGCGCTGCGCACCGCACCCGCGCTGCTGCCGCCGGACCACGCCTGGGAACAATTCCTCACCCGCTTTCCCTATCAGGAGACCGACGACCAGCTTTCGGCCATCGAGGAGGTGCTGGCGGACATGTCCTCCGGCCAGCCGATGGACCGCCTCGTCTGCGGCGATGTCGGCTTCGGCAAGACCGAAGTGGCTTTGCGCGCCGCTTTCGTCGCCGCCATGTCCGGCGTGCAGGTCGCGGTCATTGCGCCCACGACGCTTCTGGCCCGTCAGCATTTCCAGAACTTCGCCGAGCGGTTCCGCGGCTTCCCCGTCGTCGTCCGCCCGATGTCGCGCTTCGTCTCCGCCAAGGACATGGCAAAGACCCGCGAGGGGCTGGCGAACGGCACCGTTGATATTGTGGTGGGAACCCACGCGCTGCTCGCCAAGTCGGTGAAGTTCCGCAACCTCGGCCTGCTGGTGATCGATGAAGAGCAGCATTTCGGCGTCGCCCATAAGGAGCGGCTGAAGCAGATGCGCACGGATGTCCATGTGCTGACGCTCACCGCGACGCCGATCCCGCGCACCCTGCAACTGAGCCTCTCCGGGGTCCGCGATCTGTCGATCATCGGCACGCCGCCCGTCGACCGGCTCTCGATCCGGACCTATGTCAGCGAGTTCGATACGGTGACCCTGCGCGAGGCGCTGCTGCGCGAACACTACCGGGGCGGGCAGTCGTTCTTCGTCGTTCCCCGGATCGCCGACCTGCCGGAGATGGAAGAGTTCCTGAAGGAGCAGGTGCCGGAGGTCAGCTACGTCACCGCCCATGGCCAGATGGCGGCAGGCGATCTCGATCAACGGATGAACGCCTTCTATGACGGCAAGTACGACGTGCTCCTGGCCACGACCATCGTGGAGTCGGGGCTCGATATTCCCACGGCCAACACGATGATCGTCCACCGCGCAGACATGTTCGGACTGGCGCAGCTCTATCAGATCAGGGGCCGGGTCGGGCGCTCAAAGACCCGGGCCTATGCCTATCTCACGACGAAACCGCGCACGAAGCTGACCCCCCAGGCGGAGAAGCGGTTGCGGGTGCTGGGCTCCCTCGACGCTTTGGGCGCCGGGTTCACTCTGGCCAGTCAGGACCTCGACATTCGCGGCGCCGGGAACCTCCTCGGAGAGGAGCAGTCCGGGCAGATGCGCGAAGTGGGCTACGAGCTTTATCAGTCGATGCTGGAAGAGCAGATCGGCCGGATCCGGTCGGGCGAGGCCGAAGGGATCGTGGATGACGGCCAATGGGCGCCCACCATCAATCTCGGCGTGCCGGTGCTGATCCCGGAGGCTTACGTGCCCGATCTCGACGTGCGGCTCGGCCTCTACCGGCGGCTCTCTGACCTACACACGAAGGTGGAGCTGGAGGGGTTCGCGGCGGAACTCATCGACCGGTTCGGCAAGCTGCCGCGCGAAGTGAACACGCTCTTGCTAGTGGTGCGGATCAAGGAGATGTGCAAACGCGCCGGGATCGCCCAGCTCGATGGCGGCCCGAAAGGGGCGACGGTGCGGTTCCACAACGACAAATTCGCGAATCCAGCCGGGCTGGTGGAGTTCATCGAGGCGCAGAACGGCCTCGCCAAGGTGCGCGACAACAAGATCGTCGTGCGCCGCGACTGGAAGAGCGAGAAGGACCGCATCCGCGGCGCGTTCGCCATCGCCCGCGACCTGGCCGAGAAGGTGAAAGTGGCGAAGGCGGCGTAAAAGCGTCGCTTCGCGCGCCCAAACCTGATTTTCGACGAAAATCAGCGGGTTACGAGTTTTCGACGAAAACTCGCCACGCGGCGGGCTCCGGGGCCGCGATCTATCTCTGGTCGGATCACTCCACGTCGCTGTCGCGCCGGATCTTCGTCGTCAGCCAGAGCGCCAGTACGGCGCAAACCAGGATCCCCAGCGTGATCGGCAGCGGCGTGCCATTGAAGCTGAGCCCGATCGGCACCGCGATCAGGACCGACCCCACCGTTGCCACCGATGTGATGACCGAGGCCGCGGTCCCGGCGATATGGCCCATCGGTTCGAGGGCCAGGGCATTCAGATTGCCGATCGTCATGCCGGCCTGAAAGAAGAGGCTTGCAGTCCAGATCACATAGAGCGCGAACTCCACCGGGAGCGGCAAGGGCAAGAGCACGGCGAGCGCCATCAGCGCCGTCAGGCCGATCTGCACCGCGAACATCCCTTTGATCATCCCGCGCATGCCGACGCGGATCACGAACCGGGCATTCACCAGGCTCGATGTCGCGGCAATGAGCGCGATACCGCCGAACCAGAGGTGGAAATGCGCGCCCTGGCCGTAGGTCTGATCGAAAACCGGCTGGGTGGAGCTCAGCACCGTGAAGAGCATCGCGAAGCCGAGGGTCTGGACCAGCGTGGCGAGCCGCGCCGTGGGGTGAGCCAGCACCTCGCGCACCGCATCCGCCAGCGCCCGCCAGCTCAGGGGGCGGCGGTTCTCCGGGGCGAGGGTCTCCGGCTGCCGGAGGAAGAGCCAGAGCGTCACGATCACCGCGAAGAGCACGAAGGCCATGAAGATGCCGCGCCAGCCGATCAGGGCGATGATGCCCGCGCCCATGGTCGGCGCCAAAGCCGGCACCAGGGCGAAGACCAGCAGCACGAAGGAGAGCATCCGCGCCATCTCGCGCCCCGAATAGAGGTCGCGGATCATCGCCACCCCCACGACGCGAGGCGCCGCGGCCCCCAGCCCTTGCAGGAACCGCGCGGCGAGCATCAGTTCCAGGCTCGGCGCCGCCCACGCCAGCGCGGCGCCGAGGATGTAGAGAGCTGACCCCCAGATCACCACCGGCTTCCTCCCGAACCGGTCCGAGAGCGCGCCGGTGAAGAACGTGCCGAGCCCCATGCCGAGGACGAAGCTCGTGATGATGAGCTGGGCGCGGTTCGGGCTCTCCGGGGTCAACTCCAGGGCGATCTCCGGCAGGGCGGGAAGCATCGAGTCGATGGAAAACGCCACCGTGGCCAGCAGCATGGCCATGAGCGCGACGAATTCGGTGCGGCTGGGGCGGGCGGCTTGGCCCGCGTCCTGGATGCTCACGCGTCGGGGCCCCGCTCTTCGGCCGCGTCGGCGCGTTTGCGGGCCTCCTCGACCTTGCGGCGCGCCTCGCGGAGCTGGCTCCGGGTCTCCAGCCGGCCGCGCATCGCGAACTGGCCGAGCTGCTGGATGGCAAGGGCCACGGCGCCGATCCCGATGAAGATCAGGACCGTCGTAGCGATCTTGCCCACGGCGGTGGCCGGCACCAGCGAGCCGTAGCCGACGGTGGAGAGCGTCACGACGGTGAAGAAATAGGCGTCGAGCCAGGACCAGCCCTCGACGAAACGGAAGAAGATTGTGCCGATGGCGATGATCAGGCCGACAAAGCCGAGGAGCGCGAAGACGCGGTCGCGGGTCACTCGGCGGCCTCCGCCGCGCCCAGTTCGGTGATGACCTTGTCCCAGAGCTCCGGCGGCTGGGCGCCGGGGACGGCGTGGCGGCCGGCGACGATGAAGGTCGGCACGCCGGTCACCCCCATCTCGCGCGCCTGGCCGTCCCGGGCACGGATATCCGCCACGTCGCTCTCGGTCTCGAAGAGCCGGGCGACGATACCCGCGTCGAGCCCGGCGCCGTCGGCGATATCGCAAAGCACCTCGCGATCGCCGATATCCCGGCCCTCGGCGAAATAGGCGGCGAAGAGGGCGTCAACGACGGGATTCTGCTGCGATTCGATCCCGGCCCAGTGGATCAGGCGGTGGGCGTCGAGCGTATTCGGCGTCCGCGCGATCTTGTCGAGATGCATCGGCAGACCGGCCTCCTCTGCGCGCTCCACAACCGGACCATAGGCGGCGAGGACGCCTTCGCGTCCGCCGAACTTCGTCTCTAGGTAGTCCTGGCGGTCCATGCCGCCCGCGGGCATGTCGGGGTTCAATTGGAACGGGTGCCATTGGATCGCGAAGACCGGCGCCTCGGCCCGGGCCAGCGCCGTGTCGAGCCCGGCCTTGCCGATATAGCACCAGGGGCAGATCGGGTCGGAGAGGATATCAAGCTGTATCATTGTCCCAATCCTGCCGCAGGGCGCGGCGCAAGAGCTTGCCGTTGGCCCCGCGGGGGAGGCTCTGACGGGCGATGAAGAGGCGCGGCACCTTGTAGCCCGCAAGCCGGGTGCTCAGAAACCCCCTGACTTCGTCCTCCTCCCAGCCCTCGCCGACGAGGAAGGCGCCGAGGATCGTGGTGTCGGGGTGGGGGCGCAGGTCGCAGACGGCGGCCTCGGTGATCTTGGGGTGCGCCGTGAGCGCCTCCTCGATCTCGATGGGCGACACACGGAGACCGCCGGCATTCAGCATGTCGTCATCGCGGCCGAGATAGTCGAAGGCACCGTCGTCCCGCTGCCGGGCGATGTCGCCGGTCAGAAACCACTCGCCGGCGAAGCGGGCGGCGGTTTCATCGTCATGGCCCAGATAGCCGAGCATCAGCCCGGGATCCGAGCGGTGGATGGCGAGCGTCCCGGGGGTGCCGGGGGCCGCCGGAGCGCCGTCGTGAACGACGGCAACCCGGCGGCCCGGCTGCGCGAAGCCCAGCGTTCCCGCGGGAGCGGGGGTGCTGGGCGCCCCGGAAAGGAAGGTGGAGCATTCCGACATCCCGAACGCCTCGTGGATGTCGGTCTCCGTCGCGTCCTTCCAGGCCGCGCGGAGGCCCTCGGGGAGCTTCTCGCCCGCGGAGAGCCCGTGACGGAGTTTCGGGAGATCGAAGGAATCCAACCTCAAGAGACGCCTGTAGATGCCTGGTACCGAGGCAAAAATCGTCGCCTCATGTCGCTTGAGTAGAAGCGGGAGCTGGGCGGTCCCGGTGCCCGCAGCGGGAACCAGCGCGGTGGCGCCCCGGCTCCACGGATCGAGAAGGCCGGTCCCCAGCGTATAGGTCCAGTTGAACGCCCCGGCATGGAGCACCCGGTCGTCGGGGCCGAGCCCGTACCAGCCCTCCCACATCATCCGCCGGGCGAGGATGGCGCGGTGGGCGTGGACGACGCCGCGCGGCTGCCCGCCGGTACCGGAAGTGAAGACGATATAGGCCGGGCGCTCCGTGTCGCCGAGATGCCAGTCCGCCGGGGGCAGGGCAGCCATCGCCGTCAGCCGCGCGGCGGGCAGGATGGGCGCGGGATGATCGGGCAGGGCCAGGCCGTCCTCGGCCACGACCAGCGCCGGGCCCAGCTCGGCCGCCATCTTCGTGACTTCGGGGCCGGTGAGTTGGGCCGAGCTTGGCACCGGCACCAGCCCGGCGGCGATGGCGCCCAGAAAGGCCACGGGAAACGCGGTCGTATTGCCGAGCCGCAGCATGACCCGGTCGCCGGGGGTGAGTCCTTCGCCGAGAAGTCCCGCGGCCACCCCCCGCACCGCGGCGGTCAGTCTTGCATAGCTCCAGCGCTCCGCCTTGGCGGGCCCGAGCAGGGCCAGGGCGATCTTGTCCGGCGTCTCGGCCCCGGCGGCGAGCACATATTGGGCGAGGTTGAAGGACATGGCCGGTCGCTACCCGGCAGGCGTGCCGGGCGCAAGCGGGCCTCAGGCGGCCTGCGCTTCCAGGGCGGCGGGTCCGTGGGCCATGAACCAGTCGGCAAGGGTCTCGGACGCCTCGATGAGCGTCAGGTCATGGGTTTCGGCGAGATAGGTCACGAGCTTCGCCCGGTCGCCACGGAACCGGCGCACGGCGGCCGGCTCGAAATGGGGGAAATGGGCGCAGAGCGTCTCCACGAAACAGGGCCAGAGCGCTGTGACGGTGGTCCAGGGCATGGCAATCTCCTCCCGGTCTTCCCTCCAACGGCATACAATTGCATGCCGTTCCCAGGGCCTTGATAGCAAAGGATGCAAGGAGGCGAATTTGATCTGGATCAAGTTCCAGGACGAATGTCCGATCTGCGGACGAAGCGGACCCTCAAGCAATGCGGCGCGGAACAGAGGCGAAGCCGGCCGCGCATCGACGGGCCGCCCCGACGGACCGGCGATTGGGTGACGTGGGCGCGTCGTTCGGAGCTATTTCGGATGTGGCGGGGATAAAGCGCGTAGGAAGAAAGCTCGGATCGCCGCTCCGCGGCCCATCAATGCGCGGCCTTGGCGCGAGCCTCGTCGAACGTCCGCTCAAGGCTCCAAGCTGACCTCGGGGCGTCTCCGGATGCTCGGGTCTACTCCTCCCACCACCAGACATCCGGCTGCCAGCCGGGCCAGTCGCCGAAGATCGGCATCTCTTCGGGGTAGTGCAGCCGCGCGTCATAGGCGAGCCGGCTGATGTTCCACTGATAGATCGGGATCACGTAGCGGCCTGTCGTCAGCACCCGGTCGAGGGCCTTCACCGCGGCGACGAAATCGTCCTGGCTCTCGGAGGTCAGGATCAGCTCGATCAGCCCGTCGATGGCCGGCGAACTCACCCCCATGAGGTTCCGCCCGCCGGGAGTATCGACACTCTCGTCGCCCCAGTAGAGGTACTGCTCGTTGCCGGGAGAGAGCGACAGGCCGCGGCGGTAATAGGTCATGTCGAAATCGTAGGCGTCGGTGCGTTCCTCGTACTGGGCGCTGTCGGCGCTGGCGACGCGGGCCCGGATGCCGACCCGTTCGAGCGACTGGACATACATGTCGATGATCGCCGCATTCTCGGAACTGCCGGTCTCCAGCAGGATCTCGAAGCTGAGCGGCGTGCCCGAGGCATTGGCGAGCACCCCGTCCTGCACCGTCCAGCCCGCCTCCTCGAACCGGGCGAGAGCGGCGGCGATATTGGCCCGGTTGCGCTCGGAGCCGTCGGAGACCGGCAGGGCATAGCCGTCGAGCGCGCCGGGGAGTAGATCGGCCTCGAACCGGGTCAGAAACTCGCGCACCCGGCCCTCGGCAGGGCCCGGCGCCATGCCGAGCGGCGAGTTCGAGAAATAGGAGGTGATGCGCGGTTGCTGCGAGCCGGTCATCGCCTCGTTCACGAACTCGAAATTAAAAGCGTGGATCAGCGCGTCCCGCACCCGCCAATCATCGAAGGGGGCGCGGCGGGTGTTCATCACGAAGCCGGTCATGCCGGAGGGCCGGAAATGCGGCAAGACAGCGGTCTCATAGGTGCCGTTCTGGATCGCGGGGAAGTCGTACTGGCTCTCCCACCGGGCCACATTGAACTCCCGGTTCGAGGTCACGATGCCGGTCTTGAACGCCTCGAAGGCCGCGGTCTCGTCGCCGAAATACTCGATCCGGTAGGTGTCGAGATTGAACGTGCCGCGGCGAAACGGGACGACGCCATGGCCCCAGTAATCGGGATCGCGGGTGAACTCGACATAGCGGCCGGGCTCCATGTCGGAGATCACGTAAGGCGACGAGGTGACGGGCACGATGTCGCTCGCCTCGGCAAAGTCGAGCCCCTCGAACTGCGCCTTTTGCAGGATCGGGCGCATGCCCGCGAGGAGCGCCAGCTCCCGGTCGGCGATATTGAACGTGAAGCGGATGGAGCGGTCGCCGGTCTGCTCCATGCTCTCGATCCGGGTCCAGAACCCGGCATAGCGGGGATGACCTTCAGTGCCGAGCGTCTCGTAGCTCCACATCACATCCTCGACCGTCACCGGGCTGCCATCGGAGAATCGGGCCTCCGGCCGCAGGGTGAATTCGACCCATTCCCGATTCGGTCCGGTCTCCACGGATTCGGCCAGAATGCCGTAGAGCGAGAACGGTTCGTCCAGCGACCGGCCCATCAGGCTCTCGCCGATGGTGAAGCGGATCTGCCAGGGCACGGTGCCCTTCCGGATAAACGGATTGACGCTATCGAAACTGCCGATATTGGCGACGACGAGCCGCCCGCCCGTCGGGGCGTTCGGGTTGGCGTAAGGCAGAGACACAAAATCCGGTGGGAGGGCCGGCTCCCCATACATAGCTATGCCATGTTTGGGCTCCGCCGCGGCCGGCAGGGCCAGGATGGCGAAGAGCGAGAGTGCAAGGCCGGCGCACCGTCTGGCGGCGAAAAACTCTGGTCTCATTCTGGCGACAATCCCTCTGCTCCCTGTCTTCATTGACCGAAAGGCTACCGACGCTTCCGAGCCTTTTCAAACTTTTAGCTTGGACGCCCGCGAGCAATTGCTTATAAGACCCCTACTGCTCGATAGGTTTCTTGCCTGTATGAAACCTGCCTCAATAACTCAACGCCCGCCTCGTGCGGGCGTTTTTTTCTTCGGGGCCCCGGATGGTGGGGCGGGGGTCGGGCGACCGCCGAATCGTGAAGTGCCCGGGGGAGGCAAGGCATGGCCGACCGGATGAGGGCCCTCGCGGCGGAGCGCTATGGCGGGCCGGAGGTTTTGCAGCTCCGTGAGGTGCCGGTGCCCGTCCCGGGGGAGGGGGAGCTGCTGGTCCGGGTCGCCGCCAGCACCGTGAACCGCACCGACACCGCGACGCTCCGCGGATATCCGTTCCTGGCGCGGCTCTTCACCGGGTTTCCACGTCCGCGCTTCGATGTCTTCGGGCACGAATTCGCCGGGACCGTCGAGGGCGCCGGCGATTCCGTGACTCGATTCGCGCCGGGCGACCGGGTCTTTGGCCTTTCGCCGGATCGATTCGGGACCCATGCGGAGTTCGTTGCGGTCCCCGCGGATGGGGCGGTCGCCCGGGTGCCTGACGGGCACCCCCTGATAGAGGCGGTGGTGGCCGAGGGCGCCTGGTATGCCGAAGGGTCGGTCCGCGATGTCGTGCCCGGTCAGGAGGTGCTGATCTACGGCGCCTCCGGGGCCATTGGAATTGCCGCCCTGCAACTGGCCCGGGATCGGGGCGCCCGGGTGACCGCCGTGGTCGGTCCTCGGCATCTCGATCTGATGCGAGAGCTGGGGGCGGACAGCGTGATCGACTACACGACCGGCACCTGGAGCGATCTCGACACCCGGTTCGACCTGGTGATGGATGCCGTCGGCAAGACCTCCTACTTCGCCTGCCGTCACCTGCTGAAGCCGGGTGGGGGCTACCGGGCCACCGATCTGGGGCCGCGCGGGTCCAATGTCTGGCTCGGGCTCTGGTCCGGCCTGACCCGCAGCGGCCGCGTTGCCCTGCCGTTGCCGACGGACGCACCGGGTTTCGTCACCCGGCTCGCCGGTCTGATGGCGGCGGGGCGGTTCCGGGGCGTCTTCGACCGTGCCTACCCGTTCGAGCAGATTGCGGATGCCTATGCCTATGTGGAAACCGGGCAGAAGACCGGGATCGTGGTCATCGATATGGGGCCGACCGCGGAGGTCCGCCGCCTCTTCGATCCCGACACCTGACACCCCTTTATTTTGCAAGTGCAGAATGTATGCTCGCGCCGGCCATTGAGGGCCGGTCGTCAGAGAAGGGTCAGGCCATGTCGCTCCAAGGAAAAACCGCCGTCATCACCGGATCGAATTCCGGCATCGGGCTCGCTATCGGGCGCGAGTTCGCGAAGGCGGGCGCCAAGGTCGTCCTGAACTCCTTCACCGACAGCGCCGAGGACCACGCCCTGGCCGAAAGCATCGCCAAGGAGTGCGGGGTCGAGGCGCGCTACATTCAGGGCGACATGTCGAAGCCCGACGATTGCCGCGGCCTCGTCGAACAGGCCGGGGCCTGCGATATCCTCGTCAACAATGCCGGCATCCAGCATGTCTGCCCGGTGGAGAGCTTTCCGACCGACAAATGGGATGCAATCCTGGCGATCAATCTCAGCTCCAACTTCCACACCACTGCCGCCGCCCTGCCGATGATGCGGGCCGCCGGCTGGGGCCGGGTGATCAACATCGCCTCGGCCCATGGGCTGACCGCAAGCCCGTTCAAGTCGGCCTATGTGGCGGCCAAGCATGGGGTCGTGGGGCTGACGAAGACGATGGCGCTGGAGACGGCGGAAGAGCCGATCACCTGCAACGCGATCTGCCCGGGCTATGTGATGACACCGATCGTCGAGAAGCAGATCCCCGACCAGATGGCGACCCACAATATGGACCGCGAGACGGTGATCCGCGAGGTCATGCTCTCGCGCCAGCCGTCGAAGGATTTCGCGACGGTGGAGCAGATGGCGGGCACGGCGCTCTTCCTGTGCTCGGACGCCGCCGCACAGATCACCGGCACGACGATCAGCGTCGATGGCGGATGGACCGCGTTGTAATCGGCGCAGCCGATCACAACGAGCGGGGGTAAGCGGTTTGCAAAGCAAACTGCGGCCCCGCCCCGGAGAAATCCTAGGCGCAACGGCACGCTGGCCCGCAACCCAGCCCGCGACCGGCCCGTAAGAGTGGAGAGACTGTTATGGCCAAGAAGAAGCGCATCAACCTCGCCCTCCAGGGTGGCGGCGCCCATGGCGCCTTCACCTGGGGCGCCCTCGACCGGCTGCTCGAAGACGACGACCTGGAAATCTCCGCCATCTCCGCCACCTCCGCCGGGGCGCTTAACGCCGCGGCGGTGAAGGCCGGGCTGGTGGAGGGCGGACGGGAGCTGGCGAGGTCAAACCTCAACTGGCTCTGGGAACAGGTCGGCGCGGTCAACGATCCGCGTTTCGCCGACTGGCTCGCCGCCATGGCCCCCGGCGCGCCGGCCCTGGCCCAGGCGATGAAATACTCCCCCGCCTTCGCCGGGCTCGACACGATGACCCGGCTCTGGAGCCCTTATGTCTACGGGCCCGCCTTCTCGAACCCGCTTGAACGGATCGTCCGCGCCTTCCACTACGACACGGTCTGTTCCGATGTCGGCCCGGAGGTGCATATCTGCGCCACCAATGTCCGCTCCGGCAAGATCAAGGTCTTTACCGGCGGCGAGATCAATCCTCAGGCGATTCTCGCCTCGGCCTGCCTGCCGACCCTGTTCCAGGCGGTGGAGATCGAGGGCGAAGCCTACTGGGACGGCGGCTATACCGGCAATCCGGCGCTCTATCCGCTGTTCGATCCGCACCTGCCCGACGACATCGTGGTGGTGAACATCAACCCGCTCCATCGCGACGCGCTGCCCCGTGACCCACAATCGATCCACAACCGGATCAACGAGATCGGTTTCAACTCCTCGCTTCTGCGCGAACTCCGGGCGATCCGCTTCGTCCAGCGGCTCCTGGAGGACGGGTCGGTGCCCGAGGGTGCGATGAAGAACGTCCATGTTCACATGATCGCGGACGATGCGCTGATGAACGAGTTGTCTGTGGCCACCAAACTCGTGCCCAACGCGGTGGTGCTGGCGCGGTTGAAGCAGGCCGGACGGGACGCGGCAGATGCGTTCCTCGCCGGGCACCGCCCGGATATCGGCAAGCGGTGCAGTGTCGATCTGGAAGCGATGTTCAGCTAGGCGCATGCTGAGACGCAAACGCACCGCTCTCATGTCGTCTGCGGTCGATGCTCCATGTCGAGGCCGTTGATCTCTCCCACTTATTCCTCGACACCGCCCTTCGAGGAGAGCGCGGCGGTCAGGAAGGCCAAGAGGATCAGCGGTATGATCAGGTCTTCCGAAGTGCCCGCGGCGGTGCTGGTGACGATCTCCTCGGGATCCATCGTTTCGACGGGCTCCGCCATGCCGCCGGCCTGGGCTGTTCCGACGGCGAGCGCGGCGGAACAGGCAACAACGAGCGAAGATCTGGTATATTTCATGAAATCAATCTCTTCCCCAGCATTCTGTATGTGTTGAACTAAGACGGATTTGGGGTCTTGGGTCAAGCGGAGCGTATGGCCGGAAGTTGCCCGCAGAAGTTGCGTGGACGCATCGGGCGCCCGAACCCGTAGGAGGACAAAAAACCGCCCCAAAAACAACGAACCGCTCTTGGTTCGGACAGCTCCGCATCTCACCCGTCAGCTCGCGTCACGGTGCCTTTCGTTGCGGTGATGGCCGGTGATGCGTTCGGCTTCGTGTTCCAGCGCTTCCGGCAGCGGCTCCTTGGAATCGGGATAGACGAGCCCCGCAGAGATCACGAGTTTGGCCGCATCCTCTATGGTCATGTCGAGCTCAACCACATCGGCCTTCGGAAAAAACAGCAGAAATCCCGAGGTCGGATTCGGTGTCGTCGGCACGAAGACCGAGACCATCTCGCCGGTATCGGCCTTGTCCAGCACCTCACCCTTGGTCTCCGTCGAGATGAAGCCGATGGCCCAGATCCCCTTGCGCGGATACTGGATCAGGCAGGCTTTCTCGAACTTGGCCTCGGACTGGGCGAAGACCGTCTCGGCGATCTGCTTGAGCCCGTTATAGATCGACCGGACAATCGGGGTGCGGTTCACCAGGCCCTCGGCCCAGGTCAGGAAACTACGCCCGATCAGTCCCTTGGCGAGCCAGCCGACGAGCACCGTGAAGATCAGGAACACGATGACGCCGACGCCGCGCACATTGACCTCGATCCGATTCTCGGGCGGCCGGTCGAGCAGGCGGTTGATCAGTTCCTCGGGATGGTAGGCATTCGGCACGAAGGGCCAGACGAAGCTGTCGACCCATCCGACGAGGGTCCAGATCAGCCAGATCGTGACGCCGATCGGCGCGATCACGACGATGCCGGTCAGAAAGCTCGTCCGCAGCCAGGCCAGCGGCGACCAGCGGCGTCTCTTGGGCTCTTCGGGCAGGCGGGGGCTCACGGGCGGGCACTTCTGCTTGTCTTGGCTCCCGGTATCTATGCGATGGCCGGATGCTTGCCAATGTCTGCTCCGCGCACGGTCTCGGGATCAGGCCGGTTCAGGGGGCAGAGCGCTCAAATCACGGGCAATCCTGGCGGCCAGCCGGGCATTGTTGAGCACGAGCGCGATGTTGGCGGCGAGCGTCCGGCCTTCGGTCAGCGCGAAGAGCCGGTCGAGCAGGAACGGGGTGACGGCCTTTGCCGCAATGCCCCGGGCGGCCGCGTCTGCGAGGGCGGTCTCGATCAGCGGCGCCAGGGTCTCGGCGGGGATTTCGGCCTCCGCCGGGATCGGATTTGCGACCAGTTGGCCGCCGGGCAGGCCGAGGGCGGCGCGCATCCGGTGCGCCTGCGCGACGGTGCGGGGGTCGTCCATCCGCAGGGGCGCGGGGTGCGGCGAGGTCGCCGACCAGAAGGCCGGGAGCATATCCTGACCATAGGCGATGACCGGCACGCCCAGGGTTTCCAGCACTTCCCAGGTCTTCGCCAGATCGAGGATCGCCTTGGCCCCGGCCGCCACCACCGTGACTGGGGTCTGAGCCAGTTCCCGAAGATCGGCGGAGATGTCGAAGCTCGTTTCGGCGCCGCGATGGACCCCGCCGATACCTCCGGTCGCGAAGACCTCGATCCCGGCATGGCGGGCGGCGATCATGGTGGCGGCGACGGTGGTGGCGCCGGTGCCGCCGCGGGCCAGACAGACGGCGAGATCGGCGCGGCTGAGCTTGGCCACATCCTTGGCCCGGGCCAGTGTGTCGAGGTCCCCCGGCGACAACCCGGCATGGAGCCGGCCTGCCAGCACCGCGATGGTGGCGGGGACGGCGCCTTCGGCTTCGACCGCCGCCTCCACGGCCTGAGCGGTCTCCAGGTTCTCCGGCCAGGGCATGCCGTGGGTGATGATCGTGCTTTCGAGCGCCACCACCGGGCGGCCCGCGGCCAGCGCCGCCGCCACCGGATCGGAAAGGCTGATCATGTCGGCACGTTCCCCGCGACGAAGGCCGCCGCAGCGTCGAGCGCCCGGACAAGGGCCGTTTCGGGATCGGCGCCCCGAAGCTCGGCGCGGATATGGGCGGCCATGAACGTGTCGCCGGCGCCGGTCACCCGGCGTTCGGAGACCTCCGGCGGCCGGCGCATCAGGCAGGTGCCGGCGGTCGCGTAGGCCGCGGCGCTGGCGCCGTCGGTCACCAGGACCCGGTGCGCGCCTCGTGCCGCCATCTCGCGCGCCGCATCGCCGGCCTCCGCAAAGCTCGCGCCGCAGAGCGTGCCGGCCTCTTCCAGGTTGACATAGAGCGTGGCGGAGGAATGGCCGTTCAGCGCGACGAGCCGCCGGACCTTGCCCGGCGAGGCCGGCGCCACGCGCAGATCGGCCGCGGCGAAGAGGGGGGAGACGGCGATTTCGGCCAGAAGTGCTTCGGTCAGGTTGCCGTCGAGCGCCACCGGCCCGACCCAGGGAGCTGTCGACGATCCCAGCCGGCCATCCGCAAGCGGCGTCAGGATCGCCGCGCCAGCGGCTTCCAGGCTGTGTGCATCGGCGATGGCGGCAATGAGCCCGTTGGCGCCCTCGATGGCCATGTAGCTGTCTGTGGGCAGGTCGGGGCTCCGGTGGACATGTTCAGTGATGAGCCCCAGCGCCTCGGCTTCGGCAAGAAGCGCATCGCCAGCCCGGTCGCGACCGAGAGCGGTCAGGAGCGCGGGCCGCAGCCCCATGGCGCAGAGCGTTGCCGCCACATTCATCGCCACCCCGCCGGGCAGGCGCCGGATCCGGCCGGGGACGTCGTTGCCGAGGGTCATCGGCCGATCCGTGCGGCCCACGACATCCCAGAGGACCGACCCGATACACAGGACATCCGGTTTCATGCGACGTCTGTCCGGTCTGTTGATGAAGCCGCCGGGGAGGGGGCGGGGAGATGCGCAGACATGGCGATCCCCATCGAATGCCGGTGCCGGTCTGTCAAGGGTGGCGCGCGCGGGGCACCGGCCGGCGCGGCGGTCTGGCGGCACCGGGTTTCGAGAGAGCTCGGACCCGGTAGGTCCGAGTATCAGGCGGTGTATCGGCAGGCTGGCGCTCAGTGACGGGCGGTCCGGGCGCTGCCGTTCGTCGGAGATTCGGCGTCCGGCGGGCCATCGGCGGGACCGGCGCGGCCCCCGGCTGCCGATCCCGCCCGTCGACGAGGCTTGCGTCGGGCGCGGGATGTGCCGAGGCTCGGCACCATGGCGCGGGACTTCACGGATGCGGAATTCGCCAGGCGGCTCGGCAAGGTGCGGGCGGCAATGGACCGGGCAGGCATCGAACTGCTGATCGCCTGCGATCCCTCCAACATGGCCTGGCTCACCGGCTATGACGGCTGGTCTTTCTATGTGCCGCAGGCAGTGCTCGTCGGGCCTGACGGCGCGCCGCTCTGGTGGGGCCGGGAGATGGACCGGGCCGGAGCGCTGCGGACCGTCTGGATGGCGGCGGACCGCTGCCGGGGCTATGCCGACACATTCGTCCAGAATCCACCGGCCCATGCCATGGAGGATCTCGCCGCGCTGATCCGCGACACCGGCTGGGGGAGCCTGCGGATCGGCGTCGAGATGGACAATTACTACTTTTCTGCAAAGGCTTACGAGGTTCTCTTAAGAGATCTGGCCGAGGCCGCCTTCACCGATATCACCGGCCTGGTGAACTGGCAGCGGGCGGTGAAGTCGGAGACGGAGATCGTCTATATGCGCCGCGCCGCGCGGATCGTCGGGGCGATGCACGGCCGCATCCGTGAGATCGCCGAGCCCGGGATGGCGAAGAACGCCCTGATCGCCGAGATCGCCCATGCGGGCATTTCCGGCGCCGACGGACATTGGGGCGACTATCCCGCGATCGTGCCTCTGGCGCCGTCCGGCCTCGATGCCACCGCCCCGCATCTGACCTGGGACGACGCGCCGTTGAAAGCCGGCGAGGCGACGTTTTTCGAGATCGCCGGGGTGCATCGCCGCTACCACTGCCCGCAATCGCGCACCCTGTTCTTCGGGACGCCGCCGCAGAAGTATCGCGCGGCCGAGGCGGCGGTGGCCGAGGCAACCGGAGCGGCGCTGGAGGTGGTCCGACCCGGCCGGACCTGCGAGGATGTGGCGGCGGCGTTCAACAGGGCTCTGGCGCGGCACGGTTTCGCCAAGGACAGCCGGTGCGGCTACGCCATCGGGCTCAGCTATCCGCCGGATTGGGGCGAGCGCACCATGTCGTTCCGCGGCGGCGACCGGACGGTGCTGGAGCCCGGGATGACGTTCCATTTCATGCCGGCGCTCTGGCTCGATGACGGCGGGATCGAGATGACAGAGCCGATCCTGATCACCGAGACGGGCTGCGAGAGGCTGTGCGCCACGCCTCCGGGTCTCGTGGTGAAAGGGTAGCCACCGCCTCCGGCACAGCGGTTCGGGCCATTCCCCTGTGCTGGCTGGCGGCGATAGGCGATCTTCGGGGCGGGTTGCCCGGTGGGATCGGCAGTCTTCGGTTCCGACGGCGCCGAGATCGCCCGGTGCGGATGCGAGGGAAGGGCAGGCGCCTTTCGGATGTACTCCGGGGGGCAAAACTCTTCCAAGAGTTTTGCCAGAGCCTTGGAAGGGTCTGACTCGCCGGGAACAGGACGGCGGCGCCAGGAACGGAAGGACCCGCGCCCGGGACCGGACCGAAACTCTTCGAAGAGTTTCGTCAGACCCTTCGAAGGGTCTGACCGCGCCGCGCCTCTGCCCCTGCGCGATCCCGCACCGGCCTAGCAGATCCGCGGCAATTGCTCCCCCACAAGCATGTCGACGATCCGCTCGCCGCCAAATGTCGTCGCCATGTAGACCGGCACCGTCCGCCGGTCCACAGCGCGGCCGATGATCGCTGCGTTGCGCCCCTCGGGCAGGGCATGCAGGGCCGCCAAGGCCGGCTCCGCCTCGGCCTCGGGAACGAAGGCCACCAGCGTGCCCTCATTGGCCAGATAGAGCGGATCGAGGCCGAGGATTTCGCACATGCCGCGCACCTCCGCCGAGAGCGGCAGGGCCGCCTCCTCGAGCCGCACGCTCACCCCCGCCGCCTCCGCCATCTCGTTGAGCGCCGCGGCGAGCCCGCCCCGGGTCGCGTCCCGCGCCGCCCGCAGCCCGGGCGCGGCCTCCATGAGCGCCGCCATCACCCCGCCCAGCGGCCGGCAATCGGAGCGGATGTCGGACGAGAGCGCCATCTCCCCGCGCGCGCCGAGGATCGCCGCGCCATGGAGGCCCAGGGGCCCGTTCACCAGCGCCGCATCGCCCGGCCGGATCGCGCGCGCCGAGAGTCCACGTCCCGGCGGAATGACGCCAACCCCCGACGTGGTGACAAAGACCTTGTCCGCCGCGCCCCGCGTCACGACCTTGGTGTCGCCGGTCACGATCCGGATGCCGGCGCGCTCCGCCGCGCGTCGCATCGAGGCCACGATCCGCCGCAGCACCGCAATCTCGAGACCCTCTTCGAGGATGAACGCCGCCGAGAGCCAGAGCGGGCGCGCCCCGCCCACCGCCAGGTCGTTCACCGTCCCGCAGACCGCCAAGGTGCCGATATCGCCGCCGCGAAACTCGATCGGATCGACCACGAAACTGTCAGTGGTGAAGGCCAATGTCGCGCCGGGCTCGGCCAGGGCCGCCGCCGAAAGCCGGGCCTGATCCTCCTCGGTCTGCGCCGCGAAGGCACCGGCGAAGACGGTGTCGATCAGATCGCGCATCGCCTTGCCGCCGCCACCATGGGACAGGGTGATCCGCTCCGCGCGCTGCGGCGCGTTCATTCCGCCCGCTCCAGGGCGCGATGCCCGCCATACTGATAATAGGCCGCGCAGGCGCCCTCGGAGGAAACCATGAGCGCGCCGAGCGGCATCTCCGGCGTGCAGCCGGTGGCGAATTGGGCGCAATCGGTGGGCCTGGACCGGCCCGCCATCACCGCACCGCAGGCGCAGCCCTCGGGCTCCGCCGCGGGTCGCGCCGCTCCGTAGCCGATCGCGAATTTCACCTCGGCGTCATGGGCGGCGAAGGCCGGGCGGATGCGCAGCCCGCTTTCTTCGATCTCGCCGAGCCCGCGCCACTCGAAGGTGGGTCGGGGCTCGTAAACCCGCGCGATGGCGGCGAGGCTGACCGGGTTACCCTCCTCCGGCACCACGCGGGCGTACTGGTTTTCGACCTCGGCGCGGCCCTCGACGATCTGGTCGAGCACCATCAGAACCGCCTGTAGCAGATCGACCGGCTCGAACCCGGCCACCACGATGGGCTTGCCGTAGTCCCGGGCGATGAACCCGTATGGCTTCGTGCCGATGACCATCGAGACATGGCCCGGGCCCACGAAGCCGTCGAGCCGCATATGGGGGTCGTCGAGCAGGGCCCGAATCGGTGGCGGCACCGTGATGTGATTGCAGAAGACGCTGAAATTGCGGAGGGTTTCGCGATTTGCCTGGAGGATCGACAGCGCCGTGGAGGGTGTCGTGGTCTCAAAGCCGAGACCGAAGAACACCACCTCCCGGTGCGGGTTGCGGCGCGCCAGGTCGAGGGCGTCGAGCGGCGAATAGACCATGCGGATATCGGCGCCGGCGGCCTTGGCCTCGATCAGCGAGCCTTGTGTGCCCGGCACCCGCATCGCGTCGCCGAAGGTGGTGAAGATGACCTCCGGGCGCCGGGCGATCTCGATACACTCGTCGACCCGCGCCATCGGCAGGACACAGACCGGGCAACCGGGCCCGTGGATGAAATCGAGCCCCGGCGGGGTCAGCTTGTCGAGCCCGTAGCGAAAGATCGCATGGGTATGGCCGCCGCAGATCTCCATGATCCGGATCGGGTGTTCGACCGTGGCGCCGAGGGCGTCGATCCGGCGGGCGATGGCGGCGAGCAGCGCCTTCGCGGCCTTCGGATCGCGGAATTCCTCGACATACTTCATCGCTCGTCCTCCAGGGCCGCACGACCCGCCGCGATGGCATCGAGTTCCTCGGCCGCCTCGCCGAGCGCCTCCAGCGCCTGAAGGGTCTTCGCCGCCTCATGGGCGTCGATCAGGGCCATGGCGAAGCCGACATGGATCAGCGCCCATTCCCCGCTCAGCGCGTCGAGCGGGCCGTCCCCGGCGATGCAGGCGACGTTGACCTCGCGCCGGACGCCGGAGATCTCGGCCAACGCGAGCTGCCGGTCCGCGTCGGTGATCGCCACGATCCGGCCGGGGATGCCGAGGCACATGTCAGATGTTCCGGACTGGGCGGGCAGGGCGGCTCACCGTGTCACTCCGCCGCCGGCCGCGCGGTCTTGGCGGCAAGCTCCGCCCGGAGCCAGTCGATCCAGGCGTCGAGCCCGGCACCGGTGCGGGCCGACAGCCGCAGGATCTCGATGCTGGGGTTCACCCGGCGCAGATTGGCCTCGTAGAGGTCGAGATCGACGTCGCAATGGGGCGCGAGATCGACCTTGTTCAGGATCGCGAGCCGCGCGGCGGTGAAGATGTCGGGGTATTTCAGCGGCTTGTCCTCGCCTTCCGTGACGCTCAGGATCGCGACCTTGCAATCCTCGCCGAGGTCGAACCCGGCCGGGCAGACCAGGTTGCCGACATTTTCAATGAAAAGAAGGCTCTGCGGAGCCAGGTTCAGGTGCTCAATTGCATGGCCGACCATATGCGCGTCGAGATGACAGCCCTTGCCGGTATTGACCTGGACCGCCGGCGCGCCGGTGGCGCGGATGCGCTCGGCATCGTTGGCGGTCTGCTGATCGCCCTCGATCACCGCGAGCGGCAGGTCAAGGGCGGCAATGGTGGCGCAGAGCAGCGCCGTCTTGCCGGAGCCGGGCGATGAGACGAGGTTCACGGCAAAGGTGTCGAGCGCATTGAGGTTCGCGCGGTTCTCGGCCGCATAGCGGTCATTCTTCGCCAGGATATCGGTCTCGATCTCGATCAGCCGGGTCTGGCTCATGCCCGGCACCTCGGTGCCGGCGGGTCCATGGCCGAAATGCAGGTCGCCGGTGTCGTGGGAATGTCCCTCGACACTCCCGGTTCCGCAGCCGCAGACGTTACACATCTCAGATCACCTCCAGATCCCTGATCCTCAACTCGTCGCCGGAAATCGGCATCAGCCTTGTGCCGCCGCAATCGGGGCAGGGGGCGAGCCGTGCCTCGAGGTCCTTTGGCGTGCCGCAATCGTAGCACATCGCCCGGCCGGGCAGATCGACGATCTCAAGTCGCGCGCCCTCGGCGGGGGTGCCGCGCATCACGATGTCGAAAGCGAACTCAAGCGCCGATTTCTCGACGCTGGCGAAACGGCCGATTTCGAGCCTTACCGCCTTGACCGCCGAGACCTGCTCGCCGGCGATCGCCGCCTCGATCGTACCGCGGATCCCCTCGCAGATCGACATCTCGTGCATGGCTGGTCTCCCCATCGGCTGTCGCCACTCTAGCCGCTCCGCGTTCCGCACTCCACCTTTCGCCGGATCAGTGGTCCTCCGGCAGTCGCGCCGCCGCGACAAGCGCCTGGCCGAGGGCGAGGCTGCCATCGTTCGGCGGTACCCGCGCGTGGTGCAGGACGGGCAGGCCGTCGAGTTCCGCCATGCAGGCGTCGAGCAGCACGGCGTTCTGAAAACAGCCTCCGGTCAGCGCCACAGCGGCGGCCCGGCCGGCCTCGACCTCGGCCCGGGCGGCGGCGCAGAACGTGCGGGCGACAGCGGCATGGAAACGGGCGGCGAGGGGGCCCGGATCGGCATCCCGGACCGTCATCAGTTCGGCGAGGAACGGCCCCGGATCGAACCCGCCGCCCGCGGCGGGGAACCGATCCGGCGCGGCCAGCGCGACCTCGAGATGCGGCGCGGCGGCGGCTTCGAGGGCCATCGCCGCCTCGCCCTCGAAGCTTTGACGCTCCGGGGCGAGCCCAAGGAGGCAGGCCACCGCATCGAAGAGCCGGCCCATGGAGGAGGTGAGAGGGGCTTGGCTCCGGCGGAGCAGGGCCAGGGGCTTGTCGGGGAAGAGGCGGTCGGCTTCGGCGTCGAGCCCTGCGGCGTCGAGATGGGCGGCGAGCACCCGCCAGGGTTCCCGCTGGGCGGCATCGCCCCCGAAGAGCGGCACCGGTTTGAGATGGGCGAGACGGGTGGCGTCCCGGTAATCGCCGAGGAGCAACTCGCCCCCCCAGATCGTCCCGTCCGGTCCGAGGCCGAGCCCGTCGAGCACGATCCCGGCCACTCTGCCGCCGTCGCGCGGCCAGTCGGCATCGGCAAGGCAGGCGGCGAGATGGGCGTGGTGATGCTGCACCTCGATCACCGGCCTTTCACCGCCGATTTCGCGGGCATGGGCGGTGGCGCGGAAATCGGGATGGGCGTCGCAGGCCAGGGCGACGGGGTGGTGGTCCATGAGGTCGGTGTAATCGGCGATTGCCTGCTGGAACGCCTCGTAGGTCGCGAGAGTGTCGAGGTCGCCGAGATGCTGGGAGAGCATCGCGCGGCCGCCGGTGATCAGGCAGATCGCCGATTTCAGCTCCCCGCCGAGGGCGAGGATGTCGGGCACGTCGTCGAAGCCTTCCGGGAGGGCGAAGGCCTCCGGCGCGCGGCCTCTGGCGTGGCGGAACGGCAGGGGCCCGGCCTTGGTGAGGCGGATCACGCTGTCGTCGAGGCGGCGGGTGATGGCGCGGTCATGGAGGAGGATCGCGTCGGCGATGCCGGCGAGGCTTTCGCGCGCCTCGTCATTGCCGATCACCTGGGGCTGGCCCGACAGGTTCGCCGAGGTCATTACCAGGGGCCCGCCAAAGGCGTCCAGCAACAGGTGGTGGAGCGGGGTATAGGGCAGCATCCAGCCGGTCTGGTGCTGGTCGGGAGCGAGGAGATCGGGCAGGGGGGCGGGCCCGTCGGGCAGAAGCACGATGGGGGCGGCGCCGGAGGTCAGGAGCGCCTCGGCTTCGGCCGTGAGTTCGGAATGGGCCGCGACCATCGGGCGCGTGCCCATGACAGCCAGGGGCTTCGTCGGGCGTCGTTTGCGGGTCCGAAGCCGGGCGATTGCGTCGGGGTTGAGGGCATCCACGGCGAGGTGAAACCCGCCGATGCCCTTGATCGCGACGATCTCGCCGGCCTTGAGGCGGGCGGCGGTCTCGGCTATCGGATCGCCGCCTGTGCCCGGCTCCAGTGAAAGCTGCGGCCCGCAGGCCGGGCAACAGAGCGGCTGGGCGTGGAAGCGACGGTCGGCCGGATCGTCGTATTCCGCCTGGCAGTCGGCGCAGAGCGAAAACGCGGCCATCGCCGTGCGCGGCCGATCATAGGGAAGCCCGGTGATGATCGAGAACCGCGGCCCGCAATTGGTACAATTGGTGAAGGCATAGCCCTGGCGCCGCTGGGTCGGATCGAAAATCTCGGCGAGGCAGTCGGGGCAGGTGGCCTGGTCCGGGGTGACGGCGGTGCGGATCGCGCCGCCGGTGCTGGGCAGGATGGTGAAGTCCCCCGCGTCGAGCCGGTCCAGCGCGCGCTCCGTCACGGCATCGATCCGCGCCAGCGGCGGCAGGGCGCGGCGCAGGGCAGCGAGGAACGGGGCCGTATCCGCGACATCGAGCCGGATCGCCACGCCGTCGGCGGTATTGCGGACATCGCCGCTCAGGCCCTGCGCCCGGGCGATGCGCCAGACCAGAGGCCGAAAGCCCACGCCCTGGACCTGGCCGGTAATCGTCAGTTCCCGGGGCATGGCATGGGTTGGGCCTGAAACGGCGGCTGATCGGCAGTCATCACACGCAAGCCTAGGGACAGCCAAAGGTCGCGCCCAGGCCACCGCTCGTCGGGATCCGATCCGCGCAAACGCTTTGATCCAAATAGGAAACCTGAGCCAAGCATACAGCCACGTTGTCTTGTGTTCGTCGTATAGTTGTGGTAAGCACCATAAGGTTGTTCCCTTGTGGACTACATCAGGATCACGGCCCATACCACTATCGCACGAAGAAGCTCTGTTCATCTTCCAAGCCATGACGAGATCGAACGATACTGGCGACCGCGTATTGGAGAATGGGACGGGATTCTCACTGGATTTCGATAACGGGCTTCTCGACTTGCCCGACTTCGTGGTCAGCGGGAGTACGATTGCAACAGAGGCCGACTTCCAGCAGTACCTTCTCGACTCGGAGAATGCCGCCAATCCGGCTCTGACGCTCATGGGTGAAATCCGGGTCCTGGTAAAGGCCTACGACACGGTTTTCGGGCGCGAGCCAGACCTGCTCGGCTTCGATTTCTGGATCAATGCGTTTCGTGACTTGCGTGACAACGACAACGCGGTCGAAGACGACGTTGCCGACATTCTTGGTTTCTACTTTTCCGCATCTTCTGAGTACCAGGCGCTCTACCCTCCCGGCACGACCAATGAGCGATTCCTGACGGACTTGTACTTCAACCAGTTCAACCGGGCTCCGGACCAGGCAGGGTTTGATTTCTGGCTCGGTTTGCTGAATGACGGAACCATAGACAGGAACGACACGATCGCGTTCTTCATCACGTCTCCGGAGTACGAGCTTCAGGAAGGTGATCGTATCGATGATTATGTACGCGATCTGGTAAATCAGAACCTGCCCAACTTCACATCAGGCGGCGATTACCGGGATGATGAGAATGCGCTGGCGCCGCAATGGGACGACAACGCAATCTCCGTTCTACCTGCTGATGAAGTGTTTCCGTATCTTGATGAGTATCTTGCCCTCGCTAGCTCCAGGACAGAGCCGTTCATCCTGTCGCAGGAATTGGGCGTTCCGCAGAGCGTCATTGATCTGTTCGATTTCGAGCCATCGCTATTCCAGAAATCTGTTTCGAGCGGGCTCAGCCTGTTCGACTATTATGGCGTCGAGGAGGGAGATATCGATGCGCTCAGGGACGTAGCGCCACCCGAAGTGTTTGAAGCGCCCGTTCCAATGCTCAAGCCCAGACATGAAGTCGCTCGGATCCTTGAAAAGCGCGATGTCCTTGTTCCGGACAATGACCCGCAGAGCGATGAGTTGAGCTTTGCCACGGTCCAGCTTACCACGTTCGATGGCACTCCAAGATCGGTAACGCCGGTTGAGTTCGCGACGCCTCAAGAGAGCGGACCGGACGTCAGGTCTTTGTTCGAAGTTGGCGACCTCATCCAATTTGAAACCATAGCTTAGAGACATGAGGGCTTTGGGAGTGCTCGATGCCTCACGGTGTCTGCTTTAAGGCAGAAGGGTGTCTGAAGAGCACGACAACTTCGGGACTCGCCAACGGTCGAGTAATCGCATAATGAAGATTATGGTAAATAATATACGCTAGCCAGCGCCTTGTTCCGTTTAGAAATTCTTTGACCGACGCTCGCAACCCCGCTAGCGATCGGCCATGGCGCATTCGATCCTGATCCTCAACGGCCCGAACCTCAACCTGCTCGGCCGCCGCCAGCCAGAGGTTTACGGCACCACCACGCTTGGCGATATCGAGGCGCTCTGCCACGACAGCGCCGCCACGCTCGGGCTTAGCGTCGAGTTCGTGCAGAGCAATTCCGAGGGCGCGTTGGTCGATGCGCTGCACGGTGCCCTGGGCATCCATCACGGCGTGATCCTCAATGCCGGCGCCTATACCCACACCTCGATTGCCTTGATGGATGCGATCTCCGGCATCGACCTGCCGGTGATCGAGCTGCACCTCAGCAACATCCACGCGCGTGAGGCGTTCCGGCACCGCAGCTTCGTGGCGCCCGTCGCGCTCGGCCAGATCTGTGGCTTCGGGGCCGATGGCTACCCCCTCGCCCTGCGCGCCATGGCGGCCCATCTCGGAGCGACCCCGGCATGAGTGCCCGAGACCTGATCCCCTATCTCGAGGCGCTGACCAACGCGCCGACGGTCGAGGATCTCTGGCGGATGCATTGCGAGCAGATGGCCGCATACGGGTTCGACCGGCTGATCTACGGTTTCACCCGCTATCGCTATGGCGGCTCGCTCGGCGACCCTCAGGACTGGGTGGTGCTGACGAACCACGACCCGGACTACACGAAGGTCTTCATCGATGACGGGTTCCACTACCACGCGCCGATGCTCCGCTGGGCGATTGAGAACAGCGGCGCCTGTTCCTGGCGCTGGGTCCGCGACCCGGGGAACCTGACGCCCGCCGAGCAGCGGGTGATCGCGTTCAACCGCAAGATGGGCGTGACGGCCGGCTATACGGTCAGTTTCCGGTCGGTGTCGGCGCGGTCCAAGGGCGCCATCGCGCTGACGGCAAAGAGAGGCCAGAGCCAGGAGGCGGTGGACCGGATCTGGGAGAAACACGGCGAGCAGATCGTGGTGATGAACAATGTCGCGCATCTGAAGCTCCTCACCCTGCCCCATACCGGTGAGCGCCGGCTGACCAAGCGCCAGCGCGAGGTGCTGCAATGGGTCGGCGACGGCAAGACGACCCAGGACATCGCGCTGCTTCTGGGGCTGACGCCCGCGACGGTCGAGAAGCATCTGCGGCTGGCGCGGGAGGCTCTGGATGTGGAGACCACGGCCCAGGCGGTGCTGAAGGCGGCGTTCCAGAACCAGATGTTCGTGCTCGACGCGGAGACCTGACTCCAGGCTCGATGCGTCATTTGTTCGACGCAGATCGCGGTTCGCTGCCGGCAGAGGGGCGAAACCTCGGACAACCTTATGCCAGGACGCTTCGCGGAGGATGACCTGAAGGTCAGGAATCCCGGACTATGGTGACGCAACGGCATGTGGCACTCTGATCCCGTTCCGTGAGTGGTGACCTTCGGGTCAGGGAACGGCGGACCGGATCCCTTGTGATTTCAAGGCCAGCCGGTTCGTGCCGGTCTAACCGGACGCTCGGTCCGTCGGTGAATTACGCTCCGGCGGGCCGGCACCCCAGTGTCTCGTGCCTTGTCCCATCCATCCCCGGATGCGCACGGACCACCCGCGGCGCCGCAGGTCTCCCGACTGCGGCGCCGCATTTCTTTTCAGAGCTTTACGAGCCGTTTTTCATGTCCAGCACTGGGCCCTTGCGGCCCTGCCGCTCGCGGCCTATCGCCCCAGGCATTGCATCTGTCCGACACGACCCCATCTCGGAGGGAAAGCGACCAGGGAGGTCCCCCATGCGCAAGACCCTCGTTCTAGCCGCGAGCCTCGTCGCCGGCGTCACTACGGCCGCGGCAGCCGAGATTATTCCGATCAGCGATATCGCCCGCGGCCAGTCGGTGACCGTCGCCGGCACCGTCGAGCATTTCTTCGATATCGATGAGGTGCGGTTGCGCGACGAGAGCGGCGCGGTGCGGGTCTATCTCGGCTCCGGCGATCTGGGGATCGAGACCGGTGACCGGATCACCGTCTCCGGCGTCATGGACGACGATCTGTTCTCCAACGAGCTTTATGCCCGCGAGGTCGTGCAGGCGAATGGCGAGGTGTTCACCATATCCGACGGTGACGAGTAGCGGCTTCGCACACGACAAGATGCGCCTGAACGGCGCCCCCTGCCCTGCATCGCGTCGAAACGCCGGCTAGGTCTGTGCGGCCTTGGCGACCTCGGCGGCGAAGTCTTCCTTCTCCACCTCGATCCCCTCGCCCACTTCGAGCCGGACGAAACCGGTGATCGTGGCGCCTGCCTCCTTGGCGGCCTCGCCGACGGTGAGGTCGGGGTTCACGACGAAGGTCTGATTGAGCAGGGTCGACTCAGCCACGAACTTCTTCATCCGACCCTCGATCATCTTCTCGATGACCTGTTCCGGCTTGCCGCTTTCGCGGGCGATGTCCATCTGAACCTGTTTTTCCTTCTCGATTACCGTCGGGTCCATGTCGGCTTCCGACAGGGCGGCGGGATTCACCGCTGCAATGTGCATCGCGACCTGCTTGCCGAAACCGACGTCACCGCCGGTCATGGCGACCAATACGCCGATCTTGCCCATGTCCTGCGCGACGGCATTGTGGACATAGGAAACCACCGTTTCGCCCTCGACCGAGGCCATGCGGCGGATTCTCATGTTCTCACCGATCTTCGCGATCTTGTCTGTGAGCACGTCCTGCACGGTCTGTCCGCCCATATCGGAGGCAAGCAGTGCGTCGAAATCGTCAGCCGTCAGGGCGAGCCTGGCGACTCCGGCGACCATCTCCTGAAACTCGGCATTCTTAGCGACGAAGTCAGTCTCGGCGTTGACCTCGACAGCGACCCCCTTACCGCCTTCCACGACAACCGCGACAAGACCTTCCGCTGCCGTCCGGCCGGACTTCTTTACCGCCTTCGCAAGCCCCTTCGTGCGCAGCCAGTCGATGGCCGCATCCATGTCGCCGTCGGTCTCGGTCAACGCCTTCTTGGCATCCATCATGCCCGCGCCGGTCGTGTCGCGGAGCTCTTTCACCTGTGCAGCGGTAATCGCCATCTCTGCTCTCCTTGAAGAAAGGGGTCACGGGCAGCGCTAGGGCCGCCCGGTGAAGATCGTGTGACAGGCCGATCAGGCCTCTTCGGCGGGCGCCTCTTCGGTCGCGGCCGCTTCGGCCGGTGCCTCCTCGGCAGCAGCGTCCTCGGCCACCGCCGCTTCGCCGGGCGTTTCCTCGGCCGGAGCGTCCGCGGCCGGCGCCTCCTCGGCGGGCGCCTCCGCAAGCACCTCTTCGGCCATCTGCTCCATCTCGCCGAGATCGACCCCGGCGGCGCCGAGCTGCGCGCTCATCCCGTCGAGCGCGGCGCGGGCCACGAGATCGCAATAGAGCGCGATGGCGCGGGCCGCGTCGTCATTGCCGGGGATGATGTAGTCCACGCCCTCGGGCGAGCAGTTGGTGTCGACGACGGCCACGACCGGGATGCCGAGTTTTCTGGCCTCGGCAATCGCGAGGTCCTCCTTGTTGACGTCGATCACGAAGAGGAGGTCCGGCACGCCGCCCATCTCGCGGATCCCGCCGAGCGAGGCCTGAAGCTTGCCCTGCTCGCGCTCCATGCCGAGGCGTTCCTTCTTGGTCAGCCCGTCGAAGCCGGCATCCGCGGCCTCGTCGATGGCACGCAGCCGATTGATCGACTGGCTCACGGTCTGCCAGTTGGTCAGCGTGCCGCCGAGCCAGCGGTGGTTCATGAAGAACTGCGCGGACTTCTCGGCGGCCTCGGCGATGGGCCGCTGGGCCTGCCGCTTGGTGCCGACGAAGAGGATGCGGCCGCCCTTGGCGACGGTGTCGCGGATCACCTGAAGCGCGGCGTCGAGCATCGGGACCGTCTGGGTGAGGTCCATGATGTGGATGCCGTTGCGGGCGCCGTAGATAAACTCGCTCATCTTCGGGTTCCAGCGCTGGGTCTGGTGGCCGAAGTGGACGCCGGCCTCAAGCAGCTGGCGCATGGTAAACTCTGGCAGAGCCATGTTTGTCCTTTCCGGTTTCATGCCTTGGGCGGAGGATCAGGCCCGTCTGGGGCCAACCGGTGGACGAACGGGGATGTCTCCCCCGGTCGCCCGCCTCCGCCTGTGGAGTTGGAGCGCCGGCTATAGACCGGCGATGGCGCGTGCGCAAGGGGTGCCCTATCCCAATGCGTAGCCCGCCCCGCGCACGGTGCGCAGGGGGTCGGAACCGCCATGCTGGGTCAGCACCTTGCGGAGCCGCCCGATATGGACGTCGACGGTGCGGGTATCGACATAGATGTCCCGCCCCCAGACCCGGTCGAGGAGCTGTTCGCGGCTCCAGACCCGGCCCGGCTTTTCCATGAAGGTGGAGAGCAGACGAAACTCTGTCGGCCCGAGCTTCAGCGGCTTCTCGTCCCGCTTCACCCGGTAGGTTTCGGCGTCGAGCACAATGTCCTCGTAGATCAGCACCTGCCCCACGGTCGAGGGCCGTACCCGGCGGAGTTGCGTCCGCACCCGGGCCATCAGTTCGCTCACCGAATAGGGTTTGACGACATAATCGTCGGCGCCGGTCTCGAGCCCCCGCACCTTATCCACCTCGTCGGAGCGCGCCGAGAGCATGATGATCGGCACGTCGCGGGTCTCGCTCCTGGTCTTGAGCTGGCGGCAGACCTCGATCCCCGAGACATTGGGCAGCATCCAGTCGAGCACGATGACGTCCGGCGTCTCCTCCTCGATCATCACGAGCGCCTGCTCGCCATCCTCCGCCTTGGTCGTGCGGAAGCCCTCGGCTTCGAGGTTGTAGCCCAGCACCTCGCGCTGCGCGGCCTCGTCCTCGACAATCAGGACATGTGGCTGGCTGACGGTATTCATCTGCGTCCGGTCGATCCTCAGTCGAGCGCCGTCATATAGGGCGTCCGGTCGTCCTTCGCGCGTCCCTCTTCGGGCATCTCGCCGGTCACCAGATAGATCACCTGCTCGGCCATGTTGGTCACCAGATCGCCCATCCGCTCCACATTCTTGGCGATGAAATGCAGATGCATGCAGGCGGTGATGTTGCGCGGGTCCTCCATCATGAAGGTGAGGAACTCGCGGAACAGAGCATTGTACATCTGATCGACATCGAGGTCGCGGTTGCGCACGTCCTGGGCCAGGGTCACGTCGCGCTGGATATAGGCGTCGAGCATGTCCTTGAGCATGAGCTGGACCTCGCGCGCCATCCGGCGGAGCGCCGATTCGGTGCCCTGGATCGAGCCCAGCTCGGCCAGGACCGAGGTTCGCTTGGCCATGTTCTTGGCATAGTCCCCAACCCGTTCGAGGCTCGCCGCGAGCTTCAGCACAGTCAGGATCACCCGGAGGTCCTCGGCCACCGGGCCGCGCAGCGCGATGGCCCGGGTTGCCTCCTCGTTGATGCGCATCTCCAGCCCGTCGATGGCCTTGTCCCCGGCCTCGACCTTCCGGGCCAGTTCCACGTCGCGGGTCTCCAGCGATTTGGCGCCGTCGAGGATCGCCACCTCCACGAGCCCGCCCATCTTCATCACCAGCGCCTGGATCGCCTCCAGATCGCGGTCGAAGGCGGAGGTGATATGCGGATCGTTCATCGTCTCGCTCCGGTCCTGGTCAGCCGATCTTGCCGGAAATGTAGCTCTCGGTGCGGCTGTCTTCGGGATTGGTGAAGATCTTGCCGGTCTCGTCGTATTCCACGAGATAGCCGAGATGGAAGAAGGCGGTCTTCTGGCTCACCCGGGCGGCCTGCTGCATGGAGTGGGTGACGATGACCACGGCGTAGTTCTGCCTGAGTTCGTCGATCAGCTCCTCAACCTGGGCCGTGGCAATCGGGTCGAGCGCCGAACAGGGCTCGTCCATCAGCAGCACTTCCGGTTCCGTGGCCACGGCACGGGCGATGCAAAGCCGCTGCTGCTGGCCGCCCGAAAGACCGGTGCCGGGTTCGTCGAGCCGGTCCTTGGCCTCGTCCCAGAGCGCGGCGCGGCGCAGGGCGGTCTCGACGATCTCGTCCAGTTCGGCCTTGTTCTTGGCCAGCCCGTGGATCTTCGGCCCGTAGGCCACGTTGTCGTAGATCGATTTCGGGAACGGGTTCGGCTTCTGGAACACCATGCCGACCTTGGCCCGGAGCTGCACCGGATCGACCTTGGCGTCGTAAATGTCCTCGCCGTCGAGATGGATGTCGCCTTCGACCCGGGCCACGTCGATCGTGTCATTCATCCGGTTCAGGCAGCGCAGGAAGGTCGACTTGCCGCAGCCCGAGGGCCCGATGAAGGCGGTCACGGTCTTGTCGAGGATATCCACGTCCACGTCGCGGATCGCGTGGGTGTCCCCGTAAAAGACCTGGACCTTGCGGGCCGCGATCTTGATGTCCTGGGTGTCCACGTCTCTCTCCACCAGTCTGAGGTCGTCCATGTCGGGTCCTTTTCCTTACCAGCGGCGCTCGAACCTGCGACGCAGGATAATCGCGATGATGTTCATCGTCATCAGGAACGCGAGCAGGATGATGATCCCACCCCAGGCGCGTTCGTAATAGGCGGGGTCGGCGCGTTTGGCCCATTCGTAGATCTGCGCGGGCATCGCCGAGTTCGGATCGAGGAAGCCCGAGGCGAGGCCGTCGGGATAGTTCGAGGCAATGAAGCCGACCATGCCGATCAGGAGGAGCGGCGCGGTCTCGCCCAGGGCCTGGGCCAGGCCGATGATCGTGCCGGTCAGGATGCCGGGGGCCGCGAGCGGCAGGACATGGTGGAACACCGCCTGCATCTTCGAGGCGCCGACGCCGAGGGCGGCGTCGCGGATCGAGGGCGGCACCGCCTTCAGCGAGGCCCGGGTCGAGATCACGATGGTGGGCAGCGTCATCAGCGCCAGCGTCAGACCGCCCACCAGCGGGGCCGATTGCGGCAGATGGGCGAACTGGATGAAGACCGCGAGGCCGAGGATCCCGAAGACGATGGAGGGCACCGCGGCGAGGTTCGAGATATTGACCTCGATGAAATCGGTCAGCCGGTTCTTCGGGGCGAATTCCTCGAGATAGATCGAGGCGGCGACGCCCACCGGCAGCGCGCAGACCAGCACCACGATCATCATGAAGAGCGAGCCCAGCATCGACACCCCGATCCCGGCCTCTTCGGGGCGGCTCTCGGAGGCGTCCGATCCGGTGATGAAGGCGAGGTTGAAGGTCCGCTCGACGACGCCCTGGTCCATCAACTCATCGACAATATCGAGATGGGTGGCGTCGAGATTGCGGTCCCGGGCCAGGTCCTCGCGTTGCACCCGGCCCTTGGTATAGCCGTCGACCCGGGAGGCGGTCAGAAAACGGAACTCCACCGTCTCGCCGATCAGTTCCGGGCTTTCCTGCACGACCCGGCGGACCTCGGCGCCGACACCGGGCGAGAGCATCAGCATCAGGTCGCGCGGCTCCTTGTCGGTCTCGATGCCGACATCGGCGAGCTTCACCTGGAGCGCTTCGGCCACCATGTTGCGGTATTGCGAGGTGGCGACGATAGAGCCTTCGGCGGCTTCCACAGTCTCCTCGTCGAGGACGATCTCCATGGTCAGGAAGGTCTGGGTGAAGGCCGGGATGCCGTTGCGGATGATGGCAAAGAGAAGCGCCACGAGAAACAGCAGGCCGATGGTGATCGCGATGACCCCATAGGCTTTGAACCGGGCCTCCGCGGCATTGCGCTTGCGCGTCCGGGCGTCGAGCTCCAGAAGCGAGCCGCCCTTCTTGCGGTGCGGGGCCGGGGCGGCGTCGGGCGTGGCGGTCGCGTCGGTCATTCGTACTGCTCCCGGTACTTGCGCACGATGTAGAGGGCGAAGACGTTCAGCCCCAGCGTGATGACGAAGAGCGTCATGCCGAGGGCGAAGGCGACGAGCGCCTCGGGCGAGGTGAAATCGGTATCGCCGGTGAGCTGGCTGACGATCTTGGCGGTCACCGTGGTCATCGCCTCGAACGGGTTCAGGTCAAGTCGGGCTGCGGCGCCGGCGCCCAGAACCACGATCATCGTCTCGCCGATGGCGCGGCTGGCGGCGAGCAGGATGGCGCCCACGATGCCCGGCAGCGCGGCGGGCAGGATCACCTGACGCACGGTCTCGGAATGGGTGGCGCCAAGGCCCAGGGAGCCGTCACGCATCGCCTGGGGCACCGCATTGATGATGTCGTCGGAGAGCGAGGAGACGAAGGGGATCAGCATGATCCCCATAACCAGCCCCGCGGTCATCACAGCCGTGCCGCCCTGCATCCAGCCAAGCCCGAGCGTGCCGTTATCGCCGAAGACGCTGACCAGCAGCGGCCCGACGGTCAGAAGCGCGAAGAGGCCGTAGACGATGGTCGGGATACCGGCGAGGACTTCGAGCAGCGGCTTGGCGATGGAGCGGAACCGGGGGCTCGCATATTCGCTGAGATAGACCGCCGAGAAGAGCCCGATGGGCACCGCGACGAGGAGCGCGATCAGCGAGATGTAGAGCGTGCCCCAGAGCAGCGGGATGATCCCAAGCTCCGAACCGCCGCCGAAAGACGGGCTCCAGGTCGTGCCGAAGAAGAAATCGGTCCAGCGGTAGAGCTGGAAGAACTCGATCGTATTGAAGATCAGCGAGAGCACGATCCCGAGCGTGGTCAGGATCGCGATGCAGGCCGCGGCCAGAAGCAGAAGCAGAACCCCCTGCTCCACCACGTTGCGGGCGCGGAACTGCGCGCTGGTCCTCAGAAGCGCAAGCCCGGTCAGGCCGAGCGACAGGCCGAGCACCACAATGGTCTTCAGAACGTTGCCGGAGGCGGTCAGTTCCCGGTAGCGCTGCGCGACGCGGAGCGTGTCCTGGGTGACGTCGGAGCCGAGCGCGACGCCGACATTGCCGAGCCGGGTGCGGACATCGGTGAAATCGGTGCGCAGGGAGGCCGCCATCTCGGCGCTCATCGCGCCTTCGGCGACAGCCACGTCGAGCCCATCGGCGACCCGGCGGACATCGGACATGACCAGGCTGAGATTGCCGGCATCCTCGACCGCGCTCTCGGGGATCAGATCGATCACCGAATTCTGCACGACGAGCGGCTGCACCACGGTCCACACCGCCAGGACCAGCACGGCCGGCACCAGACCGAAGAGCGCGGCATTGTAGCCGTAATAGGACGGCAGCGAATGCAGGTTGCGGATGTCGCCCTGGCCGGAGCTGAGCGCCCGCTGGCGCCCGAGGACGAAGCCGACAAGCGCGACGACGAGAACGATCGCGAGAATCCAGAGGACGGGCATGGAGGCTCCTGCGGCAGCGGCGGGCCCGCGCGGGGCCCCTTGGTCTTCCGGAGAGGGTGGCGGGGGCCGCGTGGGCCCCCGCCGAAGGGTCTTACATGGTCTCTTCGTCGGCGATCTTCGCCTGGGTCTCGGCGAGCGCCGGATCGGAGACGAGGCCATACTGCGCGAGCGGGCCGTCGGGGCCGGCGATCTCGTCAGCCATGAAGAAGGAGGCGTATTCCTTCAGGCCCGGGATCACGCCGATATGCGCCGCCTTGATGTAGAAGAACAGCGGCCGCGACACCGGGTATTCGCCGGTCGAGATGGTCTCGGTCGAGGGCTCGACCCCACCCATGGTGGCGACCTTCAGCGTGTCGGTGTTGTTCTCGTAGAAGGCGAGGCCGAAGACGCCGATGCCGTTGGCGTTGGCGTCGACGCGGGCCAGGGTCTCGGTGTAGTCGCCGTCGATATCGACCGACTTGCCGTCGGTGCGGACCGAGAGGCAGGCATCCTCGGCATCGTCCTCGGACATGCCGCCATCCATCATCGCCTGCATCGCACCGGTCTCTTCACAGCCGATGAGCAGCACCTTCTCCTCGAAGACTTCACGGGTGCCGTGCTTGGTGCCCGGAATGAAGGCGAGGATTTCGGCATCCGGCAGATCGGCGTTGAAGTCCGACCAGGAGGTGTGCGGGTTCTCGACCAGCTCGCCGTCGACAAGCACCATCGGCGACAGCGCGTTGAACCAGTCCACCTGCGTGAAGGCGGTGAAGGCCGGGCCGTCGATCTGGGAGGCGAAGACGATGCCGTCATAGCCGATGCGGACCTCGATGATGTCGGTCACGCCGGCCTCGGCGCAGGCCTCGATCTCACGGTCGCGGATCGCGCGGGAGGCGTTGGCGACGTCGATCGTGTTCTCGCCCACACCCTCACAGAACCGGGCCAGACCGGCGGAGGAGCCGCCGGATTCCACGACCGGGGTCGGGAAGTCGGTGTTCTCGCCGAAGGCTTCGGCCACGATGGAGGCATAAGGCAGCACGGTGGAGGACCCGGCGACCTGAACGTTGTCGCGGGCAGCCGCGGCGGTCGCGGAAACGGCAGCGATCGCCAGAGTGGAGGCGGTCAGTTTCACGAATGACATGGAGGACTCCTGGATTTGTCATGAGACGGGTCGCCGCAGACAGGTGGCAACCTCTCCCGCCTGCTATGGCCGGGCAGCAATGCTTTTGTGACGGTTCTGTAAATGTTTTATGACAGCTGACGCGCGGCGTGGCACGATTGGCGATTGTCGCTACGTCAGCGGCCTCGGCCGGGTCAAGGTCTTTTGCGATTGGCCGACATCCTGAGCCGCCCAGGAGGCCTCCGAGCGGCGATCAGACCCTTCGAAGGGTCTGACGAAACTCTTCGAAGAGTTTCGGACGCCCGGTACGCCGGCGAGCACTATGAACCGCACTCCCCTTCGGCTCCCGGGCCCAGACCCTTCGAAGGGTCTGGCAAAACTCTTCGAAGAGTTTTGTCCCCCCTCACTCTGTCGGCAGAATCACCGTGAACGTGCTTCCCGCCCCAAGCTCGCTCTCGATCCTAAGCCGCCCCCGGTGCCGGTTCACGATGTGCTTGACGATGGCGAGGCCAAGCCCGGTGCCGCCGACCTCGCGCGAGCGGTGCATGTCGACCCGGTAGAACCGTTCGGTCAGCCGGGCGATGTGATGCGCCGCGATGCCCTCGCCCCGGTCGGTCACCACCAGCCGCACCCCTTCGCTGCGCAGGGCCGGTTCCGCCGTCGGGCCAGTCAGACGGATGCCGACCGCCTCCCCTTTCTGGCCGTATTTCAGCGCGTTCTCGACCAGGTTGCGCATCACCTGGCGAAGCTGCCCGGCATGGCCCGGCACGATCATCTCGCCCTCGGGCCGCTCGACCTCGAGGCGCAGCCCCGAGCTGTCCCCCAGCGGCCGGAGCAGGGTCAGCGTCTCGTCGAGCACATCGCAGAGATCGACCGGGTCCATCGGGCGCACCCGCTCGTCCTGCTCCACCTTGCTGAGCGACAGAAGGTCCTGGAGCAGCCGCGCCATCCGCCCGGCTTCGGCGTCCATGATCCGGAGGAACCTCTCCCGCGCCTCCGCGTCGTCCCGGGCCGGGCCGCGCAGGGTCTCGATGAAGCCCACCAGCGCGGTCAGCGGGGTCCGCAACTCGTGGCTCACATTGGCCACGAAATCCCGCCGCATCTGGCCCGCCTCCTCCACCGCGGTGATGTCCTCGAAGGTCAGGATCACAGCGATACCGCCATCGAGCCGCAGCCCGGCCGCGGTGACGTTCCAGGTCGTGTCGCGGCCGCCCTCGGAGCCGAGATATCGGGTCTGGCGCCGGCCGCCATCGCCGAGCGTCGCCTCGATCGCGTCGAGCACATTGGGCTGCCGCAGGGCGGTGATGTAGTGCCAGCCCTGCCCGCCCGCGGCGAAGAGCGCCTCCCCGGCCCTGTTGGCGGCCAGAATGCGCTCGTCGGGACCGATCACCAGGACCGGACCCGGAAGCGCTTCGACCAGCGATTGCAGCTGCACATCGGCCATGTCCGCCCCCCTCGATCAGTGTGAAATAATCGTGGCGCGGGCCGAAACACCAGAGCTCGGGCTTTGAGCACCGGCATTCTCGCCCTATAATTGCAGACAAGACGTCAGTTCGCCCAGTCCGCGTATGCGGAACGGTGGAACCAGGGAAGGACGGGCTCGTGCGCAACGGCGCCGATGACGCAGACGGCGGGACGCCGATCCTGCTGGTGGTGGGGGATATGCACCATTGGCGGCTTGCCGGCCGCGAGCTGCCAGACCTCGACGGCTTCCATTTCGTCGATTTCGCCGATGTGACCGGCGATCTGCTGGAGCGGCTTCGCCCGGATGTCGTGCTCTCGGCGCTGATGGCCGAGGGGTTCGATGCCCTCGACCTTGCGGCAACGCTCTCGGAATTGTCGTTTCGCGGCGCCTATCGCAGCATCAGCACCGTCGTGCCGAACCCGGCCGCGATCCGCCGCGAGGTGCGCGCCGCCGCGCCGGGTCTGGATTTCGAGATCTTATTGATCAGTTCCGACCGGCCGCACTGACGGCCCGGGAAAACTCCGCGATCAGCAAGGCGGGATCCTCGATTCCGACCGAGACCCGGAAGAACCCTTCGGAGATGCCCAGAGTCTCCCGCGCCGCCGGCGTCAGCGCCCGGTGCGAGGACGAGGCCGGGTGCGACAGGGTGGTGCCCACGTCGCCCAGCGTCGGCGCGAAGGCCAGCTCCGGCGCGGCGCGGGTCAGGGCGTTGGCCGCCGCCCGTCCGCCCGCGATCTCGAAGCTCAGCATGTTGCCGCCGCGTCCGCCGAGGAGGGCCATGGCCCGGTTGTGATCGGGATGGTCGGGCCGGGCGGGATAGATCACCCGGGCCATCCCGGGCAGGTCCGCAAGCGCCTCGGCCAGGGCGGCGGCATTGGCCTCGGCCCGGTCGAGCCGCAGGTCGAAGGAGTGGAGACCGCGCTCCGCAAGCCAGCAGTCAAAGGGGCTCGGCGTCAGACCCCAGGTCACATTGGCGGTCATGATCGCCTCCCGGAGCACCGGATCGCGCACCGCGACATAGCCGAGCGTCGCGTCGGAATGACCCGCGAGGAGCTTCGTGACAGAGTGGATCACGATATCCGCACCACTCTCGAACGGCCGGAAGAGCCGCGGCGTGGTGAAGGTGTTATCGACGACCAGCAACACCCCGGCCTCCCGCGCCACCGCCGCGATCCCCTCCATATCCGCGACCCGGATCGTCGGGTTGGAGATCACCTCGACCACGATCATCCGGGTCTCGGGCCGGAGCGCCGCGCGCACCGCCTCGGCATCGGTCGGATCGGCCAGGCTCGTCGCGATCCCCATCCGGGGCAGGTCCTCATTCATCAGCCGCAGGGTGCGTCCGTAGAGCTGATCGCCGCCCACCACATGGTCGCCGCTCTTCAGGCCGCCGAGGAACACGGCTCCGATGGCCGCCATGCCGGAGCCGGTGACGATCCCGCCCTCGGCGCCTTCCAGCATGTCGATCTTGGCGGCGAGCACCTCGGCATTCGGATGGCCCTCCCGCGCATAGGTGAAGCCCGAACCCTCCTCGTATTGCCGGTCGAGCGCATCCGGGTCCGGGGAGGCATAGACGACCGAAGGCTGAAGCGGCGTCACCAGCGGCCGCGACGGGCCGCCCGGGAACGCGGTGCGCCGGACGAGGGAGTTTGGTCGGGGCGGTTTCATAAGGGCAGGACGGTTAGACCGTCACGGTAGCGCAAGGCGTTTTCCTGGTAATGCAGCGCCGAGGCGCGGAGCGCGGCGATCTCCGCCTCGGTCAGATCGCGCACCACCTTTCCGGGCATCCCCATGACCAGCGAGCCGTCGGGAATCACCTTGCCTTCGGGAATCAGAGCCCCCGCCCCGACCAGACAATCCCGCCCGATTGTTGCGCCGTTGAGGACAATCGCCCCCATTCCGATCAGGCTGTTCTCACCGATCGTGCAGCCATGGAGCATCGCCTTGTGTCCAATGGTGCAGCCCGCCGCGATCGTCAGCGGAAAGCCCATATCGGTATGGCAGACCGTGTTCTCCTGGATGTTCGTCCCCTGCCCCACGGTGACGAACTCGTTGTCGCCCCGCAGCGTGGCGTTGAACCAGACCGAGGCATCGGCCTCCAGCACCACCCTGCCGATGACATGGGCACCCGGCGCGACCCAGGCGGTGGGCTCGACATGGGGCTGGGCGCCTTCGAGGGCATAGAATGTCATGGCCTCTCTCCAAACTCGGTCTGTAGCGCACGGACGTGATCCACCAGATCAGGCTGCCGGTCGCGCCGCAAGCGCTCGGCGGTGACGATGGTGCGGAGCCGCGCCTCGGTCTCGTCGAGATCGTCGTTGATCAGCACGTAATCGTAGGCGCCCCAATGGCTGATCTCGTCCCAGCTCTTCTGCATCCGCCGGGCGATAACCTCTGCGCTGTCCTGCCCCCGCCCTTCGAGCCGGGCGCGCAGTTCGGCGATGGAGGGCGGCAGCAGGAAGATCGACAGCACGCTGTCCTGAAGCGTGGAATTGCTGATCTGCTGGGCGCCCTGCCAGTCGATATCGAAGAGCACGTCGCAGCCGCTCTCGATCGCGTCGCGCACAGGGCCAATGGGCGAGCCGTAGAAATTGCCGAAGACATGGGCGTGTTCGAGCATCTCGCCCGCCGTCACCATGTCCTTGAAGTCGCTTTCGGAGCGGAAATGGTACTCCCGGCCGTCCTCTTCGCCGGGCCGCGCGGGCCGGGTCGTGGCGGAGATCGAGAACCGGATCGTCGGGTCCCAGGCGCGCAGGCGCCGCGACAGCGTCGATTTGCCGGCGCCCGAGGGCGAGGACAGGATGATCAGGAGTCCGCGTCGCGCCATGTTCTATTCCACGTTCTGAATCTGCTCGCGCATCTGATCGATCACCGCCTTGAGGTCGAGCCCGATGGCGGTGAGCGCCGCATTCTGCGCCTTGGAACAGAGCGTATTGGCCTCGCGGTTGAACTCCTGGGCCAGGAAGTCGAGCTTGCGCCCGGCGGGCTGCGGCCCGGTCAGCAGGGCGCGGGCGGCATCGACATGGCCGCGCAACCGGTCGATCTCCTCGGTCACGTCCTGTTTGACGGCGATCAGGGCCAGTTCCTGGGCCACTCGCGCCTCGTCGATCTCGGCGACATCCTCGACCACCCGGCGCAGCGCCTCGGTTAGCGCTTCGCGCTGTTCGAGGCGCCTGTCGTCCGCCGCCTGCGACGCATCCTCGGTCAATACCGCAATCCGGTCGAGCTGCGCGGTAATCACCTCTGCCAGCGCCGCCCCCTCCTTGCTCCGCATCTCGGTGAACTCCGACAGAAGCGGCCCGAAATCCTCCGCCAAAGCCGCGCTCAGCGCCTCGGTATCGGCCTCGCCGCTGTCCTGCCGCAGCACGCCTTTCGCCGCCAGAACGTCCGCCGGGGTCGTCGGGGCAAGCGACAGCCCCGCCTCCATGGCGCGCGCCTCGATCCGGGTCAGCGCCGCGATCACCCCGTCGAGCCGGGCCTCGTCGAGCGCCGTCTCGCCCGCCGCCTCTTCCCGGGTCAGCCGCAGCGAGATCGTCACCGACCCGCGCCCGAGCGCCGCGCCGGCCGCCTTGCGCAACGCCGCGTCGAGCCCGCCGAACCCCTCGGGCAGCCGCAGCCGCAGGTCGAGCCCGCGGCCGTTCACCCCGCGCATCTCCCAGGCCCAGCTCATTGTCCCAAGCGCGCCGCGGCGCCCGGCAAACGCGGTCATCGAGCGGATCATCTACGCCCCTTCCTTGCCGTTGGCGGGCAGGTAAGGCGAAAGCCTCCCGGCAGGCAAGCCGTTAACCCGTTAACACTTTGATAGGAGATATGGCGGGAATGGGGCGCTAGATTAGGGAAGCGATAACGATGACGACGCGGTGGGCCGGGTTGGCGCGCCGGGGGCGGCCGATCCGGGGGGATCGGAGGATAGGATGTGACGAGTAAGGGGACGACTATGAGCGAGATCATCACGGACAGACGCAGCGGCCCCCGGGGCGCGGGGCTGGGGCCCGAGGGCCGCGCCCTTCTGGCGGATCTGGAGCGCTACTGGGCCGAGCTCTGTGGCGCCGACCGGCTGCCGTTCCGCTCGGAGATCGATCCGGCCCGGATCGACACCGCCCTGCCGCATTCCTTCGTGCTGCAACGGGTGGCACCCCGGGTCGGGCGGATCCGGGTGGCCGGTCGAGCGCTCTCCGATCTGCTTGGCCTCGATCCGCGTGGCATGCCTCTGACGGCGTTCTTCACGCCGGTCGGACGGGAGGTCGTGGGCGGTCATCTGTCGGATGTCTTCGACCGGCCGGCGCTGGTCGACCTGCCGGTGGTCTCGCCGCGAGGTCTCGGCCGTCCGAAGCTCGATGGCCGGCTCCTGTTGCTGCCGCTCGCCGGCGAAAACGGGATCGCGACAATGGCGCTTGGCGCGCTGGTGACGGAGGGCGCCGCGGGCCGCACACCGCGCCGCTTCGACGTCGTGCCGGGCATGTCGAGCCGCGTCATTCCGGTCCTTGGCATGGTCCCGGCCGTAGCGCCAAATCCGCGGATCGACGTCCCCCGGGGCGCCGCGGGCCTGCGGCTGGTGGTCGATAACGGCTGAGGCGACGTCGCGCCGCGCCGTCGAGCGTATGACTGCAAGGCGTGCAGACGGACCCTTTACGCCGCATTCCCGGCCACAAAGACCCTCGATTTGCCCCATTGTCGCGCAACTTCGGACAAACCGCCGGGCGAGCCTGCCCCAATCGAAGACACCAAGGGATGACATCCATGTCGCAGACCGAGATCGAGAGTGCCCGCCACCTCGCCATCGCCGAACGCCGCAAAAGCGTGTCGGACCGGGAATGGCGCCATCGCCTGCGCGGCTACGGCTTTGGCGTGACCGAATGCGAGGGCGGGCTGACGCTGACCTCGCTTGCGCGCAACCTGCCGCTCTGCCGGATCGAGAGCGCCGCGCTCAGCCTGTGAGCGTCCGCGCCACCGCGTCTTTCCAGCCGGCATAGCGCGCCGCCCGCGCGGCGTCGTCCATCGCCGGAGTGAAGCGCCGGTCAAGCGCCCAGCTCTCTGCGAACCCCTCCGGCCCCGGGCAGAGCCCGGCCTGCATGCCCGCCAGCCAGGCCGCCCCGAGCGCCGTCGTCTCCAGCATCTCCGGACGGTCCACCGGGGCCCCGATGATGTCGGCGAGAAACTGCATGGTCCAGTCGCTGGCGCTCATCCCGCCATCGACCCGGAGCACGGCCCCCTCCCCCTGCCCCTGCCAGTCGGCCCGCATCGCCTCCACCAGATCCCGGGTCTGGAAGCCGACGCTTTCCAGCGCGGCCCTGGCGAACTCCGCCGGCCCGGTATTCCGCGTGATCCCGTAGACCGCGCCGCGCGCCTCGGCATCCCAATGCGGCGCCCCGAGCCCGGTGAAGGCCGGCACCATGTAGAGCTCCTGCCCGGGATCGGCGCTCTCGGCGAGGGCCTGGGTCTCCGGCGCCGCCTCGATGACCTTCAGCCCGTCGCGGAGCCACTGCACCACCGCCCCGGCGATGAAGATCGACCCTTCGAGGGCATAGGTCGGCGTACCGTCGAACTGATAGGCGATGGTGCCGAGCAGGCGATTCCGGCTTTCCACCAGTTCGGCCCCGGTATTGAGCAGCGCAAAACAACCCGTCCCGTAGGTCGACTTCACCATGCCGGGCGCGAAACAGGCCTGGCCCAGGGTCGCCGCCTGCTGATCTCCCGCGGCGCCCAGGATCGGGATCGCGGCGCCGAGGATGTCCGGTTCGGTGACCCCGAACTCCGCCGCGCAATCCCGCACCTCGGGCAGCATCGAGACGGGGATGCCGAAGCGCGCGCAGATCTCCGCGTCCCACGCCCCCTCCCGGATGTTGTAGAGCAGCGTCCGCGCGGCGTTCGTCGCGTCCGTCACATGGGTCCCGCCGCCGGTCAGCTTCCAGATCAGGAAGGAATCGACCGTCCCGAAACAGAGCCCGCCGGCCTCCGCCCGGGCCCGCGCCCCCTCCACATTGTCGAGGAGCCATTTGACCTTGGTGCCGGAGAAATAGGGATCGGCGAGAAGCCCGGTGCGGCGGGTCAGTTCGGCCTCGAACCCCTCGGCGCGAAGTTCCTCACAGAACGGCGCGGTGCGGCGGTCCTGCCAGACGATGGCCCGATGGATCGGAGCCCCGGTCTCGCGGTCCCAGATCAGCGCCGTCTCGCGCTGGTTGGTAATACCGATTCCGGCAATGTCCGACGCCGTCAGCCCGGCCTTCTCCAGCGCGGCGCGGCAGGTCGAAAGAACACTGGCCCAGATCTCCTCCGGTTCATGCTCGACCCAGCCCGATTGCGGGAAATACTGCGGGAACTCCTCCTGCGCGCTCGCCACCACCTTCAGACCGGTGTCGAAGACGATGGCCCGGCTCGATGTCGTGCCCTGGTCGATGGCCAGTATATGTCCCATCCGGTTCCTCCCTCGGCGATCCGCCCGCAGCTTGGCGGGCCGGCGGGGCGAGAGCAATGGCCGAAGGGCCGGTGCCGCGCAGGCGCCGGCCGTCCGGGCGCGACGATTTGGCCGTCGCGGGATCGTGCGGTTGACACCCTCCGGGAGCCCGCTCAGGCTGCGGGCCAAGGGGGGGTCGATGCAGCCATTCGACGGGGCTTTCGCCCAGGCGTTTCAGCTCATGGTCAGCGCCGATCCGGCGCTAATGCAGATCGTCGGCCTATCGCTCCAGGTCTCGCTGAGCGCCGTCGTCATCGCCTGCGCCATTGGCATGCCGCTCGGTGCGGCCCTGGCGGTGCTGCGCTTCCCCGGTCGGCGGGTGATCTCGCTCTTCGTCAGCGCCGCCATGGGCCTGCCGCCGGTGGTCGTGGGCCTCGCACTCTATATGGCGTTCAGCCAAGCCGGACCGCTCGCCGTGCTCGACCTGCTCTACACGCCCGCCGCGATGATCGTGGCCCAGACGGTGCTGGTCACCCCCATCGTCGCGGCGCTGACCCGCTCTGCCGTCGCCGGGCTGATGGAGGAGTTCGACGAGACGCTGCGGGCGCTCCGCGCCAGCCGGGGTCAACGCATCGCGACCCTGCTTTGGGAGGCGCGGCCCGCGCTCCTGACCGCCGCCCTCGCCGGGCTCGGCCGGGCCTTCGCCGAGGTCGGCGCGGTGATGATCGTGGGCGGCAATATCAACCATGTGACCCGGGTGATGACGACCTCGATCGCATTGGAGACGTCCAAGGGGGCCCTCGAACTGGCGCTTGCTCTGGGGATCATCCTGCTGATCCTGTCGCTGGCGATCAACGCCGCCGCCATGGGGTTGCGCCCCCGGCCTCTGGGGCTTGCCTATGCCAAATAGATCCCGCGTCATCCCGTTTCCGGGCGTCGAAGCCGAGCTGCCGCCGATCCTGCGGGTCGAGGGGCTGGGGCTCAGTCGCGGCGGGCGCCGGGTGCTCGACGAGGTCGAGCTCTCCCTGCCGCCCTATGGGATCACCGTGCTGATGGGGCCGAACGGGGCCGGCAAGAGCCTGCTTCTGCGCTGCATGGCGGGACTGGTCGAGCCCGATCGGGGTGCCGTCTTCACCGCGCTGGGGGCGGCACCGGCGGCGCTGGTCTTTCAGTCCCCGGTGCTCCTGAACCGCTCGGTGGCCGGCAATCTGCGCCACGCCCTGCGGCTGGCCCGGATACCGCGCCGCGCCCGCGCCGAGCGGCTCGACGATCTGCTGATGCTTGCCGGTCTCGGCGATCAGGCCACCGCGCCCGCCCGCACGCTCTCGGGTGGCGAGCAGCAGCGGCTGGCCATCGTGCGGGCCCTGGCGGCGGCGCCGAAACTGCTGCTCCTCGACGAACCGACCTCCAGCCTCGACCCCGCCGCGACGGCCGAGATCGAACGGCTGATCGCGCGCACCGCCGATGATGGCGTGAAGGTGGTTCTGGTCACCCATGACCGCGCCCAAGCGGAACGGATGGCCGAGGATGTGGCCTTCCTCCATGGCGGCCAGGTGCGGGAACACGGGGCCGCGCGGAGCTTCTTCGGCCAGCCCGCCAGCGCCGAGGCCCGCGCCTATCTGGAGGGCCGGCTCTTTGTCTAGGCTCGCGGCGGCCTGCCTGACGCTCTTGGCAGGCCCGCTTGCCGCGCAACAGTCGATCATCGTGCAATCGACGACATCGACTGAGAATTCCGGGCTTTACGAGTCGATTCTGCCTCAGTTCCAGGCGGCAACCGGGATCGAGGTGCGAGTCGTGGCGGTGGGCACGGGGCAGGCCCTACGCAATTCCGCGAACTGCGACGGTGACGTGCTGGTGGTCCACGCAAAATCCGCCGAGGAGGCGTTCGTGGCCGCGGGCTACGGCATCGCTCGGCACGACCTGATGTATAACGATTTCGTGCTGGTCGGCCCGGCGGCGCTTCCCGCCGGC